>NZ_JBYVNY010000003.1:24895-361973 GCF_058146105.1 Sporacetigenium sp. TC11 | reverse complement strand
TGTAACTGGAGTTTCTTGTCTTTCTGCAAGTAAAGCCATAGGCACATCGGAATCTACAAAGTCTATCTGTGTTATTTGCAGTAAATCCCTAAGGCTCACTTCTGTTTCAGTATAAAGTATACCTACCTTGGTACTTAACCTAACAAATCTATGGTTAACTCCAAGATTAGAAAGTCCTGTTTCTATATCCCCTGTATAAGCTATGAAATACTTTGTTGTAGTAGGCGCTATGTATCTAGGTATCACTTTATCATCCCCTTCCGTATATGTATCATATATTATATATATGTTTTTTGAGGCGCTATAATAATAAGAAATTAAAAAGACTAGGATTTTATCCTAGTCTTTTCATAAATTACTTTTTCATCATATTTTGCATCATCATATTTTGATACATCCACATATAGTAGCAGTTCATCATATGGTTCATTTCATCCATATCCATATTCATTGGCATTGTCATCGGCATACTCATTGGCATATAGCCATTGCCATTACCACATGTTGGATATTTTTTATTCATTTCACCCATATAATGCATTGGTGCTAAGTTGTACATTGGTTGTACATATCCATATCCATTACAAGGACATATCATTGTATCAGGACATTCAGTTTCTGCTCCCATTACATCTTTATAATCACATTTATTATATTCTACTCCCATTACTCCTGGATAATCATTATGATGATTACATCCACACTCGTTATATTCTGCTCCCATTACTCCTGGATAATCATTATAATGATTTTTATGACATCCACAATGATCTTCTACTCCTAAAACTTCATCACATTCAATTTTGTAATCTTCTATACCAAGAACTTTATCTTTACATTCTTTAGCCTTTTTGCCACATTCCATCATCATATATTCACATTTTTTAGCTTTATCTTTAAATTCATTAGCTTTAACTAATGCTTCATCAAAACAATCCTTAGCTTTTTCGTCAAGGCATTTAGCTTCGTCGAATAAATCCTTAGCCTGTTCATTTAAATCTTTAGCTTTTTCAAATAAACATTTAGCTTTTTCACATGCTTTTTCAGCTTCAGCTCTTACAGCCTGTGCTTCTTCAAACAGACATTTAGCTTTTTCAGCTAATTCTTTAGCTGCACATTTTAATTGTCTAGCTTTCTCAAGATATTCTTCAGCTTTTACTTCATTGCACATAGCTTCTTTTTCTAATGCATTAGCTTGTGCCCCTAGTACTTTAGCTTTATCGTCAAATTTTTTAGCCTTATCAAAAGCTTCAGCTGCTAAAACTTCAGCTTCCTTAGCTTTACAGAATAACTCTTCAGCTTTAGCAGCTAAATCTTCACATTGTTCTACTCCCATAACTATTGGTGCAGGCTTACATTCGCAATTATTATAGTAATTTCCCTTAACGCCATTATCGCAATAATTAGCTTTAACTTTTTTCTTCTTCATATCATAACCCCTTCGCTGTCATATTAACTTAGTCAAGCTATAGGTGCTTGCCTACTATTAATATATGAAGTACATGCTTAGTGGTTACAACAAAATAGCTTTATTTTCTATAGAACTTCTCATACAAAGTTCTATAATACGTATAACATCTCTAGATTGTTTAGGGTCTACCTCTAGATCTTCTTCTCCCAATATAGCTTTATATATATTTTCATAAAAAGCTTTGTAATTTCCTTTTTCACTTTCTATTTTTCCAACAAAATGAATTCCATTAATATCACAGTCTAATTCTCCCCATGTGTCCTCTAATTCTTGACCAAAGGTGTCTAAGTTTTTAGGTGTATATCCTTGCTTTAATAAATCTTCTTGATTGTCAATTCCATACTTTATAAAAGATCCATTGCTACCTAATAATATATATCTAGGTAATTTTCCTCTTACAAGCATACCAGCCTTTAATGTAACTTTTAGATTATCATATCCTAATATTATTTCAAAATTTTCATCAGCCTGAGCTTCTTTTCTTTGTTTTCTAATATCAGCATATACTTCATTAGGAAGTCCAAATGCTACTAATGCTTGGTCTATAAGATGACTTCCTAAATCGTATAATATTCCAGATCCATCTGTGTTTTTTTCTCTCCAATTATCTTTTATAAAATTTCTATATCTATCAAAATGAGCTTCATATTCAACTATATCTCCTAATAACCTGTTGTTTATTACTTTTTGGACTGTTAAGAAGTCACTATCCCATCTTCTATTTTGATATACACTAAGAACTTTATTTTTTTCTTTGGATAGTTGTATCAATTCGTCAGCTTGCTGTGATGTTACAGTAAATGGCTTTTCTACAATTACATTCTTATCTGCCATTAATATCTGCTTTGCTAATTCATAATGATATTTATTTGGTGTACATACAAAAACCAAATCTATATTTTGATCATTTAATATCTCTTCTATATTATCTACTATATTTATTTTGGGATAAGATTTTAAGATTAATTCTTTTGTATTTGAGTTTGAAGTTAATATTTTTGAAAGATTAAAATAAGGTAAACTGTTTAACATAGGTCCATGGAAAATTTGACCAGAAGAACCAAAACCTACTATTGCTACATTTAATTTTTTTTCCATAATTTTTCCCCTTTTTACATACTTATTATGTTATGTAAATTATATATTATTTTACAAAAAATTTCCATTTAACTTTTCTATATCCATAAGTTGGGTTTACTATAATTTTTTACATACTATATTATTTCTTTAATTACACAACATAGAAATAAGATAAAATTATGAAATAAAATAAAGACAATGGATATCTAAAACAACAATATTTAGGAGGTATCACAATGGAAAATAAATATAATATGAATGAACAACTTAATAATTATGAAAATAAGGCAGAAAATGTTGTTCATAAAGGTCAAAACATGGCTAAGGATGCAGTAAGTAAAGCAGATAATGCAGCAACTAATATGATCCATTCTGCTAAAAATGCTGTTCATAATACTGTAAATAAAGCAGAGAATCTAGCAGAAGATATAATGAACAAAGATGTTATAGAAGAGGCTGAAGATATAGTAAATAATGCATATTCAAATGTGAGTTCAGCTGTTCAAAATACTATGAACTATGTTAAACAACACCCTATGTTAGCTGCTACTGCAGTTCTAACTGCTGCAACTATGATGAATACTACAACTAGACAAATGGCTAAACCTTTAGCTAAATATGCAGTAAAACATCCTGCAAAGTTAATTTCAAGTGCTGCTATGTTAGTTGCAACACAACAAATGGCTAAGCAAGCTACTAATTCCGCTATGAATCAAATGAATCAAATGAATTCAATGCAATAAGTATTACAAGCTGAGTTATACTCAGCTTCTTTTTTAATTACAAAGATATTATTGACATTTTACCATATAGTCCTTATAATTTACTCTGTAATTGTAGTTATTACAATTATTACAAAATAAGTTAGAAAGGAAATATATAATAATGAAAATGTCATACAAAACAACGGATACTTGTTGTAAAGAAATAATATTTGAAATAAATGAAAATAAAATAATAGAAGAAGTTCAATTTATAGGCGGATGTCCTGGTAATTTATTAGGGATGAAAAAATTGGTTGAAGGTGAAACGGTAGAAAGTGTAATAAATAAATGTAGTGGTATAACATGTGGATCTAAATCTACATCATGTCCAGACCAACTAAGCAAAGCTTTGAAAGAATTCTTACTACAGTTAGATAAAGCTATTTAGCAAAAAAGTAGGCATAATCATGCCTACTTTTTTCTTAAATATTAAAATTCTTCACTAAATATTTCAAAATAAGCTTGTGTAGCTTTGCATACAGGGCATATTAGAGGAGCACTTTCTCCAGTATGTATATAACCACATATTCTACATATCCACTCTTCTTTTTCATCTCTTGTAAATACTGATTTATTTTCTACATTATTAGCTAATTCTGAAAATCTTTGTTCATGATGAGCTTCTATAACTCCTATCATTTTGAAAGAAGCTGCTATTGCTTTAAATCCTTCTTCTTCTGCTATCTTTGCAAATGATGGATATACATCTGAATGCTCTTCATGTTCTCCTTTAGCTGCATATTGCAAATTCTGTACTGTAGTCCCTATACCAACAGGATATCCACCTTGTATATCTACATTATAAGGAAATTCTTCTCCTTCTAATCCATCTTTTAAGTGATTAAAGAATACCTGTGCATGAGCTCTCTCATTTTCAGCTGTTAATTTAAATACTTCAGATATTTGTTCATATCCTTCATCTGAAGCAATTTTTGAATACATAGTATACCTATTTCTAGCTTGTGATTCTCCAGCAAAACCTTTCATTAAATTCTCTAATGTTTTTGTACCTTTCAAACTTTTCATAAGAATCCTCCTTTTATTTAAAACGTATACCTTAAAATTATATTCATTTACTTACTTTTCCATACAATTATATAGTAAATCTAAGGTGTTAAATATAACTTACCTATAATGTATTTCCGAGAAATCGTCTCCTAAATGTTCAAATCCCCAATCAGCTTGGTCGTTATACATAAATTTAACTCCTTTAATCCATCCTTCTTTGTAATTTCTTTGCAAAAACGTCTCAATTAACTTAGTTGCTGTTTGTCTACCACCATAGGAGCCTTGGAAATAATAAGTTGACCAACTAGATTTATTATTAACATCTTCTTTTAAATTTATGAAAGCTATATTATCTTCTATCTTAACAACTTCAATAGGGAGGCTTGCAAAATATGATTTAGATAAATAATCTGCTATAGACTTTAATTTTTCTTCCATAGATGTATTTGTATATATCTGTATATAATCTTCTACCTCTATTATTTGATAATTATCTTCATTTATTGTATACACTGGCAACGATACTACTTCAGGCTGTTTATTTTCTTCCTTTAATAAAGTCACGTTATCCTGAGCATTGTAAGTACATCCTGTTAGCATAGTTATAATCACACTTATAGATATGATAATTGGCAATAATCTTTTTTTCACAAATATTCCTCCTTGAATTCATCTAAAATTAATATATAGTGCTATATAAGATTATTACCAAGTTTATGAAATAATATAAAAGAAATCTCTAGCATTAAATGCTAAAATAGAGTTTGATAATTTATTTATTAAATACAATGAAATCGAAGGTTTAACTAAAAATAAGCCTTCTTACTCTTAGTAAGAAGGCTTATTTATTTATCTTTATTTATCTTTATTTATCTTTATTTATCTTTATTTATCTTTATTTATTTTCCTTTAATAAATCTCTAATTTCTGCAAGAAGAAGTTCAGTTTTTGGTGCTGATTCCACTGTCACAACCTCTTCTGCTTCTTTTTTCTGCTTTAACTTGCTTAATACTTTAATAAATAGAAATATACAGAATGCAATAATTAAAAAGTCAAAAGTAGTTTGTATAAATTTACCATAGTAAATAGCTAACTCATTGTTATTTGCAGATGCTGGAGTTACAACTATTTTTAGATCTGCAAAACTAACTTTACCTATTATTATACCTACTAAAGGCATTATAATATCATTTACAAGACTTGTTACAATTTTACCAAATGCTCCACCTATTATAACCCCTACTGCCAAATCAATAACATTGCCTTTAACAGCAAAATCTCTAAATTCTTTAATCATTTCTTTCAAAACATACACCTCCAAAATTATGTCTATTACTATTCGTTCATTTCTATTTCTTCATTATTAACTTTTTTGTCAGATCTACCATTTAAAAACACTCCTGTTGCTATAAATAGTCCAGCAAATATTTTTATAAAACTTATATTTTCCTTTAGTATTAAAAATGCCAATATCATAGAAAATACAGGAACTAAATTTATGTATAAAGATGTTTTACTTGGTCCTATTTTTTTAATTGAGATTTGTTGAATTAGGTATCCGCCAACAGATGCAAATACAGACATATAAATTACAGATATCCATCCTGTTGCTGTTGTATTAGGTATATAAACCCAAGGTTTTTCCATTACAACAAATGGTATTAAAACTATTACACAAACTAAAAACGCATAGCTAGTTATTTTTATAGGGCTATAATTTACTGATGCCTTTTTTGAAATAACAGCATAAGATGCCCAACATATAGCAGCTATTATCATAAGTAAATCTCCAGAGTTTAACTTAAAGTTTAATAATATACTAAAATCTCCATTAGTTATTATAAGTATTACTCCAAAAAATGATATTAATATGGATAATACATTTCTAGCTTTTATATGCTCCTTTAAAAATATTATTGCCAAAATAGTTGTTATTATAGGATTAGTAGCATTTATTAATGAAGAATTAGTAGCAGTTGTATATTTAAGTGCTGAAAAGAAAAATATATGGTATCCTACCATTCCAATAATTCCAAGTGCTATAAATGTAGGTAAATCATTTTTACTTATTTTCCAATCTTCCTCTTTTTTTATCATTATTGCAAATATTAGTATAGTGGCAAATAAAAATCTAAAAAAAGTAAGTGAGAATACAGGAAACTCCCCTATAGAGAATTTTCCTGCAATAAAGGCTCCTGCCCAAAATACAGAAGCAATAACCATAAGGTACTTATCAATATTTATTTTCATATAATTCCCCCATTAGTTTTTATTTATATTAAGTTATTTCTATAAATCTATTTATTTCACCTTTTAATTATACACTATAAAAAGATACACAGTTTAATGTGTATCTTTTTATAGTGTATCTACTTAGTTTTTTTATTATTATTTTTATTTTCTTTGTCTTCTTTTTTATCTTCTTTATATTCTTTTTTATTCTTATTTTCTATATTACTATTGTTAATTTCAATTATCATTTTATTTTTAGTATCACTTTTATCATTTTTTTGTTTATTATCTTTTTCATCTTTTTTAACATCATTTAAAATATTATTGGAATTTTGATTTTCTTTATTATTTTGAATAGTTTTATCTATTTTATTACTATTTATATTTGAGTTTTTAATAGTTTTATTATCTTCTGTTTCTTTTTCTTTATTAATTTTCATTTCTTTAGTTTTGTTTTTTAAATTTTTTTCACTTTTGTTTTCAGTTTTTTTATCTATACTATAATCTATATTTTTTTCTTGCATATTTTCTTTGAATTTTTCTATATCTAATTTACTTTCAACTTTATTATTAGTTTTTATCTTAACGAATAAATTATTTTGATTATCAGTCCCTTTTGATGCATCAACTATTTGAGTTAAACCATCATTTATATCTCTATTCCTTAATTTTAAAGATTCTACCACAGGTTCAGATTCTTCTTTAGTATGTACTTTTATTATTTTATTAAACTTATTAATATAAATTTTTGTATCTATATTATCAAATTTAACAATTAATGAATTAACTGGTTTGTAATAAGCATATGAAGTACCTGCTAAGGCTACACATAAAAATACTGAAGCAGCAGAAACAAAGTATTTAATATTATTATGTTTCATATAAACCTCTCCAGTATATATCTCTCCTATAGAAGGTTGATAGCTTTTAATTTTAACTTTCTCAAATTCACCATTTTGTGTCATTATGTAGGTTACATTGCCTTTAATCTCCATGACTATACCAGTTTTAGTTTTCATTATCTATCACCTCACTCTCTAATTTTAAATTTAAATACGACTTAATATAATTATAATTTTCATTAGATAAAATTATTATTAAAGCTAGTATATATCTCCGCCACTTTTCTATATACTTTCTGTTTTTACCAGTTAAAATAATTATTTGTTTTACAGGCAATCTCTTTTTATTTTTTATATGCTCTACAATAGAATTATCTTTGATACATCTAAATACTATAGTCAAAATTTCATCTCTAGTGTCTCTATGAGATGGTGATGAGTTTACAAGGTCTGAAAAAGCAAGTTGATAATCTATAAGTTCAGCCGATAGCATTTTAATTTCTTCTTTCCTTAATTTATTTTCTATCTGTTTTTCATGTTCACTCAAAGATAATCTACTATCTATATAATTTTGCTCATTATCATCATCATTTGAAAAAACCAAATAATCGTTATTTTTTCCTTTTCTAAAAAAGTCTATAAGAGCATTTCTCATAACAACTTTTGCATATGAAAAGAAATTTCCTTTACTTTCTTTATAATTTTCACAAGCTGAATTAAATGCTATAAGAGCAATACTAAGTTCATCATCATTTTCCCAGCATAATCTTTTTTTACATATATTATTTGCTGTATTTTGGACAAATGTCTTATTTTCTGCTATAAATTTATCTCTGTCTTTGTTAACTAGCATAGTGATTTAAGACACCACCTTCCTTCAATTAATATATACGAGTATATCAGTTTTTTTTAGTAGGTACAAAAAAAAATATTTTTTTCCAAAATTACCTATAAAATCCAATTAATTTACGTAAATATAACTAACTCTAAATATACGTCTATTAATTAAACTAAAACAAGGAGGTTGATATAACTATAAAAAATATATTAAGTTAACCCAAGGTAAAAAATTAATTTTTAAAGTGTGTATACTTCACAAAATGATTACCCTTGCCCACACACTAGGTATGTCATCTGTATACACACTTTATTTTTTATATATCAAATTAAATTTTTTTAAAATCAAGTATTAATATTGCACATTAATATATATTTTCCCATATAAATATATGTATATGGGAGGTGGTATAATGGAAAATAAACAACCTAAATTAAAAAGAGAGCTTGGTCTCTTAGCCGCTATTTCAATTGTTGTTGGTAATACAATTGCATCAGGGATATTTGTTATCCCTCAAAATTTAGCTGCAAATGCAAACCCAACATCAACAATGGTTGCATGGGTAATTACAATTACAGGATCACTTCTTCTAGCGCTTAGCTTTTCAAATCTTGCATCAAAGTTTCCTAGTACTGGAGGATGTATAGTTTATACGGAAAAAGCATTTGGTAGTTTTGCAGCTTTTTTAGTTTCATGGACCTACTGGATAGCTCTTTGGGTTGGAAATGCAGCAGTAATTACAGCTATGATTAGATATGTAGGATATATCGTTCCAATTGTAGGCGACAATAAGTTAATAGGGTTTATAGTTGCTTCACTTGTTTTATGGGGAATTACATTTATAAATATATCTGGTGTTAAAAACGCTGGATCTTTTCAAATAATTACAACTATTTGTAAACTTCTTCCATTACTAATATTTGTAATATTAGCAGCCTTTAATTTTCATCCTGAGTATTTTACTGCTTCATCATCTCCAGAAGTTTCTTCTATAAATACTGTACCTTCAGCAATTGCTGTGACTTTATGGGCACTAGTCGGTTTTGAAAGTTCAACAACAGTAGCTGGCGAAATAAAAAATCCTGAAAAAAACCTAAAGAGAAGTACATTATATGGAACTTTAATAGTCGCAATTGTATATATTCTTGTAAGTGCTATGGCAATTGGGGTAATGCCTCAAAGTGAACTTGCAAAATCTGAAGCTCCAATAGCTGATATGATGAATTTAATGACTGGTAGTACATGGGGAGGAGTTTTTATATCAATTGCAGTTATAGTTTCGACAATAGGCGCTTTAAATAGCGGTATTCTTATTGCTGCAAGATCAGCATTTGCCGCCGCTGAAAATAATTTATTTCCAAAAATTTTCGGTAATATTGATAAAAAATTTTTCACACCTAAATCATCACTTATAATCTCCGGTATTGCTATGAATATAGTCCTTATTATGAATTGCATTAATGGATTAAACTCAGCATATAATTTCTTAATTTTACTTGCGACTCTAGCATTTTTAGTTGCATATGGAGCAGGTTCTGCTGCAGAAATTGTTCTTATTGTTCAACATGATAAAAAGATTAGTGTTGGTAATTTTATAAAAAATTCAATACTCCCTCTTTTAGGATTTGTTTATGTCCTATATGCTATTTACGGTTCTGGTGCAGAAACAGTTATGTGGGGATTTATATCAATGCTTATTGGTATTCCGCTTTATATTTATATACAAATTCAGAAAAAAAACACATAAAATTATAAAAAAACCTACATATGTAGGTTTTTTTTATGAAATGATTTATTATTCATTTGGTTTTAATAACAACTCTTTTATATTTCTTTCTTTTATACATACTGATAATATAGCTTTTAAAATAACAACTGTAATAGGTCCTAAAATCAAACCTGCTGCTCCTATTAATTTAAATCCTACGTATATTCCCATTAGAGTTAATAATGGATTAACTCCAATTTGACTACCTATTATTTTAGGCTCTATCATTTGTCTTATTATAAGTATTAAAGCCCATAGTACAATTAATGAAACGCCAGTAAACAATTCTCCTACTAATAATTGATAAACTGCCCATGGCATAATTATAACTCCTGTTCCTAATACAGGTAGTAAATCTACAATACTTACTATTATAGCCAATATTAACGTATGGTCTATTCCTATTATTGAAAATCCAATAAATAATTCTGTAAATGTTATAGACACTATTATTATGTAAGCTCTTATTAGTTTGCCTATAGATCCAAAAACATTATTTTTTATACTACATATATTTACATACCACTTCTCAGGTAGCTGAGTACTTGCCCATTTAATTATATTTTCTCTATAACTTGCAATAAAGTAAGTAGACATAATTGTTGCTATAATAAATAGCAAAATTTCCGGAAATGAACTTGCCGTATTAAATGCTCCCTTTAAAATTACATCTGTAATTTTAGCTACATTGCTAAGTACATTATCAAGTATTCCATTTATATTTTGCATTATTTGTGTATATAAATCCAAATATTCTGGGCTTATATCTTTGCTAGATAAACCATTTATAGTATCATATGTTTGTCCTACAAAATGAGGAATATTAGACAATAGACCTCTTATTTGTCGCACAAATTTTATAATAATAGTTGTTATAACAAAACCGATAACTCCTAAAATAATTACTATACTAAGTGCTACAGATGCTTTTCTAGGAATTTTTGCTTTATCGACTAGAAATTTTATAATAGGTTCCATAAGTAATGAAAGTATTAAAGCTAAAATAAATGGGGCTATATAAGTTATAGATTTGTAAATAACTACTATACCTATTACCATCCCAATAATTATTCCTAATAATTTTTTTAATTTTTTCAAATCTAAAGTATAGCTTTTCTCCATAAGATTACCTCCTATATATTTACAATACAATCTCAATTGGAAAAACTATCTGAGAAAGGCTTATATAAATTTAGTATATATCATTGTTATTTTAAATTATATCATGGATTTCTTCAAGTGATATTACAAAATTTACAATTTTGTTATTTATTGAACTTTATTTACTTTAACCAATTAATGGGCTTACAGTTAAAACTATAAGCCCATTAATTATTATATTAATTTATGATCTACTTGTATTATTAATTGCTCCTTTATTACCATAAGCTCTATTTATAGCACTATATATTATAACCCCTGCTATACAGTTTATTAAACTTGCAGGAAGTACCACAGTAATGAATAGTATGCTAAACTTAGCTGGAAGGCCAGCTATAAGAGAAGCAATTGATAAAAATACCGATCCGCTTATTATAGTTCCTATTAGAGAATTCAAGATAACTTTAATTTTATTGTTTTTTATAGGTTTTAAAGATTTTAAAAATACAAACATAATATTTACAGTTATTATTTTATCTAAAAAATTAGGTATCTGTCCGCCTGGAAATCCTGTAGTAGCTGCTGATATTAATCCTGCTACTATTCCTGCACAAATACAAGATTTATAATCATCATTTAAAACCAATATTATAAGTAGCACAGCCAGTAAAAAATCAGGCTTCATTCCTAAAACAATTGGTGGAGTTATCTGATGAAGAACTGCTCCTACCGCTAAAAATACAGAATTTAAAACCATTTTTTTTGTATTCATATTTACCAATCCCTTCAATAATAAAATTTAATATACTTGCTAAATTAATAATTGTATTTTTAATTATAGTTCACAGCATATCATCACCTCCTCAAAATTCGCTTCCTTGAAATTAAAAAACGCCCTCTACATAGTTCAACTATGTAGAGGGCGATATATACATACCGTGGTACCACCTCTGTTGGCCTTCTATAAATAAGAATAGCCCACTTATTCTGGTACGAGATAAAATCTGATACCATATCCTTTTAACGGCGGAACCCGGGCAGCATACTAGTATAAAAATACGTTCAACTAACCTCTCGTAAGTCCATTCAATACAACCTATCGTACTGGTTCTCACCATCTCCAGCTCTCTGTAACGAGTTAGCAATACCTACTACTCTTACTCAACGATTTTTAATATTTTATTTTAATATTATATATATTACTTATTTTAATAAATGTTACAACTTTTTGAGTTATTTGTCAATAATTTTATATAATCTACTGGCATTTGTGTGGTACTTATATATTATTTCAAAGAAAAATCTTTTTTCATTATCTAAAAGGTCTTTCATTTTATTTAAAAATCTAAAACACTTGTCTATATATTTATAATCATTTGGCTTTATAGGTAAAAAACATTGTAGTTCATCTCCATAGTTTTTAGATGGTCCGTCTTGTAATTCATCACCTGATGGATTATAAATCCATTTATTAATATATATGCTAAAATAATTAAAATAGTATGCTATTCTTAGTCTATTATCCTCATTTTTATTAAACTCTTCAATTTGTTTAGTTCTTATTGCTTCTGACATCATTCCATAGAAAAACTTCTCTAGCTCATCTGCTAAATCAGTTATTTTATAATGATAATTTATTGAATCACTGCTAAACTTTTCAGTTATAGAATCTCTATTTCTAACGTCATTTATATGTTCATATTTTTGTATATCTGAAATCATTAGATATCCTCCTATTCTAATAAATATAAATGTAAAGAGTACTATTCAAACAGTACTCTTTACATTTTCTCACTTTTAAGTTTTTTTAATACATCAGGAAAATCACCTAGTATTGCATTTTGTAAATCATCCACCATTTTTTTATCTTTATTTACTATCCATCTACCATTTTTTTTATTATATGTTAAGTGTAATTTAACTTTATTTTCTATATAAGGTGTTTTCGGATCATTTATATTATTCATTATAATATCTGTCATTCTATCAAAAGCTGTCTTATTTAATTGCAGATAAGTTTTTCCTTCAGAAATATTTCTTCCTTCTTTTATAGAAATATATTTAGATATACCCGGGTAAGATTCCTTTAATATATGTTTTGAATCAACAGTTTTTATATTTATAACTACAGTTGATTTTTCTCCTTTAGTATTAATTGAAACTATATTGTACTCTATTTTAGAAGTAATAGTTCTTAATAAATCTAAAGCCTTTGATGGATTTGGTATATCATCTTGTAGATTTTGTGATATATATTCACTTATAATATCTTCTTGTTTTATTGACATATAATCTTCAATTTCACTTATTCTAAATTCTTTTATAGCTTCTAAATATCCATTTACCGAATCCTTAATATCTTGATTATATGAACAACCTACTATAGCCAAAGCTATAGCAATAAATAACGCTACAGAGTAAAGTCTTTTTGTCATATTCTGTCCTCCTTTTGAGAGAATTCCCTATATTATACTATTATAATATTACTTATTAGTTTAATAAAGTATTATTTGAATTTTCACACAAATATATAAAAATGTCAATATAACAGTATTAATATTATGTATAGAACATTAACACTATACCACTGTATATAATCATAGTCAATTATCTCAATTACAAAAGGCACTTGTATTATAGATTAATCCTATAAAACAAGTGCCAATCGCTGTTAATTATTAATGACAGCCACAATCATCTCCACAACCACATCCACCTTCATTATGGTCATGCCCACATCCGCAACCATGTTCGTGATCATGGTTATGCTCAGGAGGATTTGCTAACATATGTTGTAATTCTTGAACCATTTGTTCGTAATTTGGCATTTTTTCATCAACATAGTATTCTCCAGTTGCATCATCATGTCTTATTAATAATAAATTGTCTTTATTAGCTAAAACTATTCTTCCTGCTGTAACAACTTGATCAAAGTATCCTAACTTATCTATTGTTTCATCAAGTTCTCCAGATTCTATGTCTATTGGAGTATTTTCCTCTAGGCATTCAATTACCATAATTGGGTTATAAAAATCTTCTTCATCTATATAACTTACTAATATGTCTATAGTTCCTTCCTCATTTTCTTCAAAATCAGATAAAGACACATCTAGTTCTATACCTTTTTCAGGAACTTTAAGCTCGTTTTTTAAATAATCTACCATTTTTTGACGTACCATTTCTTTAGACATTTAAATTTCTCCTCTCATATATGTAATAATTACTATTTCTTATTTATTATTTACCATTTAGTATATAGGTTAAACCAATATTTTACAATAATTAAAGTGCAATCTAATTAAAGATTGCACTTTTATACTACTATTACGTCCATACATCCATTATTTATAGCTATATCATTTAATATATCCATATATTCATCGTCAGGAGATACTGATTTTATTTTGTCTTCTCTTACACCTATAGATCTATACTTAATTATTTTATATCTTATATTTCGGTCAATAGATACTATAAGTTTACTTATAGTATCTACGTTATATTCATTATCTAATATATCAGGAACTATTACTGTTCTTACTTCATATAGTTTGCCTATAGACCCTAGGTAATTAGCATTTTTTAATACAATTTTATTATTCATTCCTGTAAGCATTTCATGTTCTTTAGGATCAAATGACTTTATATCTAACATTACATTGTCTATTAAATTAACAAGCTCTATGTCATTAGCAAAATCATAGGTTCCATTTGTATCCACAAAAATACTAAGACCTATTTTCTTTATTTCTCTAAATAATTCTACCATAAAATCTCTTTGTAAAGTGCATTCGCCACCAGATACAGTTATTCCTGAAATAAATGTCTTATATTTCAAAATTTCATTTACTAACTCATCTACAGTCTTTTTCATAACCTTAGGACTACTATTAGTTTTACATCCCTTTAAACAATAATCACAATTTTTGCAGTTATTTTTATCGTATTTTATTTTTTTTGATTCTAAGCTTAAACAATTGTAATTACATGAATTTATACATAACCCGCAATTATTACATATATTTATAGTTTCTGGGTTATGACAATAAAGGCAATCAAAATTACATCCTTGAAAAAATATTATACTTCTATTTCCAGGACCATCTACAGAACTAAATGGAAGTATTTTATTAATTAAGGCTTTCATATTATCTAACCTTTCTTTCTAATATCTTGCTGTTTTTAACAGCTCCAAGACCTAAGGCAACTGTGTCTTGTAAAACTTGTTCTCCTTTATTTAATTTTTCTATATCAGATTTTTTTACTAGATAACCAGTTATTCTTATTACATCTGCATCACTAGAATATAATGAAAAGTATCTCATTCCATTATTAAATGCTCCATTTATTATATCTAATATATACTCTGGATTATTATTAGTTGTCATATCAAATGGGAATATATCACCTATTCCTGATGGAAAGTATTTATGAAATCTTGAACTTTGTAATAGATGAACAAAAAGTTCTGGCTCTTCCCCTATAGGAATTCTACACCCTGGACTAGTCCCTTTATCAGTCTCTATACCAACTTGAGCATGTAAAACAAAGTTTCCTTCTGTTATACTACAATATTTATTCTTATGGTTTTTAACTTCTTCATTTAATTTTTCTATTATTTTTACTCCTAAGTCATCAGCTACTTTATTATGTCCAAATCTATCATTCTCATTTGTAGCATTAAGTAAGTTGTTTACACATTCAGCAAGTCCAATCAATCCAAACATAGCAGTAAATTTATCTTTATTTATAAGATTTTCTTTAACTAAAAAATTACTTTCAAAGAAATTACTTTCTTCAACAATAAACTTTATTCTTTCATCTATATAATAATTCATAAGTTTTGCTGCATGTGGAAGTATATTTTCTAAGAAATCTTCTATACCACTAGCTTTATTACTTAATTTATTTAAATTTAATCTAACTAATGTATAACTTCCTCCCCCAATATTAAGTCCATTATAACAACTTACTATTGCATATTCTCCATTTAGGTCTTTTCTAAATATCTCATCGTTAGCAAAGCTTGGCTTTGCAGTTTTTAAAGCTGTTTTTATACTTTCTATAGCTAATTCTTTTGGAGTTTCTTTTGAATATTTTAATGTTATATTTGGAATTGCATTTTCGAGTTCTCTTTCTGCTTTTAATATAATTCTTGCTGCCTTTGAATCTCTAGGTCCTATATTTCCATGGCAAAAGGAATCTGTTATAGTTCTATCTATATGAGTTAAAAACAATTTTATTGCTTTATAACTTTCTTCTTCATCTACTATAAAAGGATCTAATAAAGTATCTATATTTCCTATATATACTGGAAAAGATGTTATTGATGGAACGTGTTTATACAAAATAAGTAAATTATTAACTGCTTCCCATATATCCTTTGGAGGATTTAGCTTTAAAAGTTTACTTCCTTGTTTCATAAACTTCTCATAATCAGCAACTATATATCTAGGTCTATAAGGTGCATTTCCTTCATTTAAATCACATATTATACCTTCTTCTCTATAATCTTTAACTTCTTCACCTATATTTAATATATTTAAGCTATTTTCAGCTTCACGAGCTAAATTTAACACCTTTTGTTCATATGTTATAGTTTTATCTTTTATAATATTTAACACATTATTCATGATGTCACTCCTTCTAAAGTATTTTTAATAATAAAGGGAAGTGAAATATTATAGCATTCTATAATTTTGTCACTCCCCTTTATTATATAATTATTTTATATAAGCTTTATACTCTTTTTCTGTTGACGGAACTTTTATTTCACCATTTTTTATTTTTTCTTCTTGTTGTTTTGCAAAATCTAATATATCTTTAGGTACAAGTTTCTCAGTAGTTGGAGCTAATCCTACTGCTCCTTCATTTAATCCATATATTTTAGCTTGTCCACCACCAAAGTTATTATCCTTTAATTCTTTAGCTGTTTCATAAACACCAACATCAACTCTCTTCATAGCTGAAGTTATAACATTATCTTTAGCTAAATCATTTTGATCTCTATCAACACCTATAGCATATTTATTAGTTTCCTTTGCAGCTTCTATAGCTCCAGTTCCAACATTTCCTGCTGCTATAAATATTACATCTGTACCACTTGAATACATTTGGTTAGCTATTGACTTACCTTTTGCTGCATCTGAGAATGAGTTTGCATATTGAGATATCACTTCAACTTTAGGGCTAGCATCTTTGACTCCAGCCATATATCCATATTCAAATCTTTGTATTACTGCAGATTCCATACCACCTATAAATGCTACTTTATTTGTTGTAGTCATTTTTCCTGCAACTAAACCTACTAAATATGATGCATCTTTTTCATTGAATAATATACATTTTAAGTTTTCTGGAATTTCTTTTCCTTCTTCTTCATAATTATAATCTATTATGGCAAATTTTTGTTCTGGATAGTCTTGTGCTGCTTGATAAATAGCCTCTGCCATTTTATATCCAACACCTATTATTAAATCATTTTCATTGTCTACCATAGTTTCTATGTTAGTTACATAGTCAGAATCCTGTTTTGATTCTAAGTAGTTTACATCTATTCCTAACTCTTTTTCAGCCTTTTCTAAGCCTTCCCAAGCTGATTGGTTATAAGATTGGTCATTTACTCCACCTACATCTGTTATCATACCAATTTTAACATTTGCATCAGTTTTTGCATTATCAGTTTTTCCTGCACATCCAACCAGCATAGATGCTCCCAATACCATAGTTAAAATTACACTGCTTATTTTCCTTTTTAATTTCACTTAATTACACACCCTTTCTTTGTCGAAAAATCGATTTCGCAGTAAAATTATACCAAATATTATGTTATCAAGCAATATAGTATTTTATATCGTATATATTATATGCACAAATTAAAAAAGGTTGCAGTTTGCAACCTTAATTTATTATTATTTTAGTTGTAGAAGGCATATAATAATAAAGCCATTTTGCATTATCTGTAGCTAATCTTATACAGCCTAAACTTAATTCTAAGCCTAATCTATCATCTTTTATAGTTACCTCATCTGTATTATATAGTATAGAGTGGTAATAATAATCATCAAATATTTGAATTACATATTTAACCATATACGTTTTATCTCTATAAACAGGGTATTTTATCCCTACTTCATATAAACCTACTATAGTCTGAGATACTTGTTTTCCTATTGTACATAACCACTTAAATTTTAATTCCCACTTATCATTTATTTTTTCAAAAACATAGGTGTGCCTGTTGCTAAGCTTTGTATATATAAGATAATTCGTTTTACTAGTAATATTATTGTTATTTAAATAATTTACTAAATCTCTATCTTCTTGTAAAACTATATCATCAATTAGATACTCACTCGATACATACCCTACAATATCATTGTATTTTATATTACTCCAACCACCTTGTATAGACAATACTTCAACTTGTTCTCCTTTTGGAATACCTTTTATTATCTGGTGATTAGTTCCCGGTCCTTTTCTGATATTTAATAAAGAAGCATTTACAAATTTAAATATAGAAATCACCCCCCACTATTATACTATTAGATTCTATGTTTAATAGTGATAATTTCGGCATATTTTTGCATGAAAAGATAGATAACTAAACCCACTTAACTTTTTATTAAATCATTGCAATTTTTGTCGAAATATGTTATTCTATTTTTAGTGGTTATCCCCCTGATAACCTTAAATTCTCTATTCCCAATACCCCTTTGAATAGAGCAATAACTAGGCCTTACTTCTAAGAAGTAAGGCCATTTTTTTAATAATCCCATTTATTAACTTGTATTTTACCATTCCCTTTAAACATAATCAAATCCTCATTTTTATTAGGATATACACGACTAGTAAAAACCTCTTCTCCATCATTTATAAAAATTTCTATTGATGATGAATCTGAAAATATATGTATTTTATCTAATTTATTTATTTCTATTGATTTATCTTTTCTACCATACCCACTATTACCAAGGGAAATAGTCACTTTATTACTCATATCGTCATATTTAATATCTATTTCTCTTCTCAGTCTTATTTTAAAACAACCTTGTATATCTATTATATCTACTATCATCTCATATACTTCGCCTTTTAGGCTTTCATCAATTGTAACACAATTTAAGTTTATTTCTTTTTCTATTTTATTTTTTCTAAGCATTTTAATTTCATCTATAGGTGTTTGAACTATTTTTTCTTTATGTAATTTTATTTCTCTTGGTATTGATAAAGCATTTTTCCAACCTCTAAATACAGTAGGATCTGTGTGTTTATTATGTTCTTCATAAGTTCCCATACAAGCTATTAATATATTTCTTCCCTTGCTATCTTTATATATATTAGGTAAATAAAAATCATGACCATTATCCAACTTGTTAAATCCAAAATTTTTATAAATATAACTATTTAAATTAAGTTCGCCTACAAAATATCCAGTTGTATAAGTCTCATTATTTTCACTATCTTTTTTGTATAATGATAAAGTAAGTATATGTTTACCATCTATTTTTAGTATATTAGGTGACCTTAACAGTATGTCACTATCATTATAATCTATAGCCATGTTAGATAAAAATCTCCATTTTATTAAATCCTTAGATTTATATAAAAGTACGTCTATGGTACTATTTGAATTAGATTTACCTCCTATTATCATATAGTAGGTTTCATTTTCCTTCCATACATACGGATCTGATATTTTACTAAATGAATCTGATATTATATTATATGACTCTAATATTTCATCAGATGCATCTGCTATAATATCTGTATTTCTAAGGATGGTTTTTACATTTTTAAAATCCACTCCATCTTCACTTAATATATGGATTACACTTTGTATTCCTGTTTTATTATCATCGGAAGTATAAAACATATTCATATTTCCACCATCTACTAATACTGCCCCAGAATACACACTATCTACATCGTAATTTCCACAAGGATATAGTTGTATACTTACATCGTTCCAATTTATCAAATCTTTTGAACTAATATGAGCAATAAAATTCATACCATCTTTCACTCCAAATGGTGAATACTGATAAAAAACATGATGTTCATCATTAAATTCACAAATACCATTCGAAGCATTTAACCATCCTGTAGGTGGCATTATGTGATATTTCAATCTCCAGTTATCACTATATCTATCGTCATTATTTAACTTTATAAATCCTCTTATTGTGTTATTAACCTCTTTGTTCAAATTATCCATTAGTACCCCCTAAAAGTTACGATACCGGTTTCCTGAAAAACAAAATAAAAACGAAGAAAATAATTATAACAATTAAATTCCTCGCTTCTTCTATTCTACACTATATATTAGTTAAATGCTATACATTTTCCACGTTTTTATTACTAAATTTTACATTATTGATTATTATGCGACTTAGTTAGCATTTTAATCAATTTTTTTATTATATAGAGTACATTATATTTTTAACAATTTTGAAAGCTTCTTCTTTAGAAGTTATATAATTATAGTTGTTTTCTTTAAACTTTCTCAGACTATTGTCAGATTCTTCAGTTACTATCCATACGTTATTTTCTTTTATCATATATATTTTAATATTATTTTCTTTTAAATACCATAAATAATGTTCTTCATCAATTTTATTATATTCCCAATCCAAATCTTCTTCTATACTACCTAAATCATTTATTATCTGCATTACTGAATCATATCTATTATCTAATCTTATTGCCAAAGATTTTTCTATTATGAATCTCAACTTATCTGGTATATGAGGCAAATACATATTTCTCTGTGGAAATTGCCCATACATTATGCCTAATTTCAATTCATCTAAATCTTTATATATGCTCATTTGTTTATCATACTCTTTATTACCATTACACATTCTATATAAGGTTGTTCCTATTTGATATATGTCAACTTTCGTTGTTATATTAGTAGTTGTACATTGTTCTGGAGCTATATGCTTATAATATACATTCCTAAGATTTGCCATGCCATAATTATTTAGCCATCTCGATGATCCAAAATCAGCTAAGACAGCTTTGTTTGCATCGCTTATTAGTATGTTAGTAGGCTTTATATCACAATGCATAAGACCCTTTGTGTGAAGATAATGAACAGCTGATAAAAAATCTAAGGAATATTTAATTATTTCTCTTACGGTTAAGCACCTACTATTTAATATACTATTTAACGAACCTTTCTTATAATATGGCATTGTTATATATATATATTCATTATCATATGACCCATGAACTATATTTACTATATTCGGATGACTTGTATTATATATTTTTTTAGCTTCAGTAAAGTAACTTAACGGATTATGAAAATTCGATTTCTTTATTTGTTTCAATATAAAATATGTTCCCAATTGAGGATCTTCAACTAAATATAAATTTGAATTAGATCCTTCAGAATTTAACTTTTCTACAACTTTTAAATTTAATTTTGTGCATATTTCCATATCTCTACCCCACTAGTTGAAAGTAATTCTTGTATTACACCCTCTAACTTTATTAAATTTATTATATTTTCATCTTTTATATCTTTTTCAATTATTTTTATACTTGCACTTTGAACACTATATTGATTTATTGCAGATATAAGTGTATTTCTTATAAAACTTAACTTATCTGGGATATCTAAAGCTTTAGGCACTACTAATTTTGAAGAATACAAAATTTCTTTATTATACTGTAATTTTTTTGATATTGTATAATATATCTCCTCAGGAGAAACTTTAATTCCTATATCTACCATGATGATACATCTCCTTAAAAATACTGTCCTATAAAATTATATGTATTTACTAAGGTATGTGTTCATTATACTAAAGTTTCTATTTCTTCCTTTAACTTTAAAAATAACTTGGCTGTAGCCAATGTATCACTAGCTGCTCTATGCGCCTGGTCATTTACTATATTATAGTATTCACAGGCTGTTTCTAATTTTTTATTCTTTCCTTTATAACTTTTATTTTTCTTCAACAATTCTAGAGTACATATAAACTTTGTTATAGGCTCTAGATTTTGTAATTCTAAATAATAATTTAAAAACTTTAAATCAAATTTAGCATTGTGCGCTATTATAGTTTTCTCTCCTATAAAGTTTCTAAACTTAGGCAAGACTTCTTCTATATATTTTTCATTTATTACCATTTGATTAGTTATTCCTGTTATACCAGTTATAAATTCTGGTATATAAGATTTAGGCCTTATAAGTCTTGAATAACTTTTTACTATTTTACCTTCTATTATTTCTGTTATTCCTATTTCTATTATTTCGCAACCTTTATATGGATCAAGTCCAGTTGTTTCTAAGTCTACAACTATATAATTATTCATATTATATCTCCCACTAGTATAAATTTATTATTTTTAAAATATAATCTTTATTTTCATTTTAAAAATTTCTAAAATAAAATAAATTTATATATTATTATATTTGGTAACGTTTTTTACCATGACTTTTTTCGACATTTTTCAACTTTTTATTGAAATTTATATAATATTGTATTACTATATAATTATTATTACTATTATTTTGAACGGTAAAATTTTTATATTGAGGTGGTAACTGTGTTCTTAAATCTCGAAAAATCGTCTTTATCTTCAAGTGAAATAAAAACAGAACATACTAGGATTAATTATTATAATTATAATTTATCTCAAGATGGTGTATTTGATCCTGATAATAGCTGCCGTTTTTACGTTATGCTAAGTGGCGAAATGGAAGTATCTCTAGATTCTCAAAATAAAACTATTTTTAATCAGAATCAATTTATCATAGCTCAACCTAATACAGAATTTGATATCTATATTAAAAAAGGTACTAAATTATTTTGCTTTGATATAACTGAAGATCTTATAAATAGTATTTCTTGTAAAGTATCTTTAGATATTGAAAATATAACGGATTCGTTGAAAAATTCTAAATTATACCAACAAGATTTGTCTCAAAATATGACCTTATCTACGTTAAATATATTTAATACTTATTTTTCATCTGATGAAGATAAGCCCTTTTTATTAGATATATATATTCAAGAACTTATATATTATACTTTTAAAAAATTAAACTTGTCAATAAATTAAAGAGAAAACCCTTAAGATACTACTTAAGGGTTTTCTCTTTATCTTCTTGATTTTGATACTCTTCCTAGTGGCGATGTCCCTGTTCCTCCTCCTAGTGGTGATGTTCCTGTTCCTCCCCCTAGTGGCGATGTTCCTGCTCCTCCCCCTAGTGGCGATGTTCCTGTTCCTCCCCCTAGTGGTGATGTTCCTGTTCCTCCCCCTAGTGGTGATGTTCCTGCTCCTGTTCCTCCTCCTGGCGTTCCTGCTCCTGTTCCTCCTCCTGGCATTCCTGCTCCTGTTCCTCCCCCTAGTGGCGATGTTCCTGTTCCTCCTCCTGGCATTCCTGCTCCTGTTCCTGCTCCTATTTGATTTATCATGTTTGCAGTCAATGTTGGTGTAAAAGTCATGTAACCAATTCCTGGAAGAAATACAGTTGTCCCTGGCATTAGAGTCATATATCCCATTCCAGGTACATATAATATCCCTCCACTAGGTGCTTGATTTCCACCGGGCAATTGACTAGTAAAACCTTGGCCACTTGGTTGTTGTCTTTGCGCGATATAACTCATAAAATAAGGGTTCATCATATTATAATACATTACATTCTCCTCTTCTTTTATATATTTTTATGCAAGATATAATTACTTGCTAAATTATTTTATGCCTAGCAAAATAATTATGTTACTGTATATAAGCCTATAGACACAGCAAAAAACCTCTAAGGACAACTCCTTAGAGGTTTTATTTATAATTACATCATAACGCCTATTCCTAATAATACTACAGATAAAGCTGCAATTATACCTACAAGTGGCATAACAAATTTTAACCATTTGTCATAAGTTATACCAACCATAGCTAATGATGCTAGTATTAATCCTGTTGGTGTTATAAAACTTATTAAACCTAATCCATATTGATATGCATTTACAACTACATCTCTTCCTACTCCAACTACGTCTGCTAGAGGAGCCATTATCGGCATAGATAAAACTGCAAGGCCAGATGAAGAAGATATAAAGAATCCTAATATGTTGTAAACTACAAACATAGTTGTAGAGAATAATACTCCACTCATGCCTGAAACTACAGTGCTTAAGCCATTTAATATAGTATCGCTTATCATACCAGCATCCATTACTATAGTAACACCACGTGCCAAACCTATAATAAGTGCAACACCTAGAAGTTCTGATGCACCTCTTACAAATTCTCCAACGAATTCTTTTTCTTCAAGTTTAGCAAGAGGTATCATTAATAACGTAACTCCTAAGAATAAGGCTGTCATTTCTTGGAACCACCAACCTATTTCCTTAACTCCATATATCATAATTCCAAATGCTGCAGCAAATAATATTAACATTATTTTTCTTCTTATATTAAAAGCTGGTATATTTGACTCATCATACTCTGATAAAAATCTTTCTTCTATTTCTGTTTTTTGTGTATATACTAAAGACTTAGTAGGATCTTTCTTAACTTTTTCAGCGTATCTTATTATATATATTATACATATTAATGTACCTATTAATAACATAGCTACTTTTAATCCCATTCCATCCGTCCAGTTTATACCTGCAGTATTAGAAGCTATTATGGTTGAAAATGGGTTAACTGTTGAAGCCATAGACCCTATAGATGAACCTATATAAATAGCTGCTATAGCTACTATTGCATCATATCCTGCAGCTAAAAATACTGGTACTATTATTGGATAAAATGCTATAGTCTCTTCAGCAAGTCCAAATGTTGTTCCTCCTAAAGCTATTAGGGAAGTTATTATAACTATTAGCCACTTTTCATGACCTTTCAGAGCTCTAGATAATGCATTTATACCTGCTGTAAATGACCCTGTATGATTTACAACTCCAACTAAACCACCTATAACTAATACGAATGCTATTATATCTATAGAATCATATAGCCCTTGTATTGGAGCATTTATTAATTGAACTATTGCACCTGTTAAAGTTCTTGATTCTCTTTCAACATTTTCATAAGTACCTGGTATTGCAACCGGCTTATATATAGACCCATCTGTAAATTTTTCAACTTGCGTATTTACACCTAAATCATCTAAAGTTTTTTGCGTTGCATCATACTCTTTCATATCTCCAACTGGAGATTCCACTACAAATTTGTTTATTTCCCCATCATAAGTAAGCTTAGAGTACTTACCTGCTGGTATTAAGTAAGTAAGACCCATTACAAGAATCATTACTATTAATATCACAGTATATGCTGAAGGGAAAGAAATTTTCTTTTTCTTTTGAATTGTGCTCATAATTTCACCTTCCTTTTTTAATATCATTCAAATTATAACAATCTTATACATTATTGTAAATAATTTTACAATATTTAGTATTAAAATATATTATTGTTAAAAAAGAAAAAGACTATGAGAAATTATTTATTCTCATCGTCTTTTATTCTTCCCATTTTATATCCTATAATTCCTATAATAAAATGTATTAATATTCCGGTTATTAAAAATGTTATATTTTTACTCATTCCCCATACAAAATAAGATAATCCATAAACAGGACCTATGTAAACTATTGATAAAAACCCTAAAATAGTCATAATTGCATCCGGACCTGTTATTATCCAAACGCTAGATATAGCTACAAGTATGCCTATAGCCCAAAATACTATATTAAATTTTAAAAATGAATTATCTTTGTATTTTCCACATAAATATCCGTAAACGCCCCAAGACATTAGAGCTATTAAAGATGATATACCATTTATAGTTAAAGGTCTTTGACCTGCTAGTAGTAAAGCTATTAAAAAATTTGTAAATCCAATAGGTACCGTAGAACATAATCCAAATAATATATGTACTATGTATGTCTTTATATAGTTCATTATTTTACCCCTTACATTAGATATTTTACTCTTAATAAACTATATTAGAATTTTTTTAGTTTAATAACTTTTTTGCAATAAAAAAGTTGCTAAGATTTTTCTTAGCAACTTATATAGTACTATCTTCTAGAATTATCTGCTTCAAAGCTTCCACAATCTGTACATTCAACTGTTTTAGCATTATTTTCATGCTTTACAACTCTTATTTGGTTTAATGAACAATACTCTTCTTTTTTAGCATGGAATCTACATTCTGAAACATTACATCCTATACTTCTGTTTATATTATGCATAATAAATACCTCCTTTTATTTTTATGTAACCTTTCGGCTCAAATATATTATGTGTAATACTCAATTTATATATGTATTTTTTTATAATCAAAAAAGAACCTAATATAGAAATCAGGTTCTTTTTAATAAATTTAAGCTAAAGCAACTTCTTTCATTGTAACATTTACTTCTTCTACACATACTTCTAAATTACTATCAATACATTTTAATATATCAACAGATATTTTTATATTTTCCATTTCAGATGGAACCATATGATTTCTTTTTTTCTCTAGTATTATTTTATCTCCACATTTAACTACTAGTTTTTTGTTACTATATATTTCTCTAACTCTCATAAGTAAACTAACTTCGTCTTCACTATTTACATCTATATATTGAGGTACTATATAGTTTACCCCTTCACCTTGAATGGTTTGTATTAATTTACTTTGGTTAGCATGTATATCAAGTGCATATAGTGCAGCATTTTTTCCAGCTATTCTACTTTCTTTAGTAACAAAATCAACTAGATCATGAACATGAACTACATTACCACAAGCAAATACACCTTCAATATTAGTCTCCATTTTATTGTTAACTATAGGGCCTCTTGTTCCCCTGTGAAGTTCTACTCCCATATCACTTGATAATTCATTTTCTGGTATTAACCCTACTGATAATAAAACTGTATCACATGGTATAAAGGTTTCTTTTCCTTCTATAGGATTTTTAGTATTGTCAAGCTCAGATATAGTTACACCTTCAACTCTACCATCTCCATGTATATAAGTTATACCATGTTGTAGCAGTAATGGTATATTAAAATCATCTAAACATTGAACTATATTTCTGGTCAATCCACTAGAATGGCTACCTCTCTCAATTACAGCTTTAACTTTGGCTCCTTCTAAAGTCATTCTTCTAGCCATTATTAATCCTATATCTCCAGATCCATATATTACTACTTCCTTACCTGGAATATACCCTTCAATATTCATAAATCTTTGTGCTGCACCAGCTGTATATACTCCAGCTGGTCTAGTACCAGGTAAATCTATAGCACCTCTTGTTCTCTCTCTACATCCCATAGCCAAAACTATTGACTTCGCATTTATATAATTTACACCATTTTCACATAATACAACTATATTTTTATTTTCATCTACTTCAAGTACCATTGCATTTAACATATACTCAACGTTATTTTCTTTTGCCATATCCACAAATTTTTCAGCATATTCTGGCCCTGTAAGTTCTTCTTTAAATTCATGAAGACCAAATCCGTTGTGTATACATTGGTTTAGTATTCCACCCAATTCCCTATCTCTTTCTATTATAATTACATTTTTAGCCCCTGTTTTTTTAGCTTCTACTGCAGCCCCTAGACCTGCAGGTCCACCTCCTATTACAACCACATCATACTTCATATTAATCACCACCTAGCTTATTTTTTGTATACTTCTAGTAGCTACTATATTAACTCCTGTACCAAGTACATCTTCTATTATTATGTCTCCCACTTTTATAGGAGCATTTACTCTTACTTTATTTAAAATATCCATTAGATCAAAAACCATTTCTTTAGGTATTGAATCAGAAGTTTTAACTGGAAGCATGTGAAGAACTGATCCTTCTATCTTTACAGTAGAAGTTAACATTCTTTTTGGAGCTGTAATTTCTTGTATTCCATATTTTTCTCCTCTTTTACATGTGTTTCCCTCTACATTAAATCTATCATCTATTTTAGTAATAGTCATTCTGCATCCCATAGGACATACTATACAAGTTATATTACTTTGCATTTATTTTCACCTCCTAAAATATTAAGCATTTGCTGTTTCTTTTCTTTCTTCTTTCATCTTTCCTAGTATCATCTTAGAATTTTTCTTATCCTTTATGACATCCTCTATAGATATATTTAGTTCTCTAGCTAATATCTCAACTACTCTCGGTCCACAAAATCCACCTTGACATCTTCCCATTCCTGGTCTTATTCTTCTTTTTATCCCATCTACAGTTTTTGCACCTGCTGGCCTATGAATAGCATCTACAATCTCAGCTTCTGTAACCTGTTCACATCTACATATTATTTTATTGTACTTTTCATCTGCTTTTATTGCTTCTTCCCTTTCTTCTTTAGTCATATTTCTAAATGGTTTAGCCTTCTTTCTATATGGATTGAAGCTTTCATTTTCTATAAATTCTAACCCTTCATTTTTTAATATGTGAATTACATATTCAGATATAGCTGGAGCTGCTGTTAATCCTGGTGATTCTATACCTCCAACATTTATAAATCCTTTACATTTATTTGATGCAAATATCATAAATTCTCTAGTATTAGGAGTTGCACGAAGTCCGGCAAAAGATGTTATGGTCTTTAGTGCATCTATTTTAGGTATTATTTTTTGAGCAGAATTAGATATAAATTCTAATGAATAATCAGATACTGATATATCTTCTTTATCATCTACTTCAACTGCTGTTGGTCCAAGTAATACGTTATTATGTGCTGTCGGAGTTATTAGTACCCCTTTTCCTTTATTACTTGGGCATTGAAACAGTACATGATTTATTTTTTTAGATTCTGATTTATCTAAAACTCTATATTCTCCTTTTCTAGGTATTATATAGTATTCATCTCCACCTATCATTTTGTTTATTTCATCTGCATATACTCCTGCTGCATTTATAACATAATTAGATTTTATAACTCCTTTAGTTGTATCTATATAAAAGCAATTTTCTTTTTTCTTTATGTTTATAACATCGTGTTCGGTTTTTAACTCTACCCCATTTGTAATAGCATTTTCCATAAGGGCATAGTTTAGATCGAATGGGCAAACTACACCAGCACTTTCACAAAGTAGTACTCCTATAACTTTATCTGTTATATTAGGTTCTAAAATTTTAATTTCATTTTTATCAGTTATCAGTCTAAGGCCTTCTACACCATTAGCTAATCCCCTTTTATAAAGTATATCTAGAGTTTTTATGTTTTCTTCATCAAAAGCCATTACTAAAGATCCAATTTTTTTAAATTCTACACTTAACTCTTGACATAAATTTGTGTACATTTTATTTCCTTTAACATTTAGTTTAGCTTTTAAAGTTTCTTCTTTTGCATCGTATCCACCATGGACAATAGCACTATTTGCTTTTGTTGTTCCTTGACATACTTCAGTTCCTTTTTCTAATACTACAGTTTTAAATTTATATTTTGATAATTCTCTAGCTATACTGCAACCTATAACTCCACCGCCTATTATTGCTATATCATACATGTTTTTGCCTCCATTTCATTTATATATAAATTTTTGTATTTTTCTGAAAACGCAAAAAGAGAGCCAAAAACTTAATATCTTAAGTTTATAGGCTCTCCGTATTCTCCATTGCCATAAATTTATTTAATTATTATATTACATTATACTATAAATAACTTATTTTGCCATATAATTTTTGAAATTAATCAATATATTTTACCATATGGTAGTATTTCTTTTGATTTATATATATATCCTTATCCACTTCATAACCTAATTTTTTATACAATTTAAACGCTGAATGATTTTCTACGTCTACACACAATGCTAGTTTATTGTATTTTAAATTTTTGGCGTTTTCTTCTATGGATTTTATAAGTTCTTTAGCTATGCCCCTACCTTGATATCTTTCATCTACAGATATAGTATCTATATAGTATTCATCTATATCTGCTTCTTTGTCTACTTTAAATTTTGGGTCATTTTTTATTTCTCTTACTCTATCTTCTATAGGTTTATCTATAATATGTGCATCTTTACCATGATAAGACAAAACAAGACCTACTACTTCACCATTTATTTCTTTTATTATTATATTTTCATGGCTTAGTCTGTTTCCCTTTTTTTCAAAATAGTATTTTAACCCTTCTATTACCTCATCATGTTTATCTCTTCCAGTTAACATGTTTGCTATATCATGAATTGCATTTTCTATTAAAATTACCCCTTTTTTAGAATCTTCCTTTCTAGCATATCTTATCAAAATATCACCTCAATTTTAATATATTATATTACCTTATACTAAAGTATATATTATATTTTTAATTTTAAAAACTTTATTTATATATAAATATATGTGTCACTTATAGAATAACTAACTTCATATTATAAACTAGGTTAATAATATATAGGGAGTTGATAAAATGGAAGTTGGGTTTCGTGCGAGTAATGGCATGTATGTAGAGGTAGAAAGAGGCCTTGGTGGATTACTAGTAGCTACAAGAAATATATTGACTACGTTAATAAAGTTTGTACCAATTGTTCTTCCAGATAACACTATAGCCTTGCAAGCTTTTGATTTGCGTTTTGTAACTGTAAATCCACAAACTAATAGACTTGAAGCAACTTCAGTTACGCCTATAGGCTTTTCTATAATAATAGAAGTGCCTGGTCTTATAAATAAGGTGTCTATAAAAGCTCCTAATGGAAAATATGTATATTTAAATACTACAAATGGAGCTTTAGAAGCTATAGGAAATACTGTAGAACCAAGGGGTTTATTTGATTTTTTATTTTTAGCAGATGCTCCACAATTAGATGAATATACTCAGTCTATTTCAGGTAAAGATGTAGCCCTACAAGCTTCAAATGGAACTTATGTCACAGCACAACCTGGTGGCGGACCTTTATCATCTGGAACAACTACTATTGGCCAATATGAAACTTTTAGATTTGAGTATATAAAATCTAATCAAGCTGCAATATTAACAGCAAATAATAATTATGTAACTGCAGTTAATGGAGGCGGTAGTATTTTAGTTGATGAAGCTACACAAATAGGAATCTTTGAGACATTTAATATTTATATTTTGACTAATGATAATAGAATAGCAATACAGACAGCTGGAAGTAGACAGATTGTAGGAATTAATTTAATGAACGGTCCTTTAGCTGTAAATAGACCAAATGTAGGGCCTAGAGAATTATTTAAAGTTATATTTTTACCTTAAATAAATAATTTTAACAAATAGTGCAAACAATATTTATATAAAAAATGTAAATATTGGAGGTTGTACTAATGATTTATATTTATAATTGCTACGGTGGTACGCACTCCTCAGCACTTGCTGCAGCCTACCATCTTAAAAAACTAGATCCTACTCGTGAACCAACTAAAGAAGAAATATTAAATACTCATAATTTTAATACACTAACAAGAAAAGATTTTGGAAAATTATACTTTAAGGGAATAGATGAAGATGGAAACAAGGTATATACAATTGGAAGAGGCCGCTCTAAATATTTAGTACCTGGTTTATACAGTATGTCTCAAAGGCTTCAAGAAGAACATATATTAAACGATCAAGTTGTATTTACCAATACATCTCCTACAGTACCACTTCCTATGACATTTGGTGGATTAACTTCTCGCTGGATGAAAATAGATTTTATAGGTGTACCTTTATTAGTAATTGGAGCTAAAAAATCCTACAAAGATATAGTTGCATTAGTTGATTTTGCAAAAGAAACAGGTCGAGCTAGTGATAAAAGTGTTCAAATACTTCCAACTGAAAGTTATTTACACAATCTAAAAAAACAAAGCAAAAACTAAAATATGTAACAATTATAATCTTCTTAGCTATTTTATAATAAGGAGGATAATTATTTAATATGCATAAGGAGATTATAGTTACTTTAATTTTGATTACAATATTTATTATCACCATTATTTTTTGTATTACTGAATTTATATATAATGTATGTATTAATAGAGTTCGAAGTTTTAACTTAAACTATTTTCAAAGAAAAGTTGTAGAACTCATCAATAAAGAAAGAAGAAAATCTTATCTGAAAATAATCGATATGAATTCTAATCTTAATCATGTAGCAATTTTAAAATCCGATGATATGGCTGTTATAAATTATTTTAACCATATCTCTCCGGTATATGGATCACCTTTTGATATGTTAGATAAGTTTCATATACAATATAAGTATGCTGGAGAAAGTATCTATAAAGGCTTTAATAAGCCAGAAGCTTTAATAAAGTCTTGGTTAAATTCTCCTAACTATAGACAACTTATACTAAGTCCTAAATATCAGTATGTAGGAATAGGAATATCTAAAAATGATAAAGGAATATATTACTGCATATCAATATTTATAGGTGAATAACAAAAGTGAGTTAGAAATTTCTAACTCACTTTTTATTATAAATTAATTATTCTTTCCATCATTTATTATTTCCTTTATAGCTCCTATACTTCCTAATAGACCTTTAGATTCATAAGGTATAAATACCTTATTATTTCCTTTAGCCATTTCATTTAAAGCTTCTATATATTTAACAGATAACATAGCTTCATCTATATTAGCATTTCTTAATGAATCATATATAAATGCTATCTTCTTAGCTTCAGCTTCCGCAACCTTCTCTATAGCATTTGCTTCCCCTTCTGCACGCCTTATCTTTGATTCTTTTTCAGCTTCTGCATCTAATATAGTTGTTTGTTTTTGAGCTTCTGCTTTTAGTATTTGAGATTCCTTCAACCCTTGTGCTTCTGTTATTGAAGATTGCTTTTTACCTTCTGCTGTAAGTATCATAGCTCGCTTTTCTCTTTCTGCTCGCATTTGCTTTTCCATAGCTTCCCTTATATCCTCTGGAAGTTCTATATTTTTTATCTCAACTCTTTCTACTCTCAATCCCCATTTATCTGTTGCCTCATCTAATATCACACGAAGTCTATTATTTACATCATCCCTTGATGATAGAGTTTTATCTAACTCCATTGTACCTATTATATCTCTTACAGTAGTAGTAGTTAAATATCTTATTGCCTGAACTAAATTAGCTATTTCATAAGTTGCTTTAAATGGGTCTGTTATTTGATAATATACTACAGTATCTATATTCATAGTAACATTATCTTTAGTTATAACAGGTTGTGGTGGTGAATCTATTACTTGAGTTCTTAGATCTATTCTTCTAACAACTCTGTCTAATATAGGAATAATAAAATTTAGCCCCGATTGGCCTGTTCTATGATATTTTCCAAGTCTTTCTATCATAAGAACCTCAGATTGTTGTATTATTTTAATTGAAGATAACGCCAGTACTACAACTACGATTACCAATAACACTGTAAAGAAGATTGGAATCAAAGATAATATATACATTAATATTTCCCCCTTTTATTAAATTTTTTCAAATAATTCTACTGACAACTTAACACCTTCTATTTCCTTTACTATAACCATTTGCCCTTCTTCTATAGTTTCTTCTAATTTACTTTTAGCAGTCCAAATATCTCCGTTTATCTTTACTAAACCATATTCATGAGGCTGTATTTTCTTTGTAACAACCCCTACCTTATTAATAAGAGCATCTACATTTGATGATTTAACCTCATGATTTACTTTGAAATATCTCTCAAGTACTGACCTCCCTTTTAATAAACCTATTGTTGATAATATACAAAATACCATTATTTGAACTGCTATGTTATCTACAAAAAACGAAACGACTACAGTTAGAAATGCTGCTATTGAAAAGAAAATCATAAAAAATGAAGCTGTTGTAATTTCAACTATTAAAAGTATACACCCTATAACAAGCCAAATCCCCCACATATAATCACCCCCTAATATTGTATTCATTAAATACTAAATAGAGACTACTTATTAAGATCTGTACAAAAAATGCGCAAAAAAGACTACCTTTTGGGCAGTCTTTTTTATATGCTAATATTAATCTTATTTATTTTTTAGTTACTAATTTTAATTCAACTGGTACGTATTTTTCAACAGTTTCACCTTTTATTACTTTATCAGCACTTTCAACACCTAATTCACCTATTAATGTTGGTTGTTGTGCTACTGTAGCAGCCATTTTACCATCTTCTACAGATTTAACTGCATCGTCAGTTGCATCAAATCCAACTACTAATACATCAGATTTACCTGCATCTTCTAAAGCCTTTAAAGCACCTAAAGCCATTTCGTCATTTTGTGCAAATACTGCAACTATATCAGAGTTAGCTTGTAGTAAGTTTTCCATTACTGATAAACCTTTTGTTCTATCAAAATCAGCTGGTTGTTTAGCAACTAATTCTATTTTGCTTCCTTTTATACCATCTTCAAAACCTTTACCTCTATCTCTTGCAGCTGAAGAACCTGGTATACCTTCTAATTCAATTAGTTTACCACTTCCACCTAATTTTTCTATTAAGTAGTCAGCAGCCATTTTTCCACCTGCTACGTTATCAGAAGCTATATGAGTCACAACTTCTCCACCATTAGCAGCTCTATCTAATGTTATAACTGGGATATTAGCTCCATTTGCTACTTGAACTGAAGCTGCTGCTGCATCTGAATCAACTGGGTTTAACATTATTAAAGAAGCACCTTTAGTAGTTAAATCTTCCATGTTTGATAATTCTTTAGCTGGGTCATTTTGAGAGTCTAAAACTACAAGTTCATATCCTAACTCTTTAGCTTTAGCTTCAGCACCTTCCTTTAAAGATACGAAGAATGGGTTGTTTAAAGTAGATACTACTAAACCTATTTTCTTAGTTTCTCCTGTATTAGAAGAATCGTCTTTTTTTGCACAACCTGCTAAAAGCCCAAGTGCAAGTACTGCAACCATTAACATTGAAAAAAGTTTTTTCATTGGTTAATCTCCCTTTCCTTTTTTTAATTTTTATACATAAAAGCTTAAGCTTTTAAGTCAACTTATCTTTTTCTATCTAATAATACCGCTATAAGTATTACTATACCCTTAACTATCATTTGATAATACGATGAAACATCAAGTATATTAAGTGCATTATTTAATATACCTATTATTAAAGCACCTATAACTGTACCTATTATTGTACCTTGTCCACCTGATAAACTTGTTCCACCTAGAACAACTGCTGCTATAGCATCAAGTTCATATCCACTACCTGCAGTTGGCTGAGCTGAATATAATCTAGCTGTAACTATAACCCCTGCTATTGCTGCTAATATCCCACTAATTGTATAAACATAAGTTTTTATTTTGTCAGTATCAAGCCCTGATAATTTAGTAGCTTCTTCATTTCCACCAAGTGCATATACATATCTTCCCATTTTAGTTTGAGTTAATATATAAAAACATAATGCAAATGCTAATACCATTATTATTGCTGGAGTCGGTATTCCTGCTATTTGTCCTCCACCTATTTTCCCAAATGATATAGCGTTGTTTGATGTTCCTATTGATACTGGCTTTCCATCAGTAAACACCAATGTTAATCCTCTAAGAATTGTCATAGTAGCAAGAGTAGCTATAAATGGTTGTAATTTTCCTTTACTTATAACTATTCCATTGGCAAACCCTGATACAGCACCTATAACTACAGCAACTATAGTTGCAACTATAACACTACTTCCTGATGCCAACATACTAGCTGCTACTGCACCACTAAAGGCAAGTATTGATCCAACAGATAAATCTATTCCACCTGTTAATATAACAAATGTCATACCTGCTGCTATGATAGCATTTATAGATGTTTGTCTAAATACATTTAATAAGTTTGAAACAGTAAAAAAAGTTGGACTTAATACAGATACTATTATTACCAATATTAATAATCCTATTAGTGATTTATATTTTATTAGCAAGTCTTTAACTGAATTTTTATTTTCAGCGGTACTCTTACTCATCATTATACCTCCTTGGTGCTAACGGCACTTTTCATTATATTTTCTTGAGTTGCATCTTTTATGTCAAATTCACCTGATACTCTGCCTTCACTTAAAACCAATACTCTATCACTTATTCCAAGTATTTCTGGCATTTCAGAAGATATCATAATTACTGCCTTACCTTCTTTTTTGAACTCATTTATAAGGTCATATATTTCTTTCTTAGCCCCTACGTCTACTCCTCTAGTTGGCTCATCAAGTATCAGTACCTGAGGATTTGTCATAAGAGCTTTGGCTATTGCAACTTTTTGTTGGTTTCCTCCACTTAAATTCTTTATTATTTGATTTTGACTTGGAGTTTTTATATTCATCTTTCCTATATAATCTTTTACTTCTTTACTTTCTTTCGTTTTATCTATTTTTCCCGAACTTATAAGTTTATCTAATGATGATATCGTTATATTTTCCTTTACTGAGAGACCAAGGATTAAACCATCTCCCTTTCTATCTTCAGATACATACGCTATACCATTAGATAATCCATCTTTAGCCGACTTATTTTCTGTTTTATTTCCTTTTATATAAATTTCTCCACTTTGTTTTTTGATATGACCATATATAGTTTTAGCAAGTTCTGTTCTTCCACATCCCATAAGACCTGCTATACCTAATATCTCTCCACTTTTTACGTTAAAGGATACATTATTTACATATTCGTTTGATAAGTTTTTAACTTCTAATACTACATCACCTATTTTGACATCCACCCTTGGAAATTGTTCCGTAAGTTTTCTACCAACCATCATTTCTATTATTTTATCTTCTGTAAAATCAACAACCTTAGCTTCACCTACATACTTACCATCTCTAAGAACTGTTATATCATCACAAATTTCAAATATTTCTTTTAATCTGTGAGATATATAAACAATTGCTTTTCCATCTTTTTTAAGTTCATTTATAACTTCAAATAAACTTTCCGTTTCTTTATCTGTAAGTGCATCTGTTGGTTCATCCATTATTATTATCTTAGCATTTAGCGATAAAGCCTTTGCTATTTCTATCATCTGCTGTTGTCCTACACTTAAAGATCCAAGCAAGTCTTTAGAACTCTTATTAACATTAAGTTTTTTAAGTAATTCATCTGATTCTTTGTATAACTTAGACCAATTTATATTTCCAAATGCAGTTTTAGGCTCTCTTCCTAAAAATATATTTTCTCCTATAGTAAGATGAGGAATTAAGTTAAGTTCTTGATGTATTATTGCTATACCCTTAATTTGAGCATCCTTAGGTCCCTTTATATCTTCAAGTCTTCCTTCATAATATATTTCTCCACCATCTTTTTTGTAAACTCCACTTAATATCTTCATAAGTGTAGATTTACCTGCACCATTTTCTCCAAGTAGTGCCATAACCCTACCTGTATATAGCTCTAAATTAACTCCATCTAGGGCTTTAACCCCAGGAAATACCTTTATTATATCTTTCATTTGAAGTATAGGTTTCATATTTGTTTCACCTCTTTTAAAAAACTACGCCAGATTTTAGTATTATGTTAGCATATGGTGCATATTCTCCAGTTCTAACTATAGCCATCGATTCTTTAGTTAAATATTTAAAATTCTCATGGTTTACTTTAGTAATTTTTATATTTTCAAATCTTTTAATAATCTCATTGTATAAATCATTATTTATTTCTTCCATTTCGCAAGCTATTACAACTTCTTCAACTTCTAATTCCTCAAGTACTGTATCTAATGTATCTATAAACGATGGTGTCCCTTTTTTTAATGCTAGATCTATTCTTTGAACATCCTTTGGTATAGGAAGCCCACTATCACATATAGTTATACTGTCTGTATGTCCCATTTTAGACACCACATAAGATATATCACTATTTATTAAAGTAGATTTTTTCATATTTATGCCTCCTTGAAACTTTCTACATCTTTAAGTGTTGGAAGTGAAATTTGTGCTCCTTCTTTCATTACACAAAGTGCACCTACCTTAGATGCAAAATCCATAGCTTCTTCTATGTTTTTATCTTGAGATAAAGCTACTGCAAGTGCTCCTGTATAACTATCTCCTGCTGCAGTTGTATCTATTGCATCTACCTTATATGCTTTTTTGAATTTATAATTTTCTTTATTTATATATAAGCTTCCTTTAGATCCTAGAGTTACTATAAGCTCTTTAACTCCTTTTTCTATCATAACTTTTGAAGCTATTTGTATATCTTCTTCATTATTTATTTTAACTCCACTTAATATTTCAAGTTCGGTTTCATTTGGTGTTAATAAATCTACATTTTTTATTATTTCATCTTCTAATTTAACTGCAGGTGCTGGATTTAATATTGTATATTTCCCTAATTCTTTAGCCTTTTTAAGGGAGTATTTTATAGTGTCAAGTGGAGTTTCTAATTGAACTACTAATATATCACTTGTTTTTATTGCATCTATAGACTTATCTATATCTTCTTCTTTTAGTTTATAGTTTGCACCAGGTGCTACAACTATTGAGTTTTCAGCATTTTTATCTACAGTTATAAGTGCTACACCTGTTGATATATCCTCTATTTTAATATAATCTGTATTTACATTATCTTTATTTAAAGCATTTATTAGAGTTTGTCCAAATCCATCATTTCCTACTTTTCCTATCATTTTAACATTACCGTCAAGTCTTGCTATTGCAACTGCTTGGTTTGCTCCCTTGCCTCCAGGCACTTCTTTGAAGCTATTTCCTATTATTGTTTGACCTTTTTTAGGCATATTATCTACATTTACTACTAAGTCCATATTAAGACTACCAATTACACATATATTTTTCATTCGTTTCCTCCTTGTATAGAAGAATCTGATAATATTTTCTTCTTTGTAGTTGAGTTTCTTATTATAAATTCCGGTGCAAATATTTTGTGCTTTATATTATCACACCTATTTTCTAACACATCTATTAATAGTTGTGCAGATTTATAACCAATTTCATAGGCTGGCTGTTTTACTGTAGTTAAAGGTGGGTCTATAATATTCGCTATATTTATATCGTCAAACCCTGTAACACTTATATCTTCTGGAACTCTTTTATTATTTTCTTTTAGTGATCTTATAGCACCTATTGCTATTAAGTCATTTGCACAACATATTGCACTATAATTTACGCTCATATCAATTTCATTTATTATTTCTTGACCCCATTTAGTGCTATAATATCCTTCTAAAATATAATTTTGTCTATATATAATTCCATCTTCTTCTAAAGCTTTTTTATATCCATTTAATCTATCTATTGAAATGTTGTTTTCTAATGGACCTGATAGATATAATATATTTTTATGGCCATTTTTTATTAAATGCTTAGTAGCTTCATAAGTGCCTTGTAAGTTATCTACTTTAACAGTTCCTTTTACATTTTCTATGTTTATATCTTTATCAACTAAAACTATGGGAACTTTTATGTTTTTATATTTTTTGTCTTCACTACTTGACTTTGATGATGGTGCAAATACTATTCCATCTATCATTTTTTCTACTAGCATATCTAAGTAAATTTCTTCTTTAGAAACTTTATCATCTGTATTGCAAAAAATTAAATTATAGCCTTCTTTACTTGCTTTATCTTCAGCCCCTCTTGCTATTTCAGTGAAAAATGGGTTTCGTATATCGGGAATTATAAGACCTATGGTTTTAGTTTTTTTTGTAACCAAACTTTGCGCTAGCTTATTTGGAACATAATTATATTCTTTCATTAAATTTAATACCTTTTGTCTAGTTGCCTCACTTATGCTTTGATCTTTATTATTTATTATTTTTGAAACTGTCGTTTTAGAAACTCCAGCTAAATTAGCTATATCTTTAATTGTTATATTCAATTAAATCTCCTCCATTTAGGTAACCGATTTACTTAACCGGTTACCTAAATAATATCATACACTATTTATAGTATGCAACACTTTTTGCAAACACTTTCTACATAATTCGAGTTATTTTTTATTGTAATGTTATATACTTATTATCTCCATCTGTGCATCACATTATATTGATTTATAACAAATAAACAAGAGCATTTAAATGCTCTTGTTTTGTTATTGATTTGCCTCTTTTATATAATATTCTTTTCTTTCTTCTTTTTTATCTTTATAATAATCTTTAATTTCTTTTATTTTGTTTTTTATAGTTTTTTCTCTAGATCCTAAATCTTCTAGTTCATTTTCCATATCTACAAGCAATTGTTCTACTTTCATGTCACATTGATCTTCAATATCACTTATTTTATCCATGTATTTAAATCCTATTTTCATTTTAGAAGTTTTATTTTGCTTTTCTTCAGGTAGTGATTTATATTCTCTTGCTGCTATTGATATAAGTCCTTTTATTTTTTTATCATAATATAATTCCAACTTATCAACTTCTTGTTTATATTTTTGAGTTATTTGACTTTCATTATCTACTAAAAGACTAGTAGTTTTATAATTGCTATATCCATCAAAGACTAAAATAGATAATAAAATTACTAGTGTTAAAAAAAATAATTTTTTCATATTATCACCTCCTTTAAATATTTTCGTATTTATAATTTTATCCAATTTTGCATTAAAATATTAAAATAAAAATAAGACTGCTTTTTTAGCAGCCTTATTTATCTTATTATTAAAATTTCTACATTAAAACTTAAATCCCTTTATATTTTTAAAATTATATTTTATATCTTATTTATTTTTATCTTCGTTTATTATCTCTTTTATAGCTGCTACACTTCCTAATAGGCCTTTAGACTCATACGGTATAAACACCTTATTATTTCCCTTAGCCATTTCATTTAGAGCCTCTATATACTTAACAGATAACATAGCCTCATCTATATTAGCATTTTTTAATGCATCATATATAAATTTTATCTTATCAGCTTCTGCTTCCGCTACTTGTTTTATAGCCTCAGCTTCCCCTTCTGCTCTTCTAACTTTTGATTCTTTTTCAGCTTCTGCATCTAATATAGTAGTTTGTTTTTGAGCTTCTGCTTTTAGTATTTGAGATTCCTTTAACCCTTGAGCTTCTGTTATTGAAGACTGTTTTTTACCTTCTGCTGTAAGTATCATAGCACGCTTTTCTCTTTCTGCACGCATTTGCTTTTCCATAGCTTCCCTTATATCTTCTGGGAGTTCTATATTTTTTATCTCAACTCTTTCTACTCTTACTCCCCATCTATCCGTTGCTTCATCTAATATTATACGAAGTCTATTATTTACATCATCTCTTGATGATAGAGTTTTATCTAACTCCATTGTACCTATTATATCTCTTACAGTAGTTGTAGTTAAATATCTTATAGCTTGTACTAAACTTGCTATTTCATAAGTTGCCTTAAATGGATCAGTTATTTGATAATATACTACAGTATCTATAGCCATTGTTACGTTATCTTTAGTTATAACAGGTTGTGGCGGTGAATCTATTACTTGTGTTCTTAAATCTATTTTTTTAACAACTCTATCTAATATAGGAATTACAAAGTTAAGACCAGATTGAGCTGTTTTGTGATACTTTCCTAATCTTTCTATCATAAGAACCTCTGATTGTTGTATTATCTTAATAGATAATGATGCAAATACAACAACTAATAATAATATAAATAAAACTATATAAAGCATTTGTATTACCCCCTCTTATTATTTATCTAAAATTACTGATACTTTTACACCCTCTACTTTTTTTATAATTACTCTTGACCCTACTTCTATAGTATTTCCTAATTCACTTTTAGCAGTCCATAGTTCTCCACTAACTCTTACTTGTCCATAATCATCAGATGTTATAGTTTTTGTTACTATTCCTTTTTTATCTATAATAGCATATATATTTGAATGTTTAATTGTTTTATTTACTTTAAAATGTTTTTGAAGTATTGGTCTTCCAAATACTATGCTTATTAATCCTAGTAGCGCAAATATAAATATTTGAATTGATAAATCTTTTACAAAGAATGCTATCATAGCTGTTATGAAAGCTGGTATGGTAAAAAATATAGTTATAAAACTAGTTGTAAACATTTCTATTATTAATAATAAACACCCTAGTATGGCCCAAAACAACCACGAACTTAAAAAATCAATCCACATGTTCAATCACCCCGCTTTTAAATCTATTATATACTATAATAGTTCTAAATTACTACATTTTTAAACAAATAAAGAGGCTATCCCTTATGAAATAACCTCTTTGTTTACTATTTTATTCTAGCTACATTAGTTTTTATTGCAGCTTCCTTAACTGCATTAGCTACATTAGTAGCAACTTCTTTATCAAATGCCTTTGGAAGTATATTATCTACATTTAAATCTTCTTCTTTTATAGAATTTGCTATAGAGTAAGCTGCTGCTATTTTCATTTCTTCATTTATTTCTCTGGCTCTTACATCTAATGCACCTCTAAAAATTCCAGGGAAAGCAAGAACATTGTTTACTTGATTAGGAAAATCAGATCTTCCTGTACCTATTATAAATGCTCCACCACTTTTTGCATCATGTGGCATTATTTCTGGATTAGGATTTGCCATGGCAAATATTATAGCTTTTTCATTCATGCTTTGTATCATTTCTTTATTTAACACTCCAGGACCTGAAACACCTATAAATACATCTTTATTCTTTATAACATCTACTAGAGTACCCTTTTCATTATTTATATTTGTTATCTCAACTATCTCTTTTTGTGCCCAGTTTAAATTTTCACTTTCTTTATGAAGTGACCCTTTTCTATTACATAAAACTATATTTTTTGCTCCCAAGCTCAATAAAAGCTTAGATATAGCTATTCCAGCAGAACCTGGTCCATTTACTACTATTTCAATATCTTCCATTTTCTTGTTTGCAAGTTTTAATGAGTTTATAAGTCCTGCAACTACAACTATAGCAGTACCATGTTGGTCATCATGAAATACAGGTATGTCTAATTCTTCTTTTAATCTATTTTCAATTTCAAAACATCTAGGAGCTCCTATGTCTTCTAGGTTTATTCCACCAAATACTGGTTCAAGTAATTTAACAGTTCTTACTATTTCATCTACATCCTTTGTATCTAAACATATTGGAAATGCATCTACATTTGCAAAACTTTTGAAAAGTACTGCTTTCCCTTCCATTACTGGTATTGATGCACTAGCACCTATATCTCCAAGTCCTAAAACTGCAGTTCCATCACTTACCACTGCTACTAAATTTGATTTTGATGTATATTCATAAACTAAATTTTTATCTCTAGCTATTTCAAGACACGGTTTAGCAACTCCTGGTGTATATGCTATTGATAAATCATCTTTATTTTCAACGGCTACTTTACTTTGTACTTCTATTTTACCTTTATGATTTCTATGTAATTCTAAGGCTAATTGTGAATAATCTTTCATTATTTTCTCCTTCCAAGTTGTGTTTTATATATTATTTTTTATATTTTTCTCTACCTAACTCATATATACTATTTCCCTTACAGTCTATAGCTACTATAACTGGAAAATCATAAACTTCTAATTTTCTTATAGCTTCTGCCCCTAAATCTTCATATGCTATAACTTGTGATGATTTTATTGAATTTGATATATATGCCCCAGCCCCACCTATAGCTGCAAAATATACAGCATTATATGTTTTTAGGCCATCTACCACAATATCATTTCTAGACCCTTTACCTATCATACCTTTAAGTCCAAGTTCAAGCAAAGGTATAGTTAAATCATCCATTCTATAACTAGTTGTTGGTCCTGCAGACCCTATAACTTCTTCAGGTTTATTTGGAGTAGGCCCCACATAATATATAACTTGATTTTTTATATCAAAAGGAAGATTTTCTCCTTTACTTATAGAATTTATAAGTCTTTGATGTGCAGCATCTCTAGCAGTGTATATTACTCCACTTATACTTACCATGTCGCCGCATCTTAATTCTTTTATTTCATCTTCATTTAAAGGTAAATTTATTTTTTTAACTTTACTCATATTTAAATCTCCTTCTCTTCATGTCTGGATGCATGGCAGTTTATATTTACTACAACAGGAAGTCCTGCTATATGAGTTGGGAATGTTTCTATATTAACAGATAGTGCCGTTGTATTTCCTCCAAAACCTTGAGGTCCTATTCCTAGTTTATTTATTTCTTTTAATAAATTTATTTCTAATTCTCTTATATATTCATGTCCATTATGGCTTCCTATTGGTCTAAACAAAGCTTTTTTAGCTATTTGTGCTGCTTTATCTATAGTACCACCGATTCCAACTCCAACAACTATTGGAGGACATGGATTAGGCCCAGCAATACTTACAGTTTCTACTACAAAGTCTTTTATTCCATTTATACCATCTGAAGGCTTTAACATTTTACTTCTGCTCATATTTTCACTTCCAAAACCTTTAGGAGCAAATTTTATTTTTATTTTATCACCTTCAACTATGTCGTAGTGTATGATAGCTGGAGTATTATCATTGGTATTTTTTCTAAGTATTGGGTCTACAACTGATTTTCTCAAGTACCCTTCTTTATATCCTTGTCTAACACCTTCATTTATAGCATCAGTTATTTTTCCACCACTTATTATAACTTCTTGTCCTATTTCAACAAAAAATACAGCCATACCAGTATCTTGGCATATAGGCATATTATTTTCTCTTGCCATTTCACTATTTTTTATAAGTATATCTAATATATCTCTACCTATTTTACTTTCTTCTTTTTCTTTATTTTCTTTTATTGAATTTATAACATCTTGTCCTAGATTTATATTAGCATTTATACACATTTCCTTAACTACCTTTATTATTTCATTTATATATATAGTTCTCAAAATTATCACTCCTAAAATAAATTTCTTATACTACAATGTACATTTTACCACTTTTTTATGTATTTTAATAGCAATTAGCTGAACAATATTTATATTTAATTAGATATTGTTTGTTTAAACACAAAAACCCTTACTTCAATGTAAGGGTTTTTGCGTTTATATTATATTTATTTTTTATCTAAATAGGAAGCTGCATTTAATGCTGCAACTTGACCTTCGCCAGCAGCTTTTATATATTGATACGGTTTACCAATACAATCCCCAGCTGCGAAACATCCCTCTATATTTGTTTTCATGTTTCTATCGACTTTTATATGCTCATTTTCAGTTTCAACACCTGGCATTAAATGTTTAGGTGATACACTGTCTTTTAAAACAAATACGCCATCAATGTCTATTTCACTTTTTCTAAGAACTAGTTTGTCAGCGAAATTTTCTCCTGTTATTTCTAGAGGATAATCTTTTATTATTTCTATATTTTCATTTATTTTATAATCGCCTCTATAAACAGGTACATAATAAACCTTTGATGCTATTTCACTTAAGAAATTAGCTTCTTCTTCTGCTTCTATATTATAACCTACTATAGCAACTTTTTTCCCTCTATATAGTGGTGCATCACAAGTAGCACAATATCCTACACCTCTACCTAAGAACTCTTCTTCACCTTTTATAGGCTTTGTATATTCTACTCCTGTTGCTAGTATTATAGAAGTCGATTCATACATCTTATCGTTTACCATTATTGTAAAATAATCGCCCATAGCATATATATTATTTACTCTCTCTTCAGTTATATTTATATCCATTTTATCTATATGTTCTTTAAAGCTATTCTTTAGACCTTCTCCATTTATATCATGGAGCCCTAAATAATTATTAACCTTTGGTGCTTTAGTAACTTTAGAACTTAATTCATTTGATCCGAATACTATTATATTTTTATTTCTTATTTTAGCATTTATAGCAGCAGAAAGCCCCGCTGGACCACTACCTATTATAGCTATATCGTATCTCATAAGTACCACCTCAATCTTATAAGTGAGATTCTAGTTTAGCTTTTATGCTTTCCTTTGGTTGGAATCCCATTATAGTCTCAACTGCTTTTCCACCTTTAAATACCATCATAGTAGGAACACTCATTATTTTATATTGTTGTGCTAGTTCCATACTCTGATCAATGTCAACTTTTAATATTGTTACTTTACCTTCCATTTCAGTACTTAGAGCATCTAGTACAGGAGCTACCATTTTACAAGGTCCACACCATGTAGCAAAAAAGTCAACTAAAACAACACCATTATTATTTATAACCTCAGTTTGAAATTCGTTAGTATTTATTACTCTTGCCATAATTAGCCCTCCTAAATAAAATATTTATCTTATATATAAGATACCTCTAATTCATATATACGTCAATATCGTAATATATAAATATTATGTGTTTTTTAGAGTATCTATTTCATATATACACTAATATCATTAGTATTTAACAAAAAATTTATTTTATATATGTTTTTTACTTTTAAATCTTAACATATTTTGTATATTATTGTATCTATAATTTATAAATGTTATTTTCTATTGATATACAAGGGGTTTAAAATCTTTTTTAGGTCTATATTTTTTTATATTTTTAATTACTTTCATTTCATTCTCACTTATATTTAAATTATTAATATATCTTAATTTTTCACTATCTTTTTCGAAATATTTTCCTTGCTCTATAACTAATTCTTTTATTATAACTTCTAATTTACTTCCATCTTCAAATAAATATACTCCTTCTCCACACTTAAAGTCATATGCCCAACTTCCTACATACTTATAATTATCTTTTGATATAAATGTTCCTTCTCCATGTTTTTTCCCATCTTTAAACTCTCCATTATATTGATCTTTGTTAGAATAAATATATGTTCCCTTTCCATTAGGGACACTATTTTTCCACTGCCCTTTATATCTATCTCCATTTGAACATATTAATGTTCCATTGCCTTTTCTATATCCATATCCAAAATCTCCATCATATTTATCTCCATTTGAGTATATATAAGTTCCTTTTCCATGCGGTACATTATCCTTCCAATATCCTGTATATGTTTCTTTATTTAAATTTGTGAATGTTCCTATTCCATTTCTTTTTCCTTCTTTAAATTCTCCTTCATATTTCGAACCATTTGTATATATATATCTTCCACGTCCGCTTTGCAAGTCATTATGCCACTGACCTATATATTTATTTCCTTTTGAAGATGTAAAAGTCCCCATGCCTTCTTTTTTTCCATTTACAAACTTTCCTTTATACATGTCTTTATTTATATATGTATACGTTGCTAATCCCTGCATTTTATCATCCTTAAAATCTCCATCATAAATTGCCCCATTTAAATATATGTATTTTCCTATGCCATCCATTTTATCTTCTTTCCATAACCCTATATATCTATCTTTATTTTTAAATAAACAGGTTCCTAGCCCATGTCTTTTGCCGTTTTTAAATTCACCTTTGTATATATTTCCATCATTATAATAATAAGTTCCATTTCCGTGAGGGCGATATTCTAGCAACCCACCCCTATATTTATCTCCATTTTCATACTCAATAATTTCATTTTGTTCATTTTTTTTAGATAATTCTTGAGCCTTTTTAATGCTCTTATTTATTTTCTTCATTTTGCTATTATGTATTATCCTTCTTATAGGCAATATAATAAATAAGCATAATAATAGCGATCCCATAGATATAAGTACAACATCGAACAATAATATATCCACCTCATCAAACAACATACCCACCTCTTTTTAACTTTATTATTAATATATAGGATAAAAGTCTTAAAAAGATGCGCTATATAATATGACAATTTATCTTTATTTGTTTGACTATTTTGTCTAATTTTAAATGAATATTTCCCGAGAAATACTTTTGTATCGAATTCAATCATAAAAAGAAGAAAATACAAGAGAAGAGATGTCTTAAGCCATCTCTTCTTCTAATAAAACATTATTTTTTTTCACTATTTCTGCTTTTTCAAGTGCATTATAATGAAGATATCCACCTATATGTAGTATAGTATCCCCTATCTCAGGGTCTATTTTCATTCCTCCCATACATGGATAACTGTGCCAGTATTTTGCAACAGTTTTTTTAGCTTCTTCTCCTAATTTTTTGCCGACCAGATGTTTAGCTACATTATATCCATTTCCACATGGTGCAGATATAATTACATCTACCTTTTTTATTATATCCTCATCATCTACATAGAATTTAAATTTAGGTTTTCCTACTTTAAATTCATCTATAAATTCATTTATTATATTAAATTTCCCATGTTTTAGAGCACAAAATGGCTTAGGAAAATCATATTGAATTCCATATTTTATACATTCTTTTATAGTTTCTTCTCGGCTCCATCTACTGATCCAATTGCTATCTTCACAAGGAACCAATAGTGCTCTTATATTACTTTTTTTCATAAGCCTTGGCAGTTCTACTAATATGTCTTCATGTATTCCTATAGCTATAAGTAAATCTGTTTTTTTAAGAGTATAAGAAAGATACGATGTTGGATTATCTAAAAATAAAGGATTTACATCGTCTAAATATACAATCTCAGCTATATTTTTTGAAAAATCCAAGTTGTATTTTCCTCTACACCAAAAGCATTTTTTCCCACAAACTGTACATGCTTCTTTATCATCAGTTATATGTGGTATAAACTTAACATTAGCAAACCTAGTATCTTGCTTCTTTTCAAACAAATTCTTCGGAAGTTTATCGCTTTTTTTAGAACATATAATAGATATCTCCATAGTTACCCCCTATTTTTTATATTTTCCCAATTATATTATATCAAACATATTTTGTTAACTTCGTAACATAAGGTACAAAAAGTCTTTAAATGATAACGTTATAAAAAAATAATATATTTAATATAATGTATAGAATATATTTATTGGGGGTTGAGTTATGGACTGTATGTCTTATTATTACTTCGAGGTACATGTTTCTTGCTATATAGATGAGTGTAACTTAAATAATAAATATTGTGATAATATTTTTGGATATGAAGTCAATGAAGTTAAAAAAGGTGTAGTAAAAAGCATAGAGGAAGGATTTAATTTTACTTGCGTGATCGATAATATAAAAAGAGATATTCTAAAAGAACTAAAGTGCAATTGCGATATTAATCATTCATCTATTAATATTTGCATAAATAATGTAATAAAAATAACATCATTTGATTATGATAAAATAAAATGTAAAAGAGAACAATACGATATATGTTATGTATTAGATTGTAGCAAATACTATTGTTAATAATAATAGCTGTTGATGGTATAAAATCAACAGCTCTCTTGTAAATAGGATATAATATTTATATTTTCAGATTTCATATCTTCTTCATACCAATCTATTATCTTTTGTAATTCTAATGTATACTCTTCATAACTTAATTTATATAACATTAAATCTTCTATTAATTCTACCATATCCCAATATACGTCTACTAGTAAATCAAATTGACCTTTATTTATATTTTTAATTTTATCAAAGACATTTATTTTCCTGTTTATATCTCTTATATCATCTATATTATTAATGTCTATATCTTTTATTAATACTAGATAGTCCCTAAATATTTTCAGTATCTCTATTGAAAGATCATTTAACTCATTTTGAATATTATCTTTATTTAGTGCCTTCCTATAGTTTTCAAAATAAATTTCAATTTCAGGATTTATATCCGTAAAAGGAGGTTTTATAACATCTTTTATTATAAATAATTCTTGTAGTTCCTCATTCTCACTTAAAACTTCGTCTAAAACTAATAAATTGTAAGCATCAGCTAGTGGATCATGTACATCTCCAGTAAATTTTATATTTGCATACTCCAATAAGTTCTTTAAAGATATATAATTTATACATTTTATGCCATAATCCATATACTTTTCCTTTAGATCTATAAACATGCCTTTTATATTATTTACAAATCTAGGATGATTGTATTTATCTGCACTTCTTCTGTCTGTATGTGTAAAACAAGTTAAATCTAAGTTTCCAAAAGTGTATATCCCTTCTATATTATTTAGATTCCCTAACCATTTCTTGAAATCTCTCATAACTTTCTCATAACTTGGGGCATACTTCATATCTTCATTCCCTATACCTGTTAATTCTTGTATATGCTCATATATACCTTGATTACTTACAGTTTTTATTAGAGATTTAAAAGTATTTGTTTCTTTTGTAATCTCATCGTACATAACTGCGCCAATAGCTATTATATCTGCATTTAATATATCTCTTCTACATTTATTACTTGGCATATTCATTTCAAAATCTATATATACTTTCTTCATAATACATTCCTTTCTATATGAAGTTATTATTACTTATATTGTATCACTTTTATATTAGTTTTTTCAGTTATTTACTACTAATAATATAATTATCTCAAAATAATAAGCTAGAGATCAAAAAATCCCTAGCTTATATTACTAAAAGCTTTGTGCTAATTTTAGCTTATTTATATTTTGTTCTTGTTCTTCTAAATACTTATTTATATGTTTTATATATATATTAGTATATTCTTCTACTTTGATAATAAAGTTATCTATTATATTATCAAAAGATATACTTATATTTATCTTTTCATATATAGATCCATAATCTTTTATATGTTCTAATATGTCTATTTGGCAATATTGTTCTATTAGCCCCAATTCACGTTCTAATATATTATAAGGTACATAATCTAGCTCCTTGCAATCTATTTCTAGAGATTCCATATTTTCTTTTAATGTAGTATTTATATTTTTATTTAATATATTAAACATTCTTATGAATCCTATTTCATCCCTTGCTTTTGATAGAATGTACCTAGTGTCTTCAATGGTTTTTACACTTTTTCCTCTGAACTTATTTTGTGCCCTATTTATATTTCTTTTTACACAATGTTCAATAACGTTTAACTCTATTTTATATGAATTTATATCTTCTTGCATTTTGCTCAACATTTCTGACACAGAATCCCCCCCTTGATAAACTAAAAAAAAATAATAATAATATAATTTATTCTACTTTGTATATAATAATTCATCATACTAAATAAAAATTCCTTTAAATTAAAAGAATATTTATACAATTAAACTTTGTAATAAAAAAAATAACAACCAAGATATCTTAGTCGTTATTTTTTAATATTAGAATTTATATTAAATATTTTAAGCTTCAGCTCCTGAAAGTTCTTCTAAATCTTCTTTTTCCCATTCTAAAGCCCTTTTTACCGCTTTTTGCCATCCTCTGTATAACTTATTTCTTCTCACTTCACTCATATCTGACATAAATTCTTTATCTACATTCCACTTTGCTTTAATCTCTTCTTTACTAGACCAGAACCCAACTGCAAGTCCTGCTAAATATGCAGCTCCTAATGCAGTAGTTTCTATAACTTTTGGCCTATTTACAGGAACATCTAATATATCAGACTGAAATTGCATTAAGAAATTATTAGCAGATGCTCCACCATCTACCTTAAGAGCCTTCAGTTCTATCTTTGAATCCTCTTGCATTGCATTTAAAACATCCTTAGTTTGATAAGCTATTGATTCTAATGTAGCTCTAACTACGTGTTCTCTCTTAGAACCGCGTGTTAACCCCATTATAGACCCTCTAGCATACATATCCCAATATGGTGCACCTAGGCCTGTAAAAGCAGGAACAACATATACTCCATTTGTATCTTCTACAGAATTAGCATAGAATTCTGATTGCTCTGCATTATATACTATTTTTAATTCATCTCTTAACCATTGAACAGCGGCACCAGCTATAAATATACTTCCTTCTAATGCATACTCAACTTTTCCATCTACTCCCCATGCTATTGTAGTTAAAAGTCCATTATCTGATTTAACTAATTTTTCACCCGTGTTCATTAACATAAAGCATCCTGTTCCATAAGTGTTTTTTGCCATACCCTCTTCAAAGCATGCCTGACCAAATAGTGCTGCTTGTTGGTCTCCTGCATCTCCACTTATAGGTATTTGTACTCCATCAAATAATTCAGGAGATGTGCTTCCATAAACATAACTTGATGGTTTAACTTCTGGCAACATAACTTCTGGTATATCTAGTTCTTTTAATAACTCTTCATCCCACTTTAATTCATTTATATTGTATATCATTGTTCTTGATGCATTAGTATAATCTGTTACATGTACTTTTCCTCTTGTTAAGTTCCATATTAACCAAGTATCTATATTCCCAAATAACAGTTCTCCATTTTCTGCTTTTTCTCTAGCTCCATGAACATTATCAAGTATCCATTTTATCTTAGTTCCAGAGAAATAAGCATCTACAACTAATCCAGTTTTTTCTCCTATTGTTTTTTCTAATCCTCTATCTTTTAATTCATCACAAATAGATGCAGTTCTTCTACACTGCCATACTATAGCGTTATGTATTGGCTTTCCTGTATTTTTATCCCAAACAACAGTAGTCTCTCTTTGGTTTGTTATACCTATTGCAGCTATTTCATCTGCCTTTATGCCAGTTCTTTCTAGAACTTCTTTTACAACTCCTATTTGAGTTCCCCATATTTCCATAGCATCATGTTCTACCCAACCACCTTTTGGATATATTTGTGTAAATTCTTTTTGAGCAACTCCAACTATGTTTCCATCATGATCAAATAATATAGCTCTTGAGCTAGTAGTTCCTTGATCTAAAGACATTATATACTTTTTTTCCATAATTTCTCCTCCTCATTAATATATAAATAAAATGCTATACATTTATAAAATCGTTTTCCACAGGATTATTTTCTTTTTCTTCTATTATTTCATTTGTTAAGTAAGTTCTGATACCTTTTTCATAAATGAATCCACCTATATATGCCCCTATAATAGGTCCAACAATAGGTACCCAGAAATAATTGTTTATTCCAAGGGCAGTGCTTCCCCATCCTGACATTAATGCAAATAACTTAGGACCGAAATCCCTTGCTGGGTTCATTGCAAATCCTGTTAAACTACCAAAACTTGATCCTATAATAGCAATAGTTAAACCAATCATTACTGGCGCTAAATTTGACTTTGGAGCTGCTGAGTTTTTCTCATCCCCTACTGCAAATATTACCATAACTAAAAACATCGTTATAACTATCTCTACAAGCAGAGCTTCAAAGTTGTTTAAATATGATTTTGGATAAGTTGAAAATATTCCTGCACTAGCTAAACTTTCAATTTTACCTCTAACTATGTTGTTAGCTGCTTCAAATTCTAAAAAAGCATCTTTATATAACATATAAGTAGTAGCAGCACCTGCAAAACATCCTAATATTTGTGATACTATATAAGGAATTATTTTATTTTTAGGGAAGTCCCTAAATGCGGCAAGTGCTAATGTAACAGCAGGATTTATATGTGTTCCAGATACAGCTCCTGTAAGGTATATGGCCATTGTAACTCCTAGCCCCCATATGACACTTATTTCCCATTGAGTTACTGTAGCACCATTTAAAACTAAAGATGCAACACATCCAGCCCCTATAAATATCAAAATCCAGGAACCGATAAATTCAGAAATACATTCTCCTAGCAAAGTTTTTTTCATACTCAATTCTCCTCTTTTCTTTATTACAAAAAAAGAAGAGCACGTTAATACTTAAAGTATAAACGGCTCTCTCTTCTCCTGCCAAATTAATTAAATTTATATACATTATACTATATAATAAAACTATTTTCAATTTAATATAAAATATTTTTTAAATCTTCAGAATATTTATTCCCATAAATACAATTTACTTGTAGATACTGATAATGCTCCACTTTTTAAAACGTCCATTACCTCAGCCTTAGTTTCTATAAGCCCACCTACTATTATAGGAATATCTACATTATCTCTTATTTTTTTAATAACCTTAGGCATTATACCTGGCATTAGCTCTATAGCATCAGGAGTAACTTTATGTAAACTTTCTATTATATTATTAAGAGATATAGAATCTAATACAAAGAATCTCTGTATTACTTTTACATTTTTTTCTATAGCCCTTTTTACTATATTTGTTTTAGTTGTTATTATGCCATCTACACTTGAATTTTCAGTTAGATAATCTATTATTATAGGATTTGGTGAAATTCCAGTTATCATATCTAAATGTACAAATACCCGTTTATCATTTTTTGTAGCTAAATCTATATTATATTTTAAATTCAATATATCTCCATAAAGTAAAAATATAACTTCGCAGTCTGAATCTATAGCTTTTTTAAGTTGTTCATAATTTTTTACTGCAGCTATAATAGGATTATCTTCAAGTAATTGTCTCAAGTGTACACCCCCAATTTTTCTATTTATATTGTTTTATGTATTTTAATATTAACATATTTCTACAAAATATTCTATATAAGTATACACTAATTAAATATAAATGCATATAATTAATATCTATATTATAATAATATATATATTATTACAATACATTATATATAAGAAGGGATTATATAAGATGATATATGAAAATAACCTATTGTTTTTATTTTATTTGTTTTTTAATATCCTAGCTTTTATTATTTATAAGATAGACAAAAACAATGCAATTAGTCATAAGTGGAGAATTTCTGAAAACAAATTAATTTTTTTTGGAATAATAGGACCATTTGGAGCTTATACTGGCATGAAGGTTTTTCATCACAAAACCCGTAAGACAAAGTTTAAGATTTTAATTCCTTTGTTTTTAATTATTCATATAGCTTTTGTATTATATTACTTTAAATTAATATAATTTTGTAATAAAAAAGCAGGAAACTAATCCTGCTTTTACTCTTTATTTTCATGATCATAAAAATCTAAAAATGAATATTTCTCTCCATCTTTTTGCCAACCTAATATAGCATCCATATTTACATTTTGAGCTGCTTTAAAAATAGATTTTTCTACATCTTGGAAATTAGGTTTTAATTGATTAATTAAATCCTTTATCTCATGTCTTTTATTGCCAGTCTTTTTAGCAGCAACCATACAAGCACAGTTCAAAGGCCATATACCGCTGTTTTGTATAAAACGTATAATATTTTCTTCTCTAACATAGTATAACGGACGTATTAATTCTAACCCTTCAAAATTTGTTGCATGTAATTTTGGAAGCATAGTTTTAAAATTACCTGCACATAGCAAATTCATCATAGTTGTTTCTATAACATCATCAAAATGATGGCCAAGGGCAAGTTTATTACACCCCAACTCCTGAGCCTTATTATAAAGTGCTCCTCTACGCATTCTGGCACACATATAGCAAGGATAATCTTGAGCTATTCTATCTGCTACCTCGAAGATCTGAGAATCGAACAAATGTATCGGTATATTTAAATACTCGCAATTGTCTATTAGCAATTGTCTTATATCTTTATGATATCCTGGATCCATGGCTATAAACTCTAGTTCAAAATTAATTTGCCCGTGCCTTTTTAATTCTTGAAATAACTTAGCCATAAGCAAACTATCTTTACCTCCAGATATAGCTACAGCTATTTTATCTCCTTCTTCTACTAAGCTAAAATCTTTTATAGCTTTTATAAATTTAGACCATAAATGCTTTCTATATTTTTTTATAACACTTTTCTCAATATCCTTAAGCGGTTGTCTTTCATCAAAGGGAACTATAATTTCACAGCCCTTTCCAGCTAAATTGCTCATTTTATCACCTCGGTTTTATATTTATAAATGAAATTACTATATATATTTTACATTACACATGAAACTTATTTTATCATAAAATATATTATTTTCAACAATTAGTTACAAACTTATCATTTTAATTTTTTTGTACAAAGCTGTAACAAATTTGTCCTATTCTCATAATCTATTATTAGGTAGCTAGTCTACTTAATATCAGCAAGGAGGAATAGACATTGAAATATAATAACCATCAATGTAATACATGCGGAACTGGCAATAATAACTTAGCCAGACCATTTGTAGAAAATCAAGTTTTTGATAAAATGTATGATCCTAAAACAGCGTTAAAATGTGGAACTATATTCCCAGAATTATATCTTTTATACCAACACCCATTCCCAGAAATATATCTTAAAGATTCTAACTACAAGAATAAAAAGAATGGGGGGAGATAATAATGGCTGCTATGAATAGATGTGAATTATTGAAAAAAATACAACAAATTGAATTTGTATGTTTAGATATGAACTTATATCTAGATACTCATCCTGATGATAAAAATGCGCTTGCGACTTTTAACTCATTTGCAAATCAGCTTGCTCAATTAAAATGCACCTACGAAAGTTATTATGGCCCATTATTAAACTTTGGCTTTTCTCTAAGTAAATATCCTTGGCAATGGATAGAAGAGCCTTGGCCTTGGGAACCAGAATATTATCATAATCAATAAATAGGAGGGTCAAAGTTTTATGTGGATTTACGAAAAGAAATTACAACATCCAGTTAATATAAAATGTAAAGATATAGAAATGGCTAAATACCTTATAACTCAATTTGGAGGACCAGATGGAGAACTAAGTGCAGCTATAAGATATTTAAGTCAAAGATATACAATGCCTACTGGAAAAGGAAATCCTTTACTGTCTAAAACCATATATGTATTAATTGAAATAGTTTATATCTACATTTAAATAATTTCAGAGTTAATTATCTTTTATTTAATTCTTATGTCTATATAATTCTATTAAATATGTTAAGTTATCTTACTATAGTTTTGTTATACTATTATTAATATAAATAATTCAGGAGGGAATCTATGAAACTGCAGAGATATACTAGATATACAAGAGAAAATGTACATGATATATTTTCACCAGATACTCCATTTTCACCTGGAACAGGTACATGGGGGCTTCAGGGTATAATTAGTTATGGAACTGATAAAAGCAACTTTGTGTTTTTTGTTACTTTAGAAAAAGGCCGTACACATAATCAATATAATTATAATGACTCAATATCTGAATCTGGTGTCTTAACATGGGAAACTCAAAACAAGCATGATTTACATAGCCCTACTGTTATTAAATTTATTGATCATGATTCTGATTTAAATGATATTCATTTATTTGTTAGAAAAAATAAAAGTGAAAAAGACTATATATATTTAGGAAGATTATCCTATTTATGTCACGATGCTACAAGTAGTAATCCCGTACACTTTAAGTGGAAAATAATAGATTGGGATCTAGATATAAATAGAGCAACAAAACTAGATCTTTCTTTATCTGATATAAAAAACCAACATAATCCCTTTGCTCAAAATGCTAATAAAAACTCTTTAACTTTAGTTACCGCCCCTAAAACTTTCCCTTCAAGTAAACAAGGTCTTCCACGCGATGATTTTCAAAGAATCGATATAGACTTTGATGAAAAAAATAAATCAAATACAATTAACGGTAACTGTGGTGAAGAACTTGTTATAAAATATGAGAAAGAAATGCTAATTGCCGCTGGCAAAATTTTATTAGCAAATAAGGTGGAATCAAGTCGCGACAAATATGGAAATGCTGCAAGATTTGATATCATTTCCTATAGCTTGGATGGTAGGGAAAAATATATCGAAGTTAAAACTACAAAAGGTAATATTTATTCTAAATTTTACGTTTCTAGTGGTGAAGTAAATTTTTCTAAAAAATACTCGGATCAATATTATTTATATAGAATTTATGATTATGACAAAACTACTAACTCCGGAAAGCTTTTTATAAAAGAAGGCTCCCTCGTTTCTTATTGTGATTTAAAGCCTACTAGCTTTGAGGCTACAATAAATAAATAGATAAATAAATAGAAATCTCCTTTACTAAAAATTAAAAAGCTTCTTGTTATCAAGAAGCTTTTTAAGCAAATATTTCTTTGTACTTATAGTACCATTCTGTATTCCATTCATTATCTATGCATAATTGTAATAACTGATCCTCATCTTGTATACCTGCACGGGTTATAATCGCATGAGTAGTATGATTTACTATAAGTCCATTTTCTACATTGTCATATAACATCGGAAATATAGAATAACTCCTTATATGAGAAAACTCACTATATTCTAATATATCATCGGTCAACTCATCATATTCTATTGAGTATTTATTCATTCTTTGTTTCTTTAAATTTTTCTTCGTTTCATCCATTAACTTATTATACTTAGCTGCTATAAGCTGAACCTTGTCTGAATCTCTTATGTTTTTACTAACCTGTTCTGAATATTCTAGATAATTTCTTCTTGATCCTACGCCTGCTTCTTCAATTTTTTTATATAAAATTTCCGCTATTTTATATACTCTTATATATTGTCTATTATCAAAATAAGTCTTGTCCATCTCTGGTATAAGCTCAGCATAATATCTTGCACTCGCCTTATCTGTTCTCAGTATACTATGTAGTTTATCAGTGCTAATCCAGAGATAACCTCTTTGATCAATTATAGTAGAACCTTCCCATGCATTATTTATTTCAGTAACAGTGTTTAAATTCATATTTTCTTTTTGTATTGGCCTAGAATAATCAGTGCCTTTGAATGGTGTATAGTTATTCGTTGGGTAATTATAATTATACATCTTTTGTCATCCCCTTATATATCTGATTTATCTTTTCCATAGCTTCTTCTGATTTAGGATGTTTACATTTATCTGGATGAATTATTTTTGCTATACTATCTCTCCATTCCCTTGCCTTTTTTTTATCATAGTAATGACCTTTATTTACATTTAGCTTTCTTAGTCTAATCTCACCATCTAATTCTAATAAATAATATATTAGTTCAGCTTCTTTTGAATAAAAATATTGGTTCTTAGATTTAGATAGATAAACATAATTCTTTATCATAAAAGACTTTATATTTTGTATACCCTTGTATATTGATTCCCAGCTTGACCCATCTATATTGAATAAATTGGTACTTTCTGAATTAATTTTCTCGGCTACTTCTTCAATAGTTCCTAATTGTTTCAATTCATCTATTGATTCTACTTTTAACCACTTCATACTACTCCTCCTTATATAACGCTATAGCTAAGATTTTATCCTGTTTATTATAAAATAATTCATTTATGATAATTTAGAACTAATTAAACTAATATATAAAATATATTTCAATAAAAATCTAACTACATAAAAATGACGCGCCAATTCATCATTATCACGCGTCATTCAAAATATTTTCTTATTTTGCTTCTTCCTCTACAAGAGACAAGATCTGCTTTAGTATTTCATATACTTCCACACCATTTATCTTATTTTTAAATGTATATTTTTTAAAATAATTATAATGTGATTTTGTATCTTCAAGTGCATCTACAATTTCTTCTTTGCTAGACTTGTCAATTAATTTTTTAAATTTATCATATTGATTTTCGAAATACGAACTATGATTTTGTTGTTCTATTTTATATTGTGCATATCTGTAAAAACAAAGTAATGAATCTTTTATTACTTCGATATCGTGAGCCGAGTTAATAATATCCTTCAATTGGTCAATATCTATATCATTACCTATGTCTTTATAATTATTTTCATTTATATATTTTAAACTAAATCCATTATCTCTATAGTTATTAATTTCATAAATTACATCTTCTAACTGAAGTTCCAATCCAAGGTCTATATTTTTACTACTTTCAAGCAAACTGCTTAATTGTTTATATCTGTCTATGTACTCTTCATTCTTACCAATTCTTTTTAATATTCCTGCCTCTTTAGTGCTTTCTATAATAAATCCATTCCATAATAATATATCAACCTCTTGACTATAGTCTTTATCTACATATGTAGGTTTAGTTAAATTACTACTTCCAATTAAAGCTATACTTGGTCTTAATCTTTTATTACTATTAGTAAATTTAATAGCTAACTTTTTATGGTATTGTCTATATCTTACTCGGTTATATATATTTTCATCTTTAATAATTACTTTTATTTTTATATCTGAAAATTCCTTTTTTATAGATAAGGCAGCATTTATATAGTCATCATAGTAGATTTTATTACTTCCTATTATAATAATTTCTTTATCTCCATCACTTTTCCACTTATTAAGATTATCTATAAATGACTTATCTATAGAGTATGATCCACTTATTACTTTTGAATCTAAATATCCATACCCTAATATAAGCTTTTCTCCTTCATATTTTAGAACTTCGTGTATACCTCTTTTAAATAAACTTTTACTTCCCATTCTATTCAATACAGCATATCTCATATAATACCTCCGCTAATCTTCTATATAGTCATAAACCAATACTTTTTCTTGATTTGTTTCTATAATAGATTTTAACAGGCTTTTATTATCCTCAGAGGTTTCGTTCTCATATATATGATGTATACTATCCAAATCAATTTTCAGTAAATCAACTCTTTTATCTTCTATTAAAAAATCTATTATACTCTTTTTACTATATTTACTTCTATCATTAACGTATTTTCTATAGTGACTCATAGCATCACTATTATTTGCTAGATACTCTAATAATCGCTTCCCTTCTATTAAATCCAATACTTCCTTGTACTCACTTTTTACTAATTTGGTAATAAAATCTTTGTTGAGACTTTTATTATTTTTGAATTCTATTTTTACAGAACAATAGTCTCCTTCAAAGTAATCTAATTCTGTATTTTCTAGGTATTTAATAATTATATTATCTATATGTCTCTGCTTCCTGTCTAACTCTTCTTTATATTCTCTAATTTCTACATAATGATCTACTAATTTTTTATTTATATCGATGAAACCATCTTTATTATAATTTAAATTTTCATTTGTATATTTATCTTCACTCATATAACTCCTCTAAATCGATTATTATATAATTCATTTATATATCAAAGACTAAATTATTCAGTTCATTCTTAATGTTTCTCCATTGAGGTATATATAAATCCATATAAGCTATAAATCTTTCTCCATGATTCGGTTCTAATAAATGAACTAATTCATGAACTATAACATATTCTAAACAACGAGTTGGCTTCTTAGCTAACTCAAGATTTAACCATATACGTTTAGCTTCTATATTACAACTTCCCCATTTTGTTTTCATCTTTCTAACATTCCAAGAGCTAACTTCTACACCTATTGCATTTTGCCATTTCTCTATTATTGGCATTATATCCTTTTTTAGTTGCTCTCTATACCATTCGATCATAACTTTTTCTCTTTGTTCTTTAGTACTATCTACTCTTACATAAAGATCTATATATTTCTTATTTCTTATTTCCAATTTATTCCTATTTTTAGTCTCTACTATATTTAATAAATATCTACTACCTTTAAAATAATGACTTTCTCCTGAAATATATTCTCGCTCTGGCTGCCTCTCCTGCTTTTCAAATTTTAGTTTTTGCTTCTTTATCCAAGCTATTTTTGATATAGCAAACATACGAACAGCCTCATAGTCAAATCTTAAAGGAGCAGCGATACGTACTCTACCTTCAGGCGGATATACTGCAAGGTGTAAATTTTTAATATTTTTTCTAATTACGTCAATTTCTATATCGCCTATACTAATTTTATGCATATTAATATTCTCCTTGCTCTTTAACTATTTCTAGTATAAAATCTACCTTTTCCTCATTTTTCATATATTTTTTTATAGCATTTCGTACTGCTTTTGTTTTAATCTTATTTCCTCTCCATCCATCCAGCTTAGATTTGCATACTTCATTATGAATAACCAAAGCTAAATCTTCATTTCTATCTAAATTATCATATAAGGCCATCAAACACTTTTTATTTATAGATTTTGGGTAGTCTTTTGATCCTTCAATTTTCTTAACTTTCTTAGATAACTCTATTATTTCTTTTAAATATTGCTCATAATTTTTCACTTGTTCTTTACGTTGTTGAATTAATTCATCTAGCAATTTTGACATTTTTTCATAATACTTTGGATTTGTAGGTGTTTCATCTATTATTGCTCTACGCACATTATTTTCAATAGTTTCTGCAACTGATTCTTTATTCTTTTTAATTCCCTCAGGCAAATGGTTAATTGCATCTTCGCCACGTTCTATAATCAACTCAATTAATGACATATCATCAAAGGCAGAAATCTTTTCACTATCACTTGCATCTATATATGAATCAATTAAATGTCTCATAGCAGGCTCATACAACTTTAAATCTATGTGATCTCCACTAGCTAGTTGCACTTCTTTTCTTACATTATCATAGTGTCTAACTTTATTTTGTATTAATTTAGCTTCTTCTAAAGTATATCCTGCTTGCTCCATTTCATTAGCTATATTAGCATAAGCTCTTATTAATTTAGCAGTAAACTTATATAAATTTTTTCTCTTTTGCTCATTTAACTTTAATTCTTCTTCATTTTCTGTATTTTTGCTAGCGAAGTAATGTCTATAATTAATAGTATCTTTTGGAGGTTCTACTGGTTCGCATAAAGCGCTTATACTTTCTAAAGCCATATCTAATTTTTCTTTGCCCTTTTCTAATCTATTTTTTAATAAACCTTCAATATCTTCTTTTTCATAGTCACTAAATACCTCTGATGTATAATCTGAAATAGACTTCTCCAGACTTTTAAATAAATCTTTATAGTCTATTACGCATCCATACTCCTTGTCATCATTATCTAATCTATTAACTCTACATATAGCTTGGAACAACCCATGATCTCTCATTTTTTTGTCTATATAAAGATATGTTGCAGATGGAGCATCAAACCCTGTAATTAACTTATTTACTACTATTAACAATTTCATTTGAGCAGGTTCTTTTATAAACTTCTTTTTAACTTCTTCTTCAAAGTCTTCTGGAGATTTTCCATTTAACATTTTCATATAAATCTCATATTTTTTTACTTTATCTGTAGTAGATTCATTATCTATACTTTCACCTTTTTGGTCACTAGCATTTGGTTTATATGATGTTATCATAGCACACTTCTTAAATCCGCTATTTTGGAACATCTCATAATACTTACACGCCTCGTATATACTTCCAGCAACTAGCATTGCATTTCCTTTACCATTTTGTAATCTATCTTTTGTTCCCATATCGAATAATATATCTGCAACTATTTTTTCTAGTCTAGACTTAGAACTTAAAACACTTTGCATAGTTCCCCATTTTTGTTTTAATTTTACTTTAGCTATATCTGTTAAACCTCTAGTTTTTACTTCAAACCATTGATCAACTTTATCTTGAGATATGATATTTTGATCAATATTTCTAGCTTCATAGCGTAAATCTAACACTACTTCGTCTATTACAGCTTCATCAAACTTATATGTATGAATATATTTCCCAAATATCTCTATACTTGTCTGTTTATCTTTTTTCAACAATGGAGTGCCTGTAAATCCTATAATTACTGAATCACCTAATATACTTTTCATTGCTTGATGTAATTTTCCACTTTGAGTTCGATGACACTCATCAACAAATATGTAAACATCTCCTTTAACTTTGAAGTCCTTAGGTAAATTGTTTTTAATTTCCTCTATATACCCCTCATAATCAACTTCATCATTTTCTCTATTTTTAAACTTATGTATTAGTGAACAAATCAAATTTGGTGTAGTAGAGTTTAATGTATATATTAAATCTTTTCCACTTTTAGTTCTATATATATCTTCCTCTATGCCCATGAATACTTTCTCTATCTGCTTATCTAACTCATCTCTATCAGTTATAATAAGTACTCTCGAATTATTTATATTTTCTTTTATCCACTTTGCAAGCCATACCATAGTCAAACTCTTACCACTACCTTGAGTATGCCAAACAATTCCACCTTGCCTTTTATTTAAACTTTCTTGCGCTGCCTTAACTCCAAAGTACTGATGAGGTCTACATATCTTTTTTATTCCTCTATCATAAGCTATGAAGTTATGAATTATCTCTACAATTCTCTCTTTGTTACATATTTGCTCAATATGTCTATCTAGTACATTTTCTGTGTCCCTATCTTCTTTCCATGTAAGATAGTATTTTTCTGGTGTTTCTATAACTCCATAACGAATACCTTCAGTATCATTACCTGCCATTACAAGTTGTATAGTAGTAAAAAAATTTTGTATAAAACTATTTTTTTGATTATCTAAATTTTGTCTTATACCTTCAGATACAGAAACAGTGCTTCGTTTAAGTTCTAATACTCCAATAGCTATTCCATTTATATAAAGTACTATATCAGGACGTTTCGTATTTTCGCCTTTTACTGTAACTTCTTCTGCTATGCCAAATTTATTATTTGATGGTTTTTCCCAATCTATAAAAAATACAGTTTGTTTATTGTGACTTACACCGGTCTTGACCTTTACACCATAGCGTAATAAACTATATATTTCTTTATTTACGTCATATAAACTTTTACTTTGATTGGTTGCAACTTGAACAAACTCATAAATAGCTTTATCTATAAGTTCCTTATTATATCCTCTTTTTGTTAGATATTTTTTTAATATATCTTCTTCAACATTACTATTATTTCTTTCATGCCAGCTACCTAAATAATCATATTTAAGCTGATCTCTAAATAATTTAACTATTCTATTTTGTGTAATACGCTCTTTTGCGCCTACATTACTCACTTTATATCAATCTCCTTTTACCTATTAAAAGTTCTTGCATCATTCCTTGTTTTATATTTTTGTATTTATTTAACTTTTTCTCAATTAATTCTATTTCTTTATCCATAGCAGATAAAATTCTAGATATTTCTATTTGTTCACTTATGTTAGGCTTTTTGAATTCAATCGATAAAATATTTTTAGAACTCAAACTTGGTACTCCTGACGCTTCACTATAGGATAACCAGTCTATCATACAAAATAAATAGTACATGAATTTCGGATCTACCGATTCTTTTAATTTCGTATAAAATAATGTATCAATTGTCCAGAATGGAGTATCTATATATCGTGGTACATTAATTGTTCCTTTTCTTCCTATTAATACAGATGGCTTATCATATAGAAAACTATTGCTTTTTCCAATCACTCCACCTGTACCTAAAATAGGGTATTTACCATTGTTAACTTCTACATTATGCTGAATTTTTCCATGAGCAATTTCTAATACGTCTCCAAATCTAACAAGATTCCACTTATCATTAAATCCATCTAACCTCTTTGTACCTGTAAGGAGTGCCTGCATTGTTCCTTCTTTTATCTTATTCTTCTTATCTATTAACTTTTCTATTGATATAACAAGGTTATCTATGTCAGAAAGGCATCTACCAATTGCCTTTTGCTCATCAATACTTTTAGGTAATGCTATTTGAAATTTAAATACTTCATCTAATGTAATACTCGCTTGATTTGCATTACCTCTAAATATTTTTTCTATATGATTTAAATACCTTTTAGTTTTTAAATTATAATATAATAACATTTGTAAATATATTCTATTATCCTTAGTTCTAAGTAAAACTGCATTTTGATTTAACAAACTTCCTTCATATTGTTTGTCAACTTTAATAACTTTTCCGACCATTGAATCATACATGGGAGGTTTAGATCCAACAGTCGATAAAATTATATCTTCCTCTTTTAGCTGCCACTTGTTATATAAATTTATATTATCACTGCTTATAAATATGGGATTTTCATCTTTTATTGAGCTATGTGTAGTATCACTCACTCTTATTATCCGAGTTCCATAATTTGTATAGTCAGATGATTTAAATGCATAGCCTTTTGTGTAATTAACAATATCTCCAATTGTATATACGTCCCAGTCAATAGGTGTAATACCCACATCAGTATTTTTATACCCATCAGGAATTCTTTTATTTATTACCATGTAAATCCCATCCTTTTTAAGTGATCTTCAACTTTAATGGTTAATCCTTCTACGTCAGATTCTATCATAAGAATAGTCTCCTCATATCTATTAGCAAGTTCTATAATTCTTTCTGAAAGTTTTTGAGATAACTCATCCAATAATACTTCTATATCATCATATACTTTTCTAAACCATTTATCATTTATAACGATTTCTTTAATTTCTTCTTCTGTTAATTCACTATATTTTTTAATAACCATCTTCTCTAATTTTATTTTAGATTCTTTAACTTCCTTATCAATAGATGATAACTCTGATATTAAATTTCCGTATAAGTTAAGTACTCTAAGCTCATCAGCATAGTCAGGTAATTTTTTTATTTGTTTTATGCGACTCTCCAAGTTTTTCTTGGTAACTTTATTATCAATTATTACTTCAGAAAGTAAGCCTTCCTCATCCCCATGCGCTTCTATGAATTCCTCTTGTTTTTTAATAATTTCATCTTTTTTATGTTGAAGGATATCTATTTTATTCTGATCTTGTTTAAAATATTTTTCGACTATTAAACTTGAAGGAATTATTCTACCTTCAAATCCCTTTGGCTTTTCTGATTTCTTTATCGTTCCATCTTTCTTTTTTGATTCTGAATATATCCACTCAAATTCCTTAGCAGATTCCCATCCATCTGTAGTAATGACATATACATCATCCTGCATTACTTCATTCCAGTATGTCATTAAGCATTGGTATACATCATAATAATCAACTAACTCAACATCTTTAAAAGTATCTAATACGTCCTCTGATATAATTTTGATAAATTCTTTATGGTTATTAGTATTTGATAAGTTTTCTAGCAAATACTTATTGTTGTTTCTCCACGCATCAAAGGCTGAATAAAATTTTTGTTGATGACTTTTGAATTCTATATGATTGAATATTGTACTTCTTATATCTTCTTTTTTTATTGCTAAATAAGAATAGTTTTCTCTATTACTTTTAATAAAAATTTCTGCTTTCAAATTTGGATATACATTCCAATACTCTTTCAAACTATCAATATCTGATTTAGGTATGCCTCCAAGTAAGTGCGCTGATATATCTTGTAAATCTTCATCTTCGCTAGATTCAATATATCGTGGTATATTAAGGTTGTATTCATTATCTTCATTTGATATCTCTGTTCTCGGAACCATGCGGCTGTATTTAGGTATTTCTATAGTATTATTAAACACATCAACTATTTTGTGGATATCTTGTTCTCTTAATCTATTCTTATTTCCATCCTTAACAAAACCTTTACTTGCATCTATAAAGAATATACCTTTTCTAGCTTCTGCGTTTTCTTTATCAAGCACTATTATACACGCTGGAATACCAGTTCCATAAAACAAGTTAGCTGGTAATCCTATAATACCTTTTATAAGACCCTTTTTAACAATATTTTCACGTATTTGAGCTTCAATATTACCTCTAAAAAGTACGCCATGAGGTAAAATAACGGCTGCTTTACCATCACCCTTTAGAGATTTGATTATATGTAACAAGAAAGCATAGTCACCATTTTTTACTGGAGGAATCCCATATCCATCAAAACGTTCATATATATCGTGTTCTGGATTGATTCCATTACTCCATGATTTAGTTGAGAATGGAGGGTTTGCTACAACAAAATCAAAAGTTTTCAGCTTTCCATTTTCTATAAAATGTGGACTAGCTATTGTATTATCTTGCCATATTTCGGCCATTGGTTGATTATGTATTATCATATTCATTTTAGCAAGTGCAGCTGTAGAGTTATCCATTTCTTGTCCATATATACTAATACCATTAGGTGCTTTATCTGCGGCTTTTAATAGCAATGACCCGCTCCCACAAGTTGGGTCATACACAGTCTGTTGCTGACTTGTAGATTTATCTATTCCAACAATTTTTGTAAGTATTCTAGATATTTCAGCAGGTGTATAAAATTGTCCCTTACTTTTTCCTGATTCTGTAGCAAAATGTCTCATTAGATACTCATAGGCATCTCCTAAAATATCATCACCTTGAGCTTTGTTTTTACTGAAATCCAACTTATCTTCAAATATAGCTACAAGTTTTGTAAGCTTATCTTGCATTTCTTTTCCCTTACCTAATTTATCAGGATCATTAAAATCTGCAACATCTATTATTCCTTTAAGATCATTAGCCTCAGCAAGCTTAGCTATTATCTTATTTATTCCATCCCCAATATCTTTTTTACCTTTAAGAGCCACCATATCGTCGAAACTTCCACCTTCAGGTACTTCAATTAATGAATCTGGATCGTTTTTATATTTATCTGTTACATATTTTACAAACAGTAGTATCAATACATAATCTTTATATTGAGATGCATCCATCCCACCTCTTAATTCATCACAGCTTTTCCAAAGTGAGCTGTACAATTCACTTTTTTTGATTGCCATAGTTTTCTCCCTTTCTTATCTAAAGTTATTATTTATCAAATTTTACAGGTCCATATATATTTTATTAGAATATAACTTTCATAACTTAAATTATATTATTAAGCACACATATAATCAATCTGAACAAGATTCTATGTAAAATTAACATATTAATATATGAAGTATAAAACTCATAAAAATAATATATAAACGATTAAATGTCTCTAAATAATATATAAATGAAAAGACGTGACTGATTGTTACGTCTTTAATCCTCATACCCGCATAAACTCAAACCTGAATCTATAGCTTCTTGCTTTGTACCTTCAAATATTTTACTCGCGCTAGATAATCCTCTACATTCTTTATTAAAATGGTACTTAGTACCTGTTCTTGTAGTATAAACTATATCCTTAGCATTATTAGGGCTATTACTAAGAGCTTTAGATTCATATACACTCATATCGTATTTATCACCTTTATTAGTTGCATAACCTTCTTTTTCCCATATGTTTGATTCATTATATTTTACATTTTCTTCAGCTTCACTTAAAATATCTAAGTGCTTTCTACTCCCATATATATATGCAACTTTAGCAAGAGAAGCTAAAATAATTTCTCTATTATATAACTTTAAATCTCCGTTTTTTTCATACCATATATAGCCTAAAAGTCTGTCGTACTTATCTCTATTTTCTACATCTGGCTCTATATAAACTGTTTTATTATTTAATTCTTTATAAGCAAAGTTTGAAGCTTCAGATCCGAACTTCTCATTTTTTTCAGGTGTATTAATAAGTAGTATTCTTATTGATTCTACATCTCCATTTTCAAATTTAACTTTTACAGTATCACCATCTATAGGATCTACAACTATACCTTTTCTAGCATTTTTAGGTATACTATAAGCTACATTATTTTGAGGTTCTTTCTCTGTATTAGATGGTTCTTCTACTATAGCTTCTTCTGATTCTTCATTATCTAATGTATTTTCATTATTAGTTATTTCAACAGTAGTAGTATTATTACTTTGGTCATTATATATGTCTATATCCTCTGTTGAGCAGCCAGTTAGATTTAATCCAAGTATTATAGTTAATATAAACAATAAATCCTTAAACTTTGTTATCACAATCTCTCCCCCTTAAAATAATCTATAAATACTTTCATTTATATTATATATTTTAATCATAAAAAAAGAGTAGCATATTCTACCCTTTCATTATACAAAAAATTACTTCTATATCTCAGATACTATTTTTCGTATTTGTACTTCACTTACATTAAACTTTCTTGCAAGTTCTTTATAATTCCCACCATTAAAACTTTCTCTAATAACTCTATTTCTAATAGGTTTAACAAGTGAATTTTCTGTAGGTATGTATAGCGAACTACCTCCACATAATTTGCATATTTTAATAAAGTCATCTATTCCTATTTCATCAACTATGTCTATAAATGAAGTCGGTATATCTTCTTTAGTTAAATACTCCAACATATTATCACCCCTACTAATAAAAAATAAATAAAGTAAAAACGGAGCTTATCTATAGTAAATATCTATTAAAATCGCCTATATTAATTATACCATTTAATGGAATAATTAATATAATATTGTTTTTTTAGATCTACCAATTGAACTTATTTTAATAATAGTTAATATAGTATATATGATAAAGACCATCATAAATACTATATATTTATTTATATTAAAACCTTTGATAATCGCCGCACAATAACAAAGAACGTTATAGTGATAGTTTTATCTTTCTTTCATCATTTTCTTGTAAGAGTTACTTTGTATTAGACCTCCCCTCTGTCGGTCTTGGCTTATCTTTTATTTTAGTTAAGGTCTAGTATCTATAGTTTCAATACAACCCTTTTCAAGGTAAGTATCATATCTTTCAGAAAGGATAGAAGCTTGCAGCTTCTTTTATTGTGGCCCCCCATACAAATATAATACCTCAATCTCCTCTTTTAAGACCTTGATATACCTAGAATTTATAACTTATTTGTTATATAATGTGTTACTTATGTCTGAGGTTATAATAATAATAGCCCTCTATTGAGGGCTATTTGCTAATTTAAGTATTATTCTATGTCTTCTATAGTATCTATATCAGTTTGCTTTATGAAGTCTTTTAATCTTAATTGTAGACTATCTATGATTTCATGAGTATAGTTTATATATTTTTTTCGGTTAGCTTGTAAAGCTGGATTTTCAAATAACCTCAACAAGTCATTTATATCATATCTTATATCTTTCATTGCATTACTTATTAAGCTGTTATGATTTGGCGCTTTACATATCATGCTTAACATCTCCTTATATTTAATTTATTTATAACGGTATCGTTAACAAAGTTACTTGTATAGTGATTTATATTCTATTTATAGATTGATTTAATAGCCCTCATATAAGGGCTAAAAAGGTATATATTTTAAGTCTATAAGCATACTATCCTCCCTTTTGTTAACCGCCTTATTCATAAGCTCCATATCATAATTATTATATTGTTCTTCAAATAAAGCCCATAATTCTTCTTCGTCATACTCTTCAACTATTGAAATTCTCTGCTCTTTTCGATATTCTTCTTCCAGTCTTAACATCTCTTCAAAATACTCTTCACTATCAAATAACTTTGTCATTTTATACACCCCTTACTGATTTTATCTAGTACTATTTTTCCCCTGTAACCGTTGTAATATGTGCGTTACAAGGAAAAATATATATAAATATAATGCATAATAATTAGCGATATGAGGAAAAATAAGTACATAAAATAAAACAAATATATAGGAGGAATAAATAATGACAGTAGAAAAAGTAAGTAAGGACTCATGTATAATAAAAACAAATAGAGGACAAGCAAAGGAACTCTTCGATGAAATCACAGATGTATTAGAAATCATAAGAAAACAAGGCCATATAGTAACTAGAACCATGGAAGATACAAAAGCTCCAGAAGGAAAAGTAAAATATCTAGTAAACGGTATGAGTATAACAAAGGTAAAAAATCTATTAGAAAAAATAATAAAAGCTGCAATGGTAGGAGCATAACAAAAAGCCCCAAGGTAAATCCTATGGGGCTATATTTTTGTCTAAAAATCTTGTAAGTAAATATGCAAAGCCTATATAAAACTTTAAAATCAGAACCACTAAGATCCAATAATCATATTACGTTGGAAAAAGTATAATAGGACACTAACACATCCGACGAAAAATAATACCCTTCCCACTATAAGCAAATGGTGAACAGCACTTCACTTTTGGCACCTATAAAATCCTTCGTTGCCCCATGAAAATATGGATTCTAGAGCCAAAGGAATGAACGGAAGGGCATAGCAGAGCAACGGTTTTATGCCCTGGAGTGGGCTAACTACTTTAAAATACCTTTATAATGTGAACCAATCCAGCTAAGTGTGCGTTCTTTGCACTCTTAGCTACATCTCGCTAAAATAAAAATAAAGGTATCTTGTCTGCAAGAGATGATACCTTCCTTAAGCATGTTCTTCATTGAAATTCTTTTAGATAAACTAAGCTCTTAGTACTTATGAACGGAGCTTGTGGCCGATTGCTCTTTATCGGGTGTTGCGAAATGAATATGTACGTTAACTCTACTAATTATATATTCTATGTAAACTAGCTTATTATAGTATGTATGAGTGTTAGTTCCAGGTGCTCTTTCCTGGACTATAATCGAAGTAATACTATTATAAGCGGATAACAAAATCATCTTAACTATGCTGCTTCTATATTTAGTAGTGTTGATAATAAGATTATTCCAAGTACATCTACTAATTATATTTTAAATATAATAACTCTTTTATATTATCAATAACATTGCCTATTAAATTTGTATATCTACTATTATATTTCTACAATGTTTTCTTTAGATTTAATAGCATTTTTAAATCTTTTTTCTAATTTTAAACTTTTTAAAGTATTACTAGATATTTTTATTGATCCCCCATCTAATTTTGTTACCCAGAATTCTAATTCATTATTATTATTAAACATATTGTAACCTACTATATTATATCCCCCATGCTTTGTTGTAATCCACATCATTATTCATCTCCTCTTATATTTATTTTTATCTAAAATAAGTATCTCCTGAAACTTTATACCCCTGTAGTTCACTTATTATGTAAGGACTAGGTTTATATTCATTACAATATGATTCTATTTTATAATTAAAACAATCTCTTCTATAAAAACAAGTTGCACATGTATCATTTTTTTCTATTCTTTCTATAATATACTTATTAATTGCAAAATCTTGATATGGAACCATTATACAATACCCCTTTTCAAAATTAATTTTTAATATGAGATTTAAGACTATTTAAAATTCAAAAATAAATTTGTATAAATTTTGTATTTAATACTAACTTAATCAAATATACTCAATTGTCTGAAGTCACGTTTTTCTTCGTATTCTATCCACCCTTCATATGGGTTACTTAATTTTTGATTACTATTTGATGATAAACTTATTTGTTCACTATAACTATCAGGGTATTTTCCTGTAGTTAACCATTCATTGTATATACTATTCGTTACTTCAATTTCATTTAAGATATTTTTTATGTATTCTCTAATACCTGTATACCCCTTTTTTATCCCTTAATATAGTCGCTTATATCAACAGCATCAATTATAGCTTGAATTTCTAAGTCTCCTAATTTAGCTAATTCAAGTTCTACTATATGAAGTATATAGTTTATAACATCTAACTTTTCGCTTGTATCTCGTGAGTTTAGAATATCTACAGTTAATTTATAGCTTGAATACATCCCATTAACGAATTCTTTTTGTACAACACCACTTATCGCATCATCATATGCATAAGTTTTCTCGTATATTATTCTACCTAAAGTAGTTTCTAGCATGTTTTTAACCTTTAGAAAGGGTAATTCTCTATTTATAACCATATTCCTATACCCCTTTTATTTTTATAATTTATTTATATATCGAAACTGTCATCATACTCTAATAATTCTTCAGCCGTAAATAATGGATTAAGTGGATATTTTGCAAGTGGTTCACTTCTTTCCCCATCCTCTTCTATATCAAAAAACTCATCCATGTAATACTCACTATTTTTATATGTATATAATTCATCGCATCCATAAGGTAGTATTCCTCCATTGATAGAAACCTTACAATCATTATTAATAATATCAATAGACCAATGCTTTGCCATTTCTTTATTTTTACCTTCTGTAATTCTGAGATTTATATCTATATAATCATTGCTATTTATCACGATTTCTATATTGTTATCTAAATTCATAGTAAAATATTTAACTCCATCTTCGTTGTGTTCATTTAATCTTATTTCTTTTGGCTTATAACTTATTTCTTGAGCAAAAGAATTAGTATCTATATAAATCCTCATAGCCTGTTTCATTTTAACACTTTCATTAAAGCATTCTGTTATAAAATCTACAGCTTGTTTGTATGTAGTAAGAACTTGGACTGATGAACGGTCTTCACCGTCTACAAATCTATTAAACTTTATTTTAGAATCAGCCAGATGTTCTAGTATTTCTCGTCTTATTAGATTTCTCATGAAGTCACTTGGCTTTATGTTTCTTTTTAAACAAATTTGATTAATTGCATCTTTTTCATCATCTGGTAATCTTACTTGCATTTTTGAATCTAAATTAGTGTTTTCAGGTTCATAAGGGAACATTCTACCTTCGTCATCAATCAATACATTGAATAGCTTATTATTTTTATTTCCATCTTTTTTTATAATTTTTTCTTCTTTTACTATGTTATATATTCTTTTTATTCTTGGTATCTCACTCTCAAGCATTATATAATTTATAGAACCCTCTCCGTAATAATCTTTTTCCCTATCAAGAACTCTGCGTTCAAACTCTATATGTAAAACTTTTTCTTCTTCTGATAAACTATTAAAGTTTTCTTCTAACTCCTTAGCATCTCGATCTCTACGCTCTAATGATTTTTTGCGGGACTCATCAGAAAATCCAAGTGATTTCATCATTATATTAAGTTCGCTTTTTTCTTCAACTGCTTTTTCTCTTAAACGTTTTTTTCTACCCACTTCCTTTGTTTCTTCTAGCTTATCTAAATATTCTTTAACTCTATCTCTCATTACCAACACCCCTTTATTTATTATTTATATTTGTAGTATAATACATATTTGTATCACAATCAAGTGTTTTTTATAATATTTGTACTACAAATATATTTAGTAATATTATAGGCTAATTTTTGTATTTTATACATAGAAGTTTATGTGTTGTATATTTAAGCTCAATACTTTATTAAAACTTTGATATTCTCATATTACTAACTAAATATGCACTCTTAGCGATATCTCTCAAAATAAAAATAAAGGTATCATATCTAGCAGGTATGATACCTTTATTTTTATAGTTTTTATTGAATTTCTTTTGATGAACCAAGTTCTTAATACTTATGAATGAGGCTTGTGGTCGATTGTTCTTTATCGGGCGCTGTACAATGAATATGTACGTTAAATACTATCAACTATCTAACCTAGATGGCTAGCTTACTATAGTATGTATTAGTGTTAGTTCCAGGCACTCTTTCCTGGGCTATAAGTGGAGGAATACTATTATAAGCGGATTAAGAAAATAGTATTAAGGATATAAAAATATAGTTTTCTATAGCTTGAAAAGATATTATACATCCAACTTCTTTAGTAAAAAAGATTAATATATGATTATAAAAAGGGCATATATCGATTATTACTCCTGTTTTATTTAGACTAATGTTATTTCTTTTTAATTTTAAAGAACACTAGAAAAATCTAGATTAACATCTGATGAATTCTAGCCCTTAAATTTAAACTACTATATATCTTAGCTTATTATTTAATATTGCCTTTTTTAGGTAATGTTGAAATTTTTAAAAATGAATTAACATTTAATATAGTAAAATATAATTAGTACACAGTTATATCAACCTGTGTACTAACTTATAGTTTAAATTTATATTTGTTGCTTATTTTAGCTATTTAATTTTTCTTGTCTTAACTCTTCAATCTTGTATTTTGTTATTTTTATAGTTTCTATGATTTTTAAATTTTCCTCAGTTTCATTTCCTATATCATTTATAGTGTCCCTTAATGAATCTAATGCAGAATTAAAGTAGCTTCTTAACTCTAATTCTAGATTTTCAAAAACTTCTGTTTTTATTCCTTCTAATGATTTAATTATCTCTAATTTATTTTCATGTAATTCTTTAAATCTCTTATTTTCCTTTACCTGAGACATAATGTTTAGAATCATCTCTAGTCCTGAAACTACAAATGGTATAGCCTTAACAGCTTTAGCTGCATTTCCTGCCATTTTTACCGCTTGATATGGTTTAAATTTATACCCAACTTTTCTTCCTACATTGTAAATAACTTTATGAAAGCTTTCTACAGGTATATTACCTGGAAGCTTTATTTTTCCTAACATCCCTACATTTATATTTTTCCCCTTATTTTTATCATCTATTTTATCAAATCCAATGCCATTAATATTATCCTCATATGATCTACCTTCATTGTTATATTCCATTTTAATTTTATTTGATATATTTAAGTACTCTTTTTCAAGAGATTTATAGAAATAAGATTCTTCCAGTTTAAGTTTGACTCTCTCGAGATTATTTTTAAATAAATCTTTAAATTCTAATATATTCTTCTCTATTGTTGAGTCATAGAATTCACCTATAATAGTATCTATATTATCTTCTGAAAGAGCTTTTAATTTATTCATTTCATCAGGTGAATTTATACTATTAACAGTATTTACAAAGTTATCATTAAATAAATTTGTAAGATTTCTTTTTTCCTTAGATATAGTTGTATTGCATCCTAATTTCATATTTTCAAGTATATCACAATACTTATTTGATAAAACATTATTTAATTCATTTAAACCCTCATAGTATTTATTTATTTCTATTAAATCATTTTTAACTATATCTATGTACTCATTAACTCTATCGTATATTCCAAGATAATTAGTTCCTTCATTACAATTATTTATTAAGTTATCAAATAAAGCCTCAAAATTCTCAAAGTAGCTTACTTCTTTACAATAATCTTCATTCCAAGCTTCCTTTGCCTCCTCAATATGAAGTCCATCCCCTACTGAATATGGGTCTGCACTTATTGCAACCATTGGTATATCCGTTTCTACTCCTAACTCTTTTAGTATACGTTTAACTTCGCTAAATTTTATATTACATATTTCATTATATTCCTCTTCTAATTCTATAGATCTTCCTGTTTGGTCAAGTCTATTTATTACTACTATGAATCTGTCTTCTTTATTTAAATCTTTTAATACCTTTTTTAAAATTGGTCTATGATTTTCAAGTATTAATCTATCAGCTTCACATACCCATACCACTATATCTGATTTACTCATATAGTTTTCAGTTATGCTATCATGATGACTTTGCGTTGATTTTAATCCTGGTGTATCTATTATATCTATACCGTTCCACTCAACTTTTTGTATATTTGCTGTTAATGGATTTGCATCAGTTTCTAAATTTTCACCTGTAAATCTCTTTATTATCGTAGATTTTCCTGAACTAAATGTTCCTAAAAATGATACTATAAGCTTCTTATCTTCATTTAATAATTTCTCTGCGTATTCAATTTCTTTATTTAAACCATACACAGATTTTAAATTCAATCCTTTAGTAGTGTTAACTATTATCTTACTTTTTTCTATATATTTAGTTATTTTATCTTTCATTATATTTCACCCCTAAATTCTACATTATGATTATACTTTACTTGTATTGTTGTACTAATAATATCTAACTGTCTCTTAACATTATTTTTACTTATATTAAATTCTAAGCAATTTCTGTCTTCACAATATATCATTTTATGAACTTATGTTGAACCATTTGTAACTTCACTAATTAGTTCTTTTAAATACAGCTCAGAATATTTGTTTTCTACTATGAAATATGTATCTTGATCTTGAAGTATAGAATCTATTTCATATTTTAATTTTTCTAATTGTTTTTTATCCTCAAATGATTTGCATGTTACAATAGAATAATCTCCTGATTTTCTAATTACAGATTTAATTTTTATATTTCCACTTGTTATTAAATTAATAACTTCTTGATATAATTTAGTATCTATTTTAACTTTTATATCGCTCATATCTCCTACGAATTTTTTTAATATATCAGAACCATAATCTGACGATTTATACATTTCTTCCAATGGTACACTAATCTGATTTCTTATGCTAGCTAATAATTGTTCGAATCCTGGAAAAGTATTTCCAGTACCTTTATCTGTGTAGCCACTCCAAAGTTTTTTGTATATCTCTTTCTCCATTTTAGAACACTCTTTACTAAGTCGATTTATAGCTTCACTCTTCTTTTCATTTCTTTTTCGATTATTTTCAGCTATGATATCTTTTGATTTTCCAAATATTTTAGATAAAAAACCTTTTACCGCCGCAACTATGAATCCAAATGCAATATTTATAAATGCTGCTATACCTTCTGCTATTATTCCTATAAATTCAAACGCAAGTACCATATTTCTTTTAAACTTGTTCTTCTTGAATTCTTCTAAAGCTGTCTTTATTAAATCACTTATATCTTCTATATTTATAAATCCTTTAAGTTCTAGATTCATAGATTTTTCAAGATCTATTAATTTTTCTTCAAGTCGTTCTTGAACTTCTTCTGATATTTTAGGAATTACTTCGTTTGCAAGTTTGCAATTAAAATCATCACATAACTTTCTTAGATGATTGTCTATATTCTTATCATTATCTGCAAATGCTTTATCTATAACTCGGATACCTTCACTTTTAAAATTTTCAATGCAGTCTAAGTTAGTGCTAATAATATTTCTAATTTCTAATCCCTTTTTTCCATAGTCTTGTCCTCTTCCAAATTGCTCTATAATATCATCAAGTCTTTTTTTCAAAAATACTTTACTTTCATAAAAAGAATTTTTATTTTTATTAGATTCTTCTATAGCATTATCTAAGTAAATTGATAGTGATTCGTATATGTTTTTTGTTTTCAATATATTTGAATCATTTATTATGATATTATTTATTTCTAATTCTAGTTCTCTAAAGTTACTATAATCTAACATATCTTGCTTGTTCTGATATTTTTTCATTTTGATATCTCTGCTTTTTATTAAATCTTGTCTTGATTCATCAATTTTAGTTTCTTTTCCAAAAAACGCAAGTTGAGCATTTATAGGTATAACTTTAAATCTTTTTAATTTAAGGTAATTTTCTAGTATATTTGTTGAGTAATTAACTACATTTTGTATTGGTTGAAATTCTTTTATATTACTTATTTTCGGTGGATCATTTTTGGAATTTATAACTAAAATAAATGGTAAATTATTTTCTTTGACCCATTGTGCAATCTTTTTAACTTCCGCAACTTCTGGAGGTTTATTTGCACAAACGAAAATAGCTAAATCAGTCTTTTTTATCTCTTCTTTAGCTAGTATCTCAAACTCTTCTCCACCTTCAAATCCAGGAGTATCTAATATTCTTAATCTACCGAAATCAGATGAAGTTACAGATTTAGTAGTATTTTGTTTGCCTATACCTATAGTTGTGCCATTGTTATTTTGTGTAAATGCTTCTATTATTGTACTTTTTCCTGCGTTAGTTATACCAAAAAATGATATTGTGAAATATTCTATATTTTCTTCTTTAGCTTTTTTTATAGAAATTATATCTGATTGAAACTTGTCATTTAATTTATCAATTATCTGAGCGAATTCATTAATATTTTTCCTAATATCATTTTGTTCTTTAGCTATATTTTCTTTATTATATTTAGACTCTTTTTTTAATTTATCTATTTCAGTTGTAATATTATCAAATGATGTTTGTATTATTTCTATATTAGTATTAAAATCTTGCATAAAAACTATATTATTTTTATAAGATTTATCTAATGCTTTTTTAATTTCTAAATTCACCTAATATCCTCCATATTTTATAAATAAGTTTTACTATATAAAAAGCTAATTCTTATTATATATTTGATTTGTTAGTTTACTATTTCATTTCTTAATATACCCTATTATATAATATTTTTTTCGAATTTTTTGTCGTATTTTGTGTTAATTTATATAGAAAAGATTTAAGAAATTTATTGAGTATTAAAAATGTATAAGATAGTTAACTGTATAAAGATCTGAAACTTATAGATAAGATATTGTAAATCAAATAAATATAGCTAGATGTGTACTCTTATCAACATCTCTCAAAAATAAAAATAAAAGTAACATGTCTGAAAGAGATGATACTTTTATTTAGTATTTCTTATATTGTAATTCCTTTAGATAAACTAAGTTCTTAGTACTTATGAATGAAGCTTGTGGCCGATTGTTCTTTATCGGGCGTTGCAAAATGAATATGTACGTTAAACACTATCAACTATTTAACCTAGGTACCCTAGCTTATTATAGTATGTATGAACGTTAGTTCCAGGTGCTCTTTCCTTGACTATAAGTGAAGGAATACTATTATAAGCTGATTAAGAAATAACCTATATAAACTCAAATAAAAACCATTGTATTAATATAATTAAATTTAAACTATATACATATCAATGGTTAATCATCTTCTATAATTTTTTAAATATGATTTGTTTCTTGCAATCCTATTCTTATTAATTCATACATTGCCTGTGCAAAGCTACTTATATCGTTAACTTCTTTATAATCCTCTATTTTCTCTATAAGCTCACAAGGCATTGTAAAACCTTTCTTTTGATTTATACTTTTTTTCTCCATATAATCACCTTTTATCAATATGTAAATTTTTATATAATTTAAATCCTATACCGTTTTAGTTTCATATTTACCATTTTCATAAGCTTCCTTATATTTATCAAAAGTACTCTTTCTGCCTACTTTTCTTTTAACATCCCTTTTTTCTGAGTTATCAATTACAGGTATAAATCCAAAGGCACTTACTAAAGCTTCTTCTCTTATAAGCCAAGTCTTACCAAATTTTTTTACATCTATATTCTCAATAAACTTTTTACCTATGTTATATCTTAAAGTAGATTGATCTATATTATACATGCTAGTTACATCTGCAAAAGTATATAAACCTTCAAAAGAACTCATAAAATCACTCCTTTAATTTTCATTCATATCGTGATTATTTCCTTATATCCTTATTTTATACATCTATATAATGATTTTTTATTCTAAGGAATCAAGACTCTACTCCTACATAGTTTTCAAAGATAATTTAATAAATTTATTTAACTTGTTTTTTCAACTTGCTTTCTGTCTTCTATATTTCACTCATTCTATAATTAATTTAATTCAATGAAAGGAGGTAGATAAAATGGCTGTAGAAATAAACAATCTTTCTTCTCTAAAGATAAAGTTATCTTTAGGACTTGATGGTGATGGTAAGTCTATAACTAGATCTAAGACATTTAGTGCCTTAAAGCACGATGCATTAGCTGATGATGTTTTAGCTGTTGCAAATGCTTTTGTTGGTCTTCAACCACATGATTTAATGGATGTTGTAAAGCAAGATGACACATCTATATCTGAGTAGTAATCTTAAAATTTTGAGATAGGAGGTGATTTTTATGGTTAAAACTAGATTAGTTATGACTTTTGTTGATGCCTTAGGGCAGAATATATCTATGTCTTTAGATGATCCTAGAGCTGATATAACTCAAGGTGAAATAACTGCAGCTATGAATTTAATAGTTGCAAAGAATGTGTTTAAGCCCAAAGGTGCTGATTTGGTAGGAATTGTAGAAGCTAAGATAATAGCTACTGATACTACTGAGTTTGAATTAGCATAGTAAGGTAGGAGCCCTTTTATAAGGGCTTTTTTAGTACAATAAAAAGGAGGTAAATAAAATGGACTACATAAGAACTCTTATAGCTGATGTAGGGTTTCCTATTGCTGTATCAATGTATCTTTTGGTGCGAATAGAACAAAAGCTTCAAGTGCTATCTGATAGTATTAATGACTTATCCAATAATATTTCATCTTTTAAATAACTAGAACTTTATTTAAATTATATTTATGTATAAAAATTAAGAGTAAGTGTGCATTGTGCTCTCGCCCTTTTGATGAGTTTATGTGTACACTCTATTTTCTCATATATGGGTATAATGGTTATTAAACTAGAGGTTTTCCCACTATGGGCAAACCTCTAACTTAAAATATGTCATACTATTAATATCTACTCCATCTTTTTTATATCTTCCAAACCCCCAACAATCATCTCTATCCATAATTACATTAAATACAATAAGTCCAAAGAACTTCCCTGCAGCTTTATCATTATTGTTGCAAGCATCATGTATAGGTTTAAATATTCCTGTCCAATCTGACCCTACTGGTATCCAACCAGCTGTATGAATCTCATTCCCATCTATTCTATTATTAAGCTCATCTGCAATCTTATTATAATCACAATTATTTATACTAGCTCTCCATTTTATAAATTCCTGTTTATGAGGTATTCTTTTTACATATTCTCCCTTATCAACTGAATATAACATTTTAATTCGCCCCTTTTTCTGCTATTTTAAATAATTTAATATACCTATAGCTGCACTTACCCTTATCTCTTCATTTTCAGATTCAAGTGCTTTCTTTAATATTTCTATTGCTTTATTCGCGATTTCTTTATCTATAGTTATATTTGTATCTAAAGAAGTACTCCTATTTAATACAACTTCTAATTCTGCTACATCATAAGGATGTTTAAATTTTGTGACTATACTCCTATTTCTAAGTAACTCTTTCACATGTTCATTCAATTTATACTTTTCTACTTTATCTATCCACTTAACATATCGCCTATGACACATTCCTTCACTTTCATATTGAGGTTCATATTTATACTCTCCAAGCTGTCCAATGTGAACCCAATCATTATCTGCTACAAGTACTATATCCCCTTCTTCCATAGTATTAACAAAAGCACTAACAACTCCAAGATGATTTCCTAATTGACTACTTTCCCATTTATACTCTTTATGAAGTCGCTCTCTTATTTCATCTTTATTTACATTTAAAAGATTCCCAACACCAGGATACCCTATGCAAACAAATCCTTCAGAAAGAAACATATCTTTCCTTTCAATCCCATGAGGCTGAGTCTTAATTTGAAAAATATTCATTAACAATACCCTCCTTGTCTGTAACACTACTTTACAGTTTTATTAGTCTAATAATATCATCTTTATTTCCCCTTGTCAACCGTATCTATGTGTTACAGTTTTTACAGTTTTTAAATTATATTTTATGCCATATAATAGTTTTAAAAATAATTTATTAACTTATTTAAAATACTTTATTTTTAATAATATTTATAATATAACCATATTAATATCAGGGAGGTTTATTTATGAAATGGTATTTGGACTTTGGTCATGGTGGTAAAGATCCAGGAGCAGTTGGAAGTAATGACACTAAGGAAAGTGATGTTGTTTTGAGAATAGGTATGTTAGTAAAGAAAAATCTAGAAGAAGCTTTTGAAAAGGTAGTAACTACTCGTGAGGATGATAAGTTCTACTCGTTGGATTATAGAAGTAATAAGGCTAATACAGAAAACTGCGATTACTTTATAAGTTTACATATGAACTCTTTTAAAAATAAAGAAGCTAAAGGTACTGAAGTTTGGGTGTATACCTTAGATAGTAAATTAACTGCTTTAGCTAAAAATCTTTGTTTTAATTTATCTAAAACCTTAAATACTCCCAATCGAGGTGTAAAAGTTTCTCAAGAATTATCAGTGCTTAAAAAAACTAAGATGCCTGCTATTTTAATAGAAATAGACTTTATATCAAATAACTATATCGAAGCTTCTTGCTCCTCTAATGTATATAGACAGGAAGTAGCTAACACTATAACTTCTACTCTTCTATCTTTTGTAGATAAACCTATAGTAAAAGAAGGTCCTTTTTATAGGGTATGTATAGGTACTTTTAGTAATAAAGATAATGCTATAGAACTTAAAAATGAAGCTATTTATAAAGGCTTCAATGATACATATGTAGTAACAGAGTAATAAAAAATCCAAGGGTGAATTATTTTCACTCTTGGATTTTACTTATATTAATAAACTTTTATATTTTACACTTATTCGTATCCTAATGTAATATATGTATCAGATTTAATACTTATATTTGATTATGTCTAACTATTCCTGTTCCTTCAAACCTATATTCACACACAGGTATATTTAAACTTTTTAATTTATACTTAAATAAACTACTTAAATTATCATCACAAGTGGAAAATACTAGCTGATCTATAAATGACTCATTTTCTGTATTAGCTAATTGATACTTAATTAAATCTATAAAAGATAATATATTTAAATCATCCATTGTCTGAATAGGTTCATCCATAAGATAAAGTTTAATATTATTGTTTTTATTCAGATATGCTTTAGATAGAAATATTGATATTGCCAACGTTGATAGTTGTCCTGCACTAAGTATACTTGCAAATGATGTTTCATTTCCATCTAAATCTATGATATTTAGTTCTGCTGACTCCTTAGCTTTAGCACGCGAAAGTTTAATTTCTCTTATATTTGTATTTCTTGTTATTTTTCTATATATCTTATCTAAGGGCTCTTGTATTCGCCTTGTTTGCTCTATCTCATCATTCTTTTTAATATTATTGATTTTTTTTATTATGTTTTTATTCAAATTAGTCAGTTTTGTGTTTATTTCTTCTAGTTCAATTTGCTTATCTTTTTCTTTAGTCTCACATTCTTTAAATTTTGCTAATATCATATTTTTTTCTATCTGATTAATAAAAGATTTACATATTAGAATTCTTTTATCAATATTAACTTTATCTTCCTGAAAATAATCTACTATATGTATATCATCATTTAATGCTAAATTAAATTTATGTATTATTTCTTTAGTCAAGTTAATCTTTTCGGTCAAACTTAATTTATAGTATTCATCATGATTTAATTTATATTTAAAATCATTTAAAAACTCATAATCTATAGTTTGTAAATAATTTAATATATCATAATTGTCTATATCTGTATTTGAATTTAATTCATTTTCCAATATATATTTTTTAATATCTCTAATGGTAAATTCAGTATATTCTATATCTAAGCTTTTAATTAGACTCTCAATTCTATCAATAATTTCTTTATACTTTAACTTATTATTCAAAATAACCATATACTTTTCTATATCAATTGTTATTTTGTCTTTGACCTGTTGAAATTTGCCTTGTTTATCACTGCTTAGAACTTTTATTTCTTCAACAATTTTTTGTCTTTTAAAATCATTTTGACCTAACGCTTCTTTTGCTATATATCCAATTTCTGAATTTTTAAAGGTTTCTTTATTTCCACATATAGGACAATTTTCATTGGTATCTCGATAGTCTTTTAGTTCATTGGTATGATCTACTATATACCTTAAAACTTTTACTGTTGGATTACTTTCGTTATATATTTCAATATTTTTATCTAACAATTCTAACTGATTATTTATCTGATTTAATATATCAAACTCTTGATTCCACTTATTTAAATTTAGATTAATAAATTTATCTTTATAAATTATATGATCTTGTATTTTTTTATAATCAGTTGTTAATTTTACAAAATTATTAATACTTTCAAGTTCTCTTATTTCTTGTTCTATATTATCAAAGCTTTCTTTTCTAAGTTCTTTATAAATATTTTCATTTTCATCTAATTCTTTTAATAATTTTTTATAGTTATTAAGTTTATTTTCTTTATTGATCGATTCTAGGTTCTTCTGTAAATCTCCTATTACATCTAGATTTCTGATATTTTCTAATATTTTTATCTGGTTTTGTATCTCGTCTTTATTTAATTTCTTCAAATCATCTTCAATCAATATTATTTCACTATCAAAAATTTTATTTTCAGGATAATCTTTTGATGTATTTGTTAAATTATGTTCATTATTTAAGTCCTCATATATTATTTTTGCCTCTGTTATCTTCTTCTTCTCTTGTTCTACTAATTTGACCTTTTTTTCTAAATCATCTTTTATAACTTCCAAATTATTAATTATATTTTTAATATTATATGAGTCATTATATAAATGTGAAAATATTTCATATATATCTTTTCTTCCTTTGTTATATAAGTCTATATTCTTATCATAAGAACATAAATTATCATTATTAAATCTTGTTAACTTATCTTTTAATTTATCTTTAGTAGGTTCGTCATCACATTCTATATAAAGTTCACTGTTATAGCCATTTAAACTACTTGATTCTTTTTCTTCACCGTCAAAAACTCTTTTAATAGTTACATCTTTTCCTAAATAACTTGCATGTATAAGTACCTCTACTTCATCATCTTTAGAATTTATATTTTTTATTAATCCTTTATTATTGTTAATATTATCTTTATCTGAGCTATTACTCCTTTCTTGAAACGAATCATATAGCCTTCTTATTTTTCCTGTTAATCCCCATTCAATTGCATCTATTAAAGACGTTTTTCCATATCCATTAGCTCCCGTTAGCAGTATAAATTTAGGTATTTCGTCATTCGTAATAAATTTAAATTTTGTAGTATTAATATACCCTCTAAAATTAGTTACCTCTATATCTTTTATAAAAAACTCTTTATGTTCATTATTATTTTGTATTTTATTCATAAAATTCCCCCGTTTTAACTGTTCAATAAGCTTACTAATATATTTTCTATATCTTCTTGATTTATTTCATCTTTTATCAGTTGATTAAATATATCCTCTGACTTTATTACATCTTTTAAATTTTTCTCTATAGTACTTTCTTTCATATGAGAACTCTCACTTACCTCTATATCTACAAATGGAAGTATATATATATTATCTTCATTGCTTATATCTATAAAAATCTTTTTGCATATCTGAGAATTCTTTTCATATTTTTCTACATATTTTCTAAAATTGCTATCTACATCTGACTCACTATATAAAATTATTAGATTTATATTATACTTTAGATAATAATTATCTGTAAAATTTTCAAACCATAATATTTCTTCTTGATATTTCTCTATTCTTTGTTCAAAGGTTTCATTAGAATCATACTCAACAACAATATAAACTTCTGTAGAACTTTCATTTATATAAACATTATCAAACTCTAATTTTTCTTTATTCACATATAAATCTTGCTTTATAAATCTATATTTTAAAAACAGGTCATCTACCTTTTTTATCTCCACAAGTTACACACCTTTCATTAAATATATGTTCTATACATGTATAATTAGTTACTTCATCTATGTTTAGACAATCCATACATTCTATATAAAAATAATTATCCTTTGGATTAGTAATATAGGGAACATTATTATTCTGTTCTATTTCTGTTATATATGTACTGTATAAATTTTTCTTGCTATATCCATTAGTCTTTTTTTCTATATTGTTAAAATACCATACTTTAGGTTTTGAATATTGTTCAGGAAGTTTATTTATTCTATTTATAATAGATTTATATGTGTTTTTCGTTCTACCTACCATACTATTAGGCAAAAATATAGATTTTATTCCTAAACTATTATTATTAAATATCCATAATACCTCATCAATTTTAAACCAATCATCTAAATTTATTTCATTATTTTTAGTAATTCTATCCCAGCACATAACTTTTAATATTCTTTGACATAAATTTATAATTCTGTCCTTACTTCCATTTATTTGACTATATTCGTCTATAGGTGATAAACCTAAATATTCTTGCCTACTCATAAAATCATTATTTGATATTGTATTTAAAAACGAATATCTAATCCCCTTATCACTTAACTTCTCTTGCATAAATTTGAGTAATAAATCTAGCAACCTATTTATTTCGCCTAGTGTTTCTTCTCTTTCTGATATATCTTCTATCTCATCTTCTAATCCATCTTCTATTATTTTTAAAGTTTCTTTAAAATAATCTATTAGTAAATTATCTATAAGAATATCAATAGAAATTCCACTCGTATTTATTTGTTTTATATAGTCTATGATGTCATTTAATTTTATAGGTTTTCTTTCTTCTTTATCCTTTTTAGATTGCCATTCATTTATTATAAAATTTACCCCTAATGAATATAGCATATCTTTCTTTCCTATTTTTTCACTCAATGAATAATTATCATCTAAAATAAACCCATACTTTTCTATTAAAATATCTTTGATATTAATTATTAGGGTTTGTCTCTCAGGTACTTTTTTAACAATTAATATATTATTAATAAACTTATCCAGGATTTCATCTGAGTGAATAGCGTTAATTAAATAATTAATTCTTTTTTCTAAATTTTTGCCCTTTAAATTGTTATATAATTCTCCTAAATCTAAATCTACAGCTATCAAATCTTCAAATTTTTTGCCATCTTTTTTACTATCTTCTATCCACTTTTTAAGTTTTTCTTCTTCTTTTTTTACTATAGAATTTAATATTTTTTTTAATCTTTTAGTACTTGTATTATTTTTTAATTCATTCCCTATATTATAATATAACAAAGCGCACTTTAAATTAAATTTAGGACAACCTAGTGTATACGACTTTAAATACATATAATACAATGTTCTTAAAGCGTCTTTATTTTGGTCATTAGAAAAACTATCACTTTTAGCATGATACTTGACTTGAGCTAATCTAATATTAAGCTTGTCATCTGTTATAAATTCCTTACAGTAGTCCTCTATCATCTCAGCTTCATATATTATTTCTGTAGAAGCTTTGCTAATAGTATCAAATTCATCAAATAAGTCCTTTTCGATATTATCAGTTAACATATCATAAAACATTAAATCAAATTGATATAAGTACCCCCATATACTATAATCAGCTTTACGTGACTCCTCAAATTTATCCATTTCCTCTAATACATTCGTTCCATCTCTTAAAACTAAACTACTTGCCATATATAAACTCCCTTTTATATTAGTAATATATAAATATTAACATGTTATCTCGTAATTTTACAATATTTTACATTTTGGGAGGAGTTTACGTTCTATAAATTTACCATTAATCTATATTTCCATGTATTCTAAAGTTCAACTTAAATCCCTTAATCTCTATCAAATAATCCTTACTCATCTCAATTAGCCTACTACCCACAGCCTCATCAATTTGTAGCAGTTCATCAGCACACTTCTCACAACTCACAATCATAGCTAAATTATTTAAATATCTATAATCAATAAGTTCATACATAATATTGACATCACTTTTCGTAATACTTCCCTTGAATAAATCATCAATCAAAAGAACTCTAGCTTTCTTATATCTATTCATCAACCTATGATAACTTTCCTGGTGCATCATATTCTGTTTTATTTGTGTTATAATATCTCTGTAAGGCAGATAAACTACACCAACACACTCGCGCATTAGTTTATTTGCTATAGCAAGAGACAAGTGGGTTTTGCCCGAACCTACTTGCCCCATAAACATAATAGAATTATTCTTGGCACCTCTAGATATATTAAAACTTCTATAATATTCAATAGCTCTCTTGAAAGAATCCATAGCCTGCAAGTTAATCTGATAGTTGAAATTATCAAATGTCTTTTTTCTAAACTCCTGACTTATTCCACTAGCTTTTAAAATATTCTCAGCTTCTCTTAGTTCTCTACATTCACAAGGAGTTGCAGTATCACCATCTAATATATACTGTAAATCCTTACATTTATAACATTTATACTCCGTTGACTTCTTCAAGTAATCTTCTTGCTTCTTCAAGCTGCTCTTTTGTTGGCTTTTGATAAAGGTAATCTTCTTCATATCTGCTATCTCTGATATTGTCGTTGCTATATTCTCCATAATTATTAGTCCCCCTATTTTTTACACTTACATCATACGCTTTTAAATCTTCATAGCTTTTTATGTTTTTACTTTCCCATTGCTTTAAGATTCCATTTATATATCCTTTGTTACATCTACCATTATTAGTTGCAATTTCTATAGCTCTTTTAAATAATTTTATATCTACATAATTACTTATATCAATTAACCATTCACTAACTACTCCATTAACTAATCCTATATTTTGTTCATAAAGCTTAGCAAATTCTTTTATTTTATATTTTTGTTTTTCTTTTTCTTCTTCTTTTTCTTTTTGTTTTTCTTTTTCCCCATAGTGGTTCTCAAATTTGCTTTCACCTTCAGCACCTGTATCCATACTATATTTATAGTCTATAGATAGGGTATCTATACTGTATCCATACCTATTGCATTCTTTTATAAATAAATTTACAAAGTGTTTATTTTTTATTTCCATGAGTTCTTTTTCTATACATTTTTTCACCTTTGGACTTGTTCCCTTATTATATTTAATCCAGTTTTTAATAAATATTTCATTAGTTTCTTTATCGTAAAATATCTTTTTATATTCCTCAAATCTCATAAGTAATTTCTCAACTGTCTCTCTGTTATATCCTGTTTCCGTTTCTATAATTCTCTTAGGTAATTCATATATTCCACATTGGCTTGTCTTGCTGTTGGTCATGAGATATAAATAGAAGTATTTCTCCTCTGGTGTAAGTTCTAATACAAAACCATCTTGCCAAAAATCTATATGTATATGTCTATATACAGCCATTTTAGTTTCCCCCTGTTTAGTTGTTTTCAGCTTCTTCAATATCCATTTCTATAACATTTACTTGATCATCAACAAACAACATATCACTATCTATTTGTGATTTAACACTTTCATCAAAGTTAATTGCCTTTTGCATCTCTATACTTAGTGGAGCATATTTAAGAAGTTTCTTTATAACTGTTTTTTTAGCCATAGCATCAAATTCATTTTCCCAAGGTCCACTACCAAACCCTTTAGAATACTTCTTTGCATGAGCCATTATTTCATCTTTAGTCATAAATATAAAACTATATCCACTAGGCTCTAGGTGATAAACTGCATAATATCCTATTACATCCCCTCTATCACCTTCTAAAAGTGGCTTATGTGTAAGCTTTTGTTCTAGGCCATAATCTATATCAAATACATCGTTTTTTCTAACTTCATGGGCATATAATGTCTTTAGCTTTCCACTTCTATGTGCAAGTTCTAATAGCCCTTTGTATCCTAATTGAAATTGAACTTTGTCTACTCCCTTAACTTTGTATGGTATAAGGTATGATTGACCAAGTGGTGTGTTTGGTTCAAGTCCTAGTTGTGCTGATTGCATCATAGCTGCAATAAAACTCATAGCTTCACAGTTTTGTAATTTTGGATTGGAATTAAATGCAGTAAGTGCTACTCTTTGAAATCTCTCACTACTTAGTTGTGACGGAAGAGCTGATTGTATTTCACCTTTCATTTTTATCATAAGTTGTTTCATTGCATATGATGGTTTTATTTCTAGTGCTTGTCCTTTATCTTGTTGCTTTAAAAGTGCTTCTTTTAAACTATTCATATTATTTCTCCCCTTGATTGTATGTTTTTGGTAATCGTTATATAATTAGCATATATTTTAGTTATTAAATCCTAGGAGGTATTATCTTGAACAAATTCTTTTCCATGAATGCTAGATTTAATATATTTTCATTAGTAGGACTTATAATTATCCTCTCTAATTTTTTCATTTTGGAATCTTCACTGATTATGATAGGCCTTCTTATTGCTTGGATTCCTGATATAAGCAAAGGTGTTACCAATTATAAGAATACTGGTAAGATAAACTCTGCTTTGATTTGTAGCAGTATAGCACTTGTATGCCTAATCTATAATATTACCTTCAAAATAATTTAAAATTTATACTCTAAATACCCTTGAGGTAGTTATTTTAGTGTACTTCTCTACTATCTCTGGGTGTTCTTCTTTTAATCTTTTAGTATCTAAACTGCTTCTACTTTGACTTTTCCAAGTTATCTTTTTATCCCCTATATAAGCTATTTCATGTTCTTTCATTTCATTTTGAATATATTGCTCTATTGCTTTTTTCTCTACTTCAAGATCCTTTATAAGTGAAGTTACTTCATTATGGCGACTTAGCTTGTCCTCTTTCATAAATATTATTAAGCTTTCATCTTTAACTTCTTTATATTTTTCTTTTAAAAACTTTGAGTAATCTTCACTTCCATCAGCTTGTGGTATCTTCTCTCCTAGTATGTATTCATTCCAAAATAATTCTTCTTGTTTCATAAGTGAATCTATTACTTCTTCGTCTCTGTCTAGTTTATGTACTATAAGTTCTTCATTTCCTATTAAAGCTGCTATATAACAGTGAGTTGCTCCAGTTACAGCCATATAGTGAAAACACTGTATTTGGTAATGTATTGGTGGTTGCTCTTTCCACTCTTTTTTAGAATATGAATTTGTAACTTTACACTCTAAAAATGCTTTTTCTCCAACTATTGCTTTATCTATATTTGCTATTGAAAATGGATATTTATCACTTTTAAGTATTCCGTTTACATTTCTTACATCTTTACCACTTATTAATGAAAATTCTCTAGCAACGAAATCTTCTAGCTTTTGCCCTAGCTCCATTCTATAATTTTTTATTTCTTTAACTTCATTACTTATTTTATCTGTATATACACTAACTGCACTTTTAAATGGATTTAGTCCAACTACACTTGCTGCATCGCTTCCACCTATCCCACTTTGTCTGGCTCTTAGCCATTCTTCTTTTGTTATGTTGTTAGTATTATATATAACTTGTGAATCTAAATATTTTCTCATTTGTTTCTCCCCTTTTTATCCTTATAAAGTATATAAATTAAGTACCTAACATTCTTTAACTTCTGTTTCATCTTCACTTCTAAATCTTCTTATAGCTTCTTTAATATCTTCTTCTTTATATCTATTTCTTAGAAGTACTAGCATACATTCAACTTGTTTTCTGTTTAACTCATCCATTTTTTCAGGAGTTGTAGGTAAAACTGATGTAACTTTTTTTATCATACCCATGGCTAAAATCACCCCATAATATCCTATGAAAATTTAACTTTGTCCTGATACTACTTTTAGTGAGAAAAATGGTTTTTACGGATTTTTTCTAAAAAGTACATCTGTCCTTTCCCTGTTATCAAAGTACTTGTGGATAATATATCTCCATCTATTGTATTTACTAACCTTTCAGATATTTTAAATAATCCTTGTTCTATGTATATCTGCTTTGGTATATTTTTTTCTTTACCAAATTTAATAAAATATCCATTGCTTCTAAACCATTCATACAATCTATTTCTACCTATATTGATATTGTTATTATTAAGAAGTTTAGCAAATTGACCTATAGTTATAGCATCTGATGTAGCTGCTATACTTTTTCCAAAGTGGGTATATGGTCTGTCTAGTGTTATTGTAGCTTCTAATTCTTCTGCTCTTTGATTTGCTAGTCTTGCTTTTTCTTTTTCTTCTTTTAAATTTATAAGAAGTTTTATCATATAATTTGGATCTTCTAGGGTTTTTTCTATTACTTTATCAGTCATATATGCTCCATTTTTTCTTATGCTAGGCAGCACTTCATCAAATATCCATCTTTCAAATTTTTGTGCACTTGGTAATTTTGATGTAATAATTAATCTGTATAAATTACCTTCATCTATAAATTTTTTATTTACAAATTGAATTGCATCACTTCCATCTGCTTTTTTTCCTGTTACTACCCCTACTGAACGAATGGTTACCCCGGGGTCCTTACAGTGATCTCTTATTGCTTTTTGTGGATTTAAGTATCCAAGTATGCTTGCTACTGTAGTAGCTTCAAAGTACTCTTTGTTATTTTCAATTATTACTGAAACTTCTCCAAACTCTTCATTCATAAATAATTTCATATTATTCATTATTGTTTTCCCCCTATTATTTATATAAGTTACCGATTTATTATTTTCTCTGTTGTTTTATTACCTTATTGGTAACCTGTTTTGCAAAAAAAATATCCTCTACCTTTAACCCAAACACCTTTGATATTTCAAAAGCTTCTTGTATATTAAATAGACTTTGTTGGTTTTCTTTCTTAATATAAGTAGATGTGGGCATATCTATGAGTTTTGATATATCTGATTGTGTTAATCCCCTTTGAACTCTAAGACCCTTTAATCTTCTACTATAATTCATAATATCACCTCCTTTGTAACCTTATTGGTTACTTATTGTGTTTTTATTTTATTACCTTAATGGTAACTTGTCAATGATTTTTTATAAATTTTTTATTATTTTCGGTAACAACAGTTTACTTTATGGTAACAATATATATAATTAAGTTAAAGGTGGTGAACAAATGGAAACTTTAGCAACTATATTGAAACAATTAAGACTTGAAAAAGGCTTAACTCTTGAGCAATTGGCAAAGGATTTAAATACCACTAAGGTTACTCTTTCTAGATATGAGAATTCAGTGAGAGAGCCTAAAAGCGATACTTTAAAACAATTATCAGATTACTTTGATGTGTCTATAGATTATTTATTGGGGAAAACCGAAGAGAGAAAACATATTACTGATGATGAAAAAGAAGTTCAAGTAATATTAGAAGAAACTAGAAAAAAATTAGAAAATAATGAAGGTTTAATGTTTGATGGGGAGCCAATGTCTGAAGAAGCCATAGAAAGTTTACTTCAAGCTATGGAAATAGGCTTGGCTATGGTTCAAAAGAAAATGAAGAAATAGATTTATTAGGGGGATTTTTAATGAGTATAAAAAATTTAGCACTTAGTCTTAGAAAAAAATATAAAACTAACAATCCTGTGGAGATCATACACTCAATGGACATTACTTATTTTGAATGTCCATTGAGTGAGTTTAATGGTTTTTACAATAATAGACTTAAACCTTTTATTTGTATTAGTAGTGATTTATCAGATGAAGAAAAAACTATTACTGCAGCCCATGAGCTAGGCCATGCTCTACTGCATCCTAAGTTAAATACATTATTTTTGTCTAGATATACATTGGCTGTTAAGGGAAGATACGAAAGACAGGCAAATATTTTTGCTGCTGAACTTTTATTAGATGATAATATTTTTGAAAAATATTATGGTCATACTATGGAATATATAGCTAAATGCGAAGGTGTATCTCATGAACTCATTGAATACAAATTTAATAATTTATAGGACTTATTTTTTTGTCCTTGTGTCGAACATACATTCGTTTCTATATAGGAGGTTTATTATGAGTAGATTTAAAGCAGAAGATGGAATGTTGAATTATGAGAAAGAAGAATATATGAAGTTGGTTCATATATTAACTAAATATGGTTATTTACATGTAAGTGGTAAAAATGAAGTGCTAGAGTTAGAACAATTACGAGATCTAGTTCCAGTTATAGAAGATTTACGTAAAAAGTATGGGAGTAAATAATTACTAGTCTATTTTTAAAATCTATGTTGAAATTTAGAAACGTATAAATAGATTTTATAGAATCAGATATAATGATATATTTAATATATAGTTTAACCAGTTATTATTACATAGTTGTATAAAACTGTGTACTGATTTATGTTTTCACTATATATTAAACATAAAAATATTTATCTATTTGGAAGACATGAAGGAGAACAGAATATATGAGAACAACTGAACCGCAATACCTAAAGGTAATAATCTTGGCTATTATATTTCTAATTCATATGGGAATGTTTTATTACCTTAAATATAAAAAAGCAATGGCAAATGATAGATCAATTCATATTATAATTACTTCTATTTCTTTTTCATCAAGCGTATTCTTATTTGTCAGTGCGATGCTTAATGAATATCCTTTACTTGAGTCAATCGGAATTTTTATATTTTCCTTTATAATTTTATTTATATTTGGGAAAGCACACCATAAATCAATAACTAAGTTACGTGGAACCTTTTCAAAGAAGAAATAAATATTACAGAAAAAGGAGTGATTTTTAAACTAAAACTGCATTCTTTTTATTTGGGAAATATAGCGTCATCTATTACATCGTTTTTATATACTATGAATTAAAAGTAGGAGAACTATTTCTCTTCCTTCTCAATATATACTTAATTTCAATACTATATTAAAACATAGCCAATTAATAATACATATAATTTTAAAAAGTGATATTCCATATATTTTTATAAATTTCATTTTAGGGGTGTATATAAATTATGAAGAAATATTGTGATACATTTGATGCTTACTATACAGAAAATGAATGGTTAGAAAGAAAATGTTGTACTGAGCCAAGTGATGATTGTTTTTTTAGGTGTTGGGAAAGACCTGATGTGCCATGTGTCGATTGTAAATACAAACTAGAATGTGAAGATCTAGAAAATCAATGTGAATAGGTTTTATTTTATTATTAGGTTATGTTTTAAGTGAATATTGAAATTTAAAACATAAATAATTAAATTTAATATAGAGTTATAGTTACAGTTATATAAAACTATGTAATAATAAGCAAATTATAATTTTATAGATATCATGGGGTGAAAAATGTATTGTCCAGAATGTGAAGAAAAATATATAGACGGAAGCATGAAATGCAAAAAATGCAATGCACGATTAGTAGTAAGGTTACCTCAACAACAAAAAATACATATTCTTTGTAATGTTTTTTTCACTGTTTTAGTTATAGAATTTTTATTATATCTTTTAGGTTTAGATTTATTTATAAATCTTTATGGAAGGCAAAATGCCATTTTAATAAGAGACATATTAATGAGTCTTATCTTCTTTACAATGTTTGTTTTTGCTTCAATCGGATTGTATTTAGGGGTAGATGTCTGGGATGATGGAAAAGCGTTAAATATTGATAGTAGATTTAAAAATATAGCCATCAAAAAAATTTCACCTATTATAATTATGTTATTTTGTATATATATGCTAAATGATTCCTTTACTGATTACATATTAAGAGACTATCAGGTAATTAGAGGAACTGTTGATAATATAGTTCGTGATAAAGGTGATGATATTTTGTATATTGATGATAAAGACTTTTCATATGATAACCATATATTTACTAATATAAAGGAAGATCACGTATATACTTTTATCTATACAAAAAGAACCAGAATAATCTTAGATATAAAATAATATATTCAGTCAAGTGTTTATAAACATTATACTTTGAATCAGCTTTTAGTTCATAGTTTTTATATACTATACAGTAAACGGTGGAGAAATATTTCTTCTCCTTTAATTATATACTGAATCTTAACACTATATTTAAATATATCCTATTATTTCAAGACGTGGTAATAATTACTTATATTTTTGCTGCATATAATTCTATATACTCTTTATATGAGACATAGGGGGGTGACATAAATTGAAAGCTGCCATATATTCAAGAAAGTCCAAGTTCACAGGTAAAGGTGATTCTATAGGAAATCAAATTGAACTATGTTCTAACCATGCCAAGAACTTAGATATATATGATTTTATTGTATATGAAGATGAAGGCTTCAGTGGTAAAAATACCGATAGACCTGAGTTCCAAAGAATGCTTCAAGATGCAAGAGATAAAAAATTTGATGTACTTATATGCTATAGATTAGACCGTATAAGTCGTAGTGTATCTGACTTCGCTACATTACTTGAAGAACTTAATAATTTAGAAATATCTTTTATAAGCGTTAGAGAACAATTTGATACATCTACCGCTATGGGTAAAGCCATGCTCTATATATCTTCTGTATTTGCTCAACTTGAAAGAGAAACAATTGCAGAACGTATAAAAGATAATATGTATGAACTTGCAAGAAATGGTAGATGGCTCGGTGGCCCTCCTCCACTCGGATACAAATCTTTATCAGAAAAGTTTATTGATAAAGATAAGGAAAGAAAAAGAACAAACCTTATTGTAGATAAAGAAGAATCTGATAAAGTTAAATTTATATTTGCAACTTATCTCAAAGTTAGATCTACTCAAAAGACTATTAAGATATTAGCTGAAAACGGTATAACAGGAAAAAATGGTATACCAATAAAAAAAGGTACTATAGCAAATATTCTTAGAAATCCTGTATATGTAAAAGCTACTGATGAGGTTATTAAATATCTTATTGAAGTTGAAAATATAACTGTTGTTGGTGAACCAAACGATTTAAATGGCATTTTAACGTATTCTAAACATAAAGGTAGTGTTCAGAAGGATAAGGACAAATGGATAGCTTCTATTGGGCCTCATGAAGGTATTCTTGATTCTTACACCTGGTTAGAAACTCAAATGATTTTATCTTCTAATGCTGAAAAGGCTCCTCGTTCAGGAACTTCTAGAACTGCTCTACTCTCAGGATTTATAAAATGTAAATGTGGCTATGCTATGGGAGTTAAATACGGTGTTAAAAGAAAAGATGGTACTAAACCTGCTTATTATGCTTGTACAGTAAAAGAAACTGAGGGTATCTCTGTATGTGATAGTAAAAATATAAGGATTGAAGAGATTGAAAGTGCTGTTATAGAAAATCTTAAAAATATTGATAAAGCTACTTTATTAAAAGAGCTTCCTGTTATGGATGATGATGTTTCTAACAATTCGGCTGAAATAGAGTTTATTAAAAAGAGCATTGCTGATAAGGAGGCTGCTATTTCTAATTTAGTTAAACAATTAAGTTTATTGTCTGGTGATTCTTCTAAGTATGTTATTGGTGAAATAGATAAGTTAAGTGGTGATATCACTATTATGAAGAAGAATTTAGATAGCATGACTCAGGCTAGTAAGAGAAAATCTAATAAGATTCTTGATGTTGATCTTATTTTAGAGAATATAAATAAGTTTAATAGTTTGATAGGCAGTGCTAGTTTGGATGAACAGAGATTTATTTTAAGTAATATTATTAGTAAGGTTGTTTGGGATAGTGATCTTGGTGAGGTTAAGGTCTATTATGTGGGTAGTTAGTGTGTAACCTAGGGCTGTATAGCTCTAGGTTTTTCTATGTTGTTTTGGATAATAAGGCAAAAGCACTATTAACAGATATAGGAACAGAAGAACTTGCTCATGTTGAAATAATATCTACTATGGTATATCAACTTGTGAAAGATGCAACTCCAGACGAATTAAAAGCAGCAGGTCTTGGAGCTCATTATGCACAACACGCTAATGCACTATATCCATCAGATGCAGCTGGAATTCCATGGACTGCAGCTTATATACAATCTGTGGCAGACCCTATAACTGATTTACATGAAGATATGGCAGCTGAACAAAAAGCTTTAGCAACATATTATAGACTTATAAGTATGACTGACAATGTAGATATTAAAGAAGTTCTAAAATTCCTAGCAGAAAGAGAAGTTGTTCACTATCAAAGATTTGGTGAAGCTTTAATGGATGTATACGATTTTGGAAATTGCAAAAAGGTATATTAGAAATAAGGAGTCTTTAGGACTCCTTATTTAAATTCGAATTATTATATTCTAATAATCCTAATTTATTAGTTAACATATGTTTGCGCTAAATTAATAATACAATATTAATTTTTTATTAAATAACAAAAGAACTTGATTTAAAATCAAGTCCTTTATTTTATAATTAATTTTAAATTATTGCACCTTTTACCTTACGTTGTTTCTGAACTTCTTCCTCTTCTAATACTCCTAATTTTCTAGCTACCAATTTAGTTGTACTAGCTTGAACTACTAGTGTTATTAGAATTGTCATAAATACTACTGATGATATTACATCTGAATTAGGTAAATTCATAGCTACTATTATACCTGCTAATGCAGCTGGTATTACCCCTGTTTCTCTAACCCACATCATAAATAGCATTTCTTTTAATGACCACTTAGCTTCTCTATCAGGTAAAACACTTATAATTACAGATATTGGTCTTGCTATAAACATTAAAACCAGTACTATTATTAATGAAGGTAACCAATATTGACTAAGAGCAACTATATCAACTTGGGTACCTAGTATTACAAATATACCCATACGAGCTAAAGTACTTAAGCTTTCTCTAAAATGCAACTCTGATTGGAACGATTCTTCTGGCACCCATAATCCAAATACTTTTTTATTTCCACTTATAAGTCCAGCAATAAATACTGCCATATATCCACTTCCGTGTAATAATGTAGCTATTTCGTAAGATAATGCAACTATTAATACTGAAATTATAGGGGCATATTGATGAAATATACCTGATTTTTTATCACATACAAGTAATGAGAATATATACCCAAGTATTACGCCAACTAAAGTTCCCACTACTATCATGACAAGAAGCTCTTTGGCATTTTGACCTATAGATATTTTTCCTGAAGTAATTATAGTAAGAACTGCACTAACAAGAATAGCTCCTACAGCATCGTTAAATGCAGATTCGCTAACTACTGTTTGCTTTAATCTATCTTTTATAGTAATTTGTTTGAATACAGGTATCAATGTAGCTGGATCTGTTGACGCTATAAGAGAACCTATAAGTAATGCATACATAAAATCTATATTAAATATTTTCTGAGCTGCTAATGCTACCACAACTGCCGAAATTACAACTCCAATTGAAGATAATAACCCTACACTTATTTTAACTTTATTTAAAACTTTAAGCTTTATTTCTCTTCCACCCTCATAAAGAATAAAGGCTGATCCAAATGTAAGTAATAGATTATTTTCAATAGGAAATGACTCTATACTTATTAAATTTAAAAAAGCTGGGCCTATAACTATCCCTGCTAATAAATATAATACAACATCTGGCAATTTTACCTTTTCACTTAGTTTACCAAAAACTATACCTGTTATAGCTATAGCTGAAAATATAAGTAATAAGTTACTTGTAGCTATAGCCGCTGAAGTATTTTCCATATTATCACCCCATTTAATTATTAATTAAAACCTATGAGTTCTGTATACAAAATTTCAATTTATCTCAGTATATTCCCATTCAATATTAAAGTCAACACATCTAAAAATTATTATTATTTTGAGAATTGTAAGTAAATTCAACCATTATAACATATCTAGATAGTTATATTATTATCAATTAAAAAGAGCTTATAAACTCTTTTATAAACTCTTTTTAATTAATTTATATAATTTTATGACCTCTAAATCTTACTACATCTCCTGGTATCCCAACTACAGTCCTATCTGAATCAACATCATTAAGTACAACCGCATTACAACCTATTTTAACGTTATCTCCTACATTTATAGGGCCTAATAATTTAGCTCCAGCTCCTATGAATACATTATTTCCAACTGTTGGGTGCCTCTTTCCTTTGTCTTTTCCCGTTCCTCCAAGAGTAACTTGATGGAATATTGTAACATTATCTCCTACCTCAGCCGTTTCACCTATAACAACACCCATACCGTGGTCTATAAAGAACTTTTTTCCTATCTTAGCTCCTGGGTGTATTTCTATTCCAGTGAAAAATCTACTTATCTGTGATATAAGTCTTGCTGTAAAAAACCTTTTCCTATTGTATAACTTATGTGCTATTCTATGAGTTATCATAGCATGAACACATGGATATAGTATCATAACCTCTATAAAACTCGGGCTAGCAGGATCGTTTTCTTGTATATTTGCTATATCTTCTTTAAATGATTTAAACATATTAACCCTCCATTTTTTTAATATAATCCCTATCATTTTAGTATGATTTAATTATATAATTTAACATGCGATTATGTCAATAATCAGAATTATAAATTGTCACAAATATGTCATATGAAAATATTTACAGCAAAAAAATAGTAGAGTATTGACTCTACTTAAAATAACGTGGAATTTTTTTTATATATTATTAGATAGTAATTATATCTTGGCGATTATACAATTTACTACTAATATTATATTCGAACTTATATGTATTTATTCACCTTTTCTCATTTCTACATATCCTCTTGTATCATATTTCTTAATTGTTGAAACAATTCTTCTGCACTATCCGTTTGTATTATTTCATTGTTAACTATAGCATAAGGCCCTTCTGCACATTCTCTGCACAATTCTAAACATGGGAAAACCTCAATATCTGCTTCATCAAATTCTTCCATTAATCTAGACTTTACCTCTTCTGAACCATATTGAAAATTATTTTCACAAAATTGTATTCTTATACCCATAATATATACCTCCTTGTATTTTTACATATTTGTTATATTTAACAATTAGTGCAATTTTTATACTTTCGGATAAATTATAATATCCTTGCATTAAAAAAGTTCCAACATGCATTTTGCAAGTTAGAACTTCTCTTTTATGTTCTTATGTATATTTTATTTTATGGGAAATATACATAACAATATTAATTTCTATAGTTTTGCAAGAATAATTGCATAAGTTTCTTACTTTATTGCATCTTGTAAAACAACTTTCAAATTTTATTGATAAGTATGCTCTGGATCATAATCATAATCCATATCTAATTCATAATCAAAATATACTAAAACTTCGTTGTTTTCCATATCTCCATACCTCCTATAATAATATTAGTTTTTATAATAAAATTTTCTCTTATTTAATAATTTTCATACATTTGAATGTTATATTTATATTCTATCATTTTATTATATTTTATGCAATATTAAAGCAAAAATGAACCAAAAAAATAAAAAAATCTTATCAATTTTTTGATAAGATTTTTTTGAAATTATATCATAGATAATACTCTTATTTTTACATCTTCATCTAAACTGCTAAATCCAGATATATGCTCTATGTCTTCTAGTAAAAACACTTCAATATAATCATATAATGCTTTCAAAACATAGTAATCTGGCCTATCTTTAAAATATAAATATAAGTTTTTTATATATTTTAAATAACATTTATTTAATTTTAAGTTAACATACTGAGTATACTGTTCTCTTCTAGTTTTTTGGAAATATTCTTGTAACCTCATATAAGCACATTCTGTATCTCTAGTTCTTACATAATTACTAAGCCTTTCATTTAGAGCCTCTTCGATTATTAGAATTGCATCTCTATTTACTTGCATGTCAATATAATAAGAATTTTTGCTGTATTTAAATTTGTAAAAGTCTTGAATTAGCGCCATTTTATCTCTCCTTGCATTTTATATTCCTACTTTAATATTATTTTCAAAAAAATATATTTTTAATACAATAAAATGCAAAAAAGAGCTTTTAAATTATAAAAGCTCTTTTTATATTTTGTTATCTTTTACCCTTGTTCATATCTATAGCCCCTAAAGCTACATGGGCAACACCTGCACCTACTAAAAGTGCTCCTGCCATATTCATATAATCATTTTTTTTCCAGTTTTGTTTCTTCATTTGCATAGCATCAAGAGCTAGACCTGTAGCAGTAACTGCAGTACCTAACGCAACTGGTATCATTCCTTTTTTCATAATGACAACCTCCTTGTGATGTAGATTGTTATTATTGTGTGCAAATATATATATAATATTAGATGTAAAAATTTATTAAATTGTTATTTTAAACCAGTAGAGCCAAATCCCCCAATTCCTCTGTCTGAATTATCAAGTTCATCAACTTCTTTTATATATACTTTATATGTAGGTTTTATAATCATTTGAGCTATCTTCATATGTTTTTCAACTTTAAAATCTTCCTTACCGTGATTTATTAATATAACTCCTATCTCTCCTCTATATCCTTCATCTATAGTTCCTGGAGAATTTAAAACCGTAATACTATGGTTTAATGCAAGTCCGCTTCTCGGTCTTACTTGAGCTTCAGTATTTTGTGGAAGTTGTATTAATATTCCGGTTTTTATAAGTCTTGTTTCATTAGTTGGTATTATAATTTCTTCAATTGAATATAAATCCATTCCTGCATCATCTTCATGAGCAAAATTTGGAATTATTGCATCTTCATATAACTTTTTTATTTTTAATTCAAACATACTTATCTCTCCCTTATAATGTTTCATTTATTAAATAACACAATTATATATTATTATACCCTTAATGTACTTTTTAAAAAAATCTATTTTTTATCAATTTAATATTACCTATCAATATACCCTATATAGTATCGGTGTACAAAAAAGGGTTATATCAAGCCCTTTAGTTAGTTGTTGAATATACCACTTCACTAAATGAAGATTTGACTCCATTTTTTACTAATTTAATTTTATAAAAATAAGGTGATATTGGCCTTAGTCCTGTGTCTATGTATATATTACTATCAGTCTTGCCTATTTCTATATACTCACCTTTTGCTGAGTTACTTCTATATATAATATAATAATCAGCTTTATATGTTTTATCCCATCTTAAATATATGGCACTACTAGATACAGCAGATATATAAATTGATTTTGGAGGACTTATATTTGGCATTTCTACAGATACTATGTCACTAAATTTGGATTCAACTTTATCTTTTACAGAAGTTATTTTATAAAATACTTTACTTCCTGGTCTTACATTTTCTATTGTATAAGCATTGTAATATGATTTATGTATTATTTCGTATGATCCATCTTTTTTATTACATTTATATATATTATAGTAATCTACATCATCTATTTTCTCCCATTCTAAATATACTTTATTATTAGACAAAAATACAATTCTAATTCCTTGAGGAGAATCTGTTTTATCCAAAGCTACTATTGTACAAGTTAATAAAAAAGTAAAAATAGTACATATCCATATATACTTTTTTATATTTTTCAAACAATCACCTCCATCATTTTATTTTTTGTATATTTAAAGTTTTTATGTAAAAATTTATTTCCTCTTATGAGAAAACAATATGGATTTTGCTTATTGTTTATATTCTATACAAAATTTAATAAATATGTTAATATTAATAGTTGCTAACTAGTGAACCAGGAGGGATAGAATGAAACTTATATTGGCTGAAAAGCCATCTGTTGCAAAAACAATAGCATCTTTTTTAGGTGCTAGCAAAAAACACGATGGATATTTTGAAGGTAGTGGATATATAGTAACTTATGCTGTAGGCCACTTAGTTTCTTTATATGATACAAAAGACTATGACAAATCCTATTCTGGAAGTTGGAAAATAAACAACTTTCCTTTTATACCAGATAAATTTAGATTTAAAGTTGAAAGTAGTAAGTTAAAGCAATTCAATATAGTAAAAGACCTTTTACATAGAGATAATATAGAACTAATTATAAATGCAACAGATAATGATAGAGAAGGTGAACTTATATCTTTTCTAATATTTTTGCTAGCTAAAAATAAAAAACCAATAAAAAGAATACTAGTAAATGAATGGACTCCTGAGGATATACAGAGAGGCCTTTCTACTTTAAAAGATGATATGGATATGAGAAATCTTCAAGCTGCCGGATATACAAGGCTTGTTATAGATTGGCTTATTGGTATAAATTTCACAACTGCTGCAACTTTAAAATACGGTAATGGAAAATTACTAAATATAGGGCGAGTTATACTTCCAACAGTTAAACTCGTATATGATAGAGATATGGAAATAAAAAACTTTATACCTCAAATTTATTTTGAGCTTCATGGAACTTTTTCGGCCTTAAATGGAAAGTATAATGGAAAGTATATAAAAAATAAAGATTCAAGATTTGATAAAAAAGAAGATATACAAAAAATCTTAGATGATATACAAAATAAAAAAGGTTTTGTAAAAGATAAAAAAGTTTCTAAGTCTAAGGAATATGCACCTAAATTATTTAGTTTAACATCATTACAAGGATATATAACTTCTAAACACAACGGTTGGACATCTGATAAAGTTCTTAAAGTATGTCAATCGCTTTATGAAGGTAAGGGATCTGGGGGTTGTATAACATATCCTAGAACAGATTCTGTATATTTAGAGGAAAGCTTAGCAGGCAAAGTGTCTCAAACACTTGATAAACTTAAAAAAGGCCTTCCCTATGAAGACAAAATAAAATTCGCTAAAACAAAAAGAATATTCGATTCTTCTAAAGTAGATAGCCATAGTGCTATAATCCCAACTTATATAATACCTAACAAATTAACACCTGATGAAGAATTAGTATACAAAGCAATTAAAGACAGGTTTTTGGCAAACTTCATGCCTCCTGCTGAATATGAAAACACAGAGATAATTACTGATGTAAATAATCATAAATTTATAACTAAAGGTAAGGTATTAAAATCTAAAGGATATCTTGAGATTTATGGTAAAGAAGAAGGCGATGAATTGTTGCCATCTGTAGATATAAATGAAGAAGTAGATGTTGAAAAACTAGAAATAGTTGAAAAACAAACAACACCTCCAAAATCATATACAGAAGATACATTACTTAAAGCTATGAAAAATTGTGGTAAAAGCGTTTCTGAAGAAGATACATCAGTTTTATCAGGATACTCTATAGGTACATCTGCTACCCGTGCAGACGTACTAAAAAAAATATTAGATGTTGGATATGTAAGCAAAAAAGGAAAATCCTATTATGTAACCGATCTTGGCATAAACTTAGTTGAAATATTTCCTATAAAAGAACTATTAGACGTAGATTATACAGGTAAACTTGAAAAAAGCCTTTCTGATATACAAAAAGGACAATATACTAAAAGTGATTATCTTAAAAATATGATTGAGTTTGTATTAAAGGGAGTAGAAGTAATAAAAAAAGATACTAATAGATCTATAAATACAACTATTTATAAGTATAATTCCACTACTAAATCATATACGACATCAACTGATAAACCCAACGAGAAGTCTAACGATTTAGAGTCTTTAGGAAAGTGTCCCGTGTGTAAAGGTGATGTTGTAGAAATATCCAAAGGATTCATTTGTCAAAATTACCAGGAATGCAAATTTGGAATCTGGAATGAAGATAAATTTTTAAAGGCATTAAAGAAAAAACCTAATAAGACTATGGTAAAAAGTATATTAAAGAGTGGTCAAACAAAGGTTAAAGGCCTTACATCTAAAAAAGGAAATAAATTTGATGCTACACTGAAATATACAAAAAAAGAAAATGGATATTGGGGCTGGGATATGACCTTTGAAGATAATAAAAATAAAGAAAAAGAGAAATAGACATCTATTTCTCTTTTTTAATGTGTATCTAATGCTTTGCTTTCATACATAGCTTTTTTTCCATTCATATTCTTTTCTATATTTTTATAAAAAGCCGATAGTATCAATGTTAATACAGATAATATAACTATTGTTCCACCTGGAGCTAAATCAAAGTAATAAGAAGTAAATATTCCAAGTATAATAGATGCTTCTCCAAATAAAACAGACCATAACATTGCATTTTTAAAACTCTTAGCTATTTGTAAACTAGCTGCTACAGGAAGTGCTATTAAAGAAGATACTAAAAGTACCCCTACTATTCTAAGTGTCAATGTTATAGTAGCCGCAACTAATATCATAAATATATTGTTTATTAAACTTACTGGAATTCCTGAAAATTTAGCACTTTCTTCGTCAAATGATATATAAACCAACTCTTTATAAAATAATTTTATAAATAATAATATCACTATACCTACAAACACAATAAGCAATATATCTTCTTTAGTAACTGTGGTTATACTTCCATACATAAATGAAAATAAATCGAAATTTACATCTTGAGAAAAACTCATAAGTATTCCCGATACTCCAACTCCAACAGCCATAATTATTGCTATAGCAAGATCTGCATATTGTTTATAGCCTTTTCTAAGCTTTTCTATAACTATAGATGCAATTGTTGAGGCAGTGAGTGAACCTACTAAAGGATTTGAATTTAATATAACAGCTCCTGCTATCCCAGATAAAGCTATATGAGACAAGCTATCTCCAATTAAAGACATTCTCCTAAGTACTATAAACATTCCCATAATTGGACATATAAATCCAACTATTAATCCGGATAGTATGGCCCTTTGCATAAAGCCGTATTGAAGTATTTCCAAGAAACTAACCTCCCCTCTAATAAAAACAATCTAATATTATTTCTTTTGAAACTGTTTCCCTACAGTTATCATATACATCTATTTTTTTACATTTAAGACATACAAGTTTTTTTACTTCGTGTTTAATTATTGATATATCATGAGAAATCATAACTATAGTCAAGTTCAATCTTTTATTTAATTGAGATAGTAATGAATAAAAATCGCTTTGTGCCGATAAATCAATTCCTACAGTTGGCTCATCTAAAAACAATATCTCTGGAGAATTAACTAATGACCTAGCTATAAATACCTTTTGTTGTTGACCTCCAGATAGTTCTCCAATTAGTTTATGTTTGTTTTCTTCCATACCAACTAACTCTAAAACCCTATCAACTTCTTTTAAATGATTTTTATTTATAGATCTAAAAAGTCCTATTTTAGAGGATAAATTCATAGCTACTACCTCTTGTACTGTTGCTGGAAATGATGACACGAAGGAATTTGCCTTTTGATTTACATATCCAACCTTTTTCCAATCTTTAAATTCATTTATTGGAGCTCCAAATATATCTACCGATCCATCTAATGGCTTTATTTCATTTAACATAAGTTTTAGGAGTGTACTCTTGCCTACTCCATTAGATCCTATTATACCTACATAATCTCCTTTATTTATATCTAAATTTATATTATTAAGTATTATATTATCTTGATATCCAAATGTAACATTTTTAAGTTTAATTATTTGCTCCATAATATCTCCCCTATTTTAAAGCTTTGGTCAATACATCTAAATTCTGTTTCATTAAAGATATATAAGTTTCTCCATTTTCAAAATCTTTTTTACTAATTCCATCTATAGAATATAGCGTAGCTGTTTGTATTCCAATTTCATTTGCTAGAGTCTGAGCTGTTTTTGGATTTACAAGTCCATCAAAAAATATATATTTAGTATTATTTTCTTTGGCGTATTTAGTTAACTCACCTAATTTAGCTGGAGATGGTTCTTGATTTGGAGATAATCCAGTTATAGATATTTGTTTTAGATTATAAGCCCTAAACAAGTATTCATAAGCTCCATGAGATACAACTGCCGTATCTGTCTTTAGATTAGTTAAATTATTTTTATAATCATTATCTAGACTGTCAATTTCTTTTATGTAGTCATTGTAATTTTTTTCATAGTAATCCTTATTATTAGGGTCTGCTTTTATCAATGCGTTTTTTATGTTTTCACATTCTTTTATTGCATACTCAGGATTTAGCCATACATGAGGATCATATTCTCCATGATCTTCATCTTCGTCTTCCTCTTCATGATCTTCTTCATTATATTTTAATGGTGTTATATTATCTGTAGCTTCAACTACTACAAGTTTTTTATTTTCAGATGAATCTATTATATTTTCTGCCCAACTATCTATACCCAATCCGTTGTATATAAAAACATTAGAACTTTGTATTTCTCCCATTAACTTTGGACTTGGTTCCCATTCATGAGGCTCTCCCCCTGGTGGAACAACATAATTTAAATTTATTTTATCTTTACCTATATTTCTTGTAAAATCATATATTGGAAATATAGTAGTATATACAGTTATCTTACCATTGCTTTGACTTTCAGCTTTGCCAGAATCGCTACATCCAATTAAAGATATTCCCATTACTATACTTATAATTAAAGTTAGAACCTTCTTCATATTTCCACCTTCCCTACTAAATATTACTTTAAATAATTATTCTCATCTTCTTTAATTGAGAATTCTTATCATTATTATAGACCTTTATTTGAAAAATATCAACTTTTATTCTAATTTTACACTTTAATATTCTACCACATATATCCATAATTTCAAAATAAGTACCTATTAACGTTTTTTAATTATTTACATAATGTATAACTTTTATACTAACATTAAAAGATTGCTAGAAGTATTCCTAGCAATCATCAAATATATCTTGTATCTTACACTCTATCATCTTTAGCATTTCCATAAGTGTTGGATTTCTAAGTTTACATCCACACTTAGGACAATATAAATATTTAGAACTTACTAGTGCTCTACATTTCGGCTCTGGACAACATACCTTTTCTATTTTCAATATTACTTTATACCCACATCTAGGGCATATTGAACCAGGTCTAGAAGATATTTCTCTTCCGCATTTAGGGCAACTAATCATATTACCCACCCCCAAGATGTCATTATCAATAAGTATCCAAAATATGATACTTTGTTATATAATATTCATATGTGTCCCTATTTGTTATCATTTTTTTAAGTAATATTCTAAAGCCTTTAATACATTTGACACTTGCATTGCAACACCTATAGAAAGAGCATCTTCATCTATATCAAACGTTGGGGTATGACCTCCGTATACTATACCCTTTTCTATATTGCTACATCCTAATCTATAAAATGCAGACGGTCTAGCATCTGCAAAATAGGCAAAATCCTCAGCTCCCATTCTAGGTTTAGTTATATTTACAATGCTATCATTTCCTAAAATATCTAAAACAGATTCTCTAACTATATCTACTACTTCATCTGAATTTACTAACCCTATATATTCTTTTATTTTTATAATTTCGCCTGTAGCTCCAAAAGATTTTGAGATATTATCTACTATTTCTTCTATTCTTTTTATTGTTTTACTTCTTATATCTTCATCTAATGCTCTAATTGTACCAACTAGAGTAACCTTATCACACAATATATTACCTTGTATCCCTCCAATTATTTTCCCTATTGTTATAACTACAGATTCAGCAGATGAGGTATTTCTAGACACTATTGTCTGTATTGCGTTTACAACATTTGTAGCTACCACTATAGCATCTATACCTAGTTCTGGATATGCTCCATGGGCACTTTTACCATATATATTTATTTCAATAGTATCTGATGATGCGTTCATTCTTCCATATCTTATACCAATTTTACCCGTTTCTATATCAGTAGCCATATGAAGTCCAAATATAGCATCTACATATGGATTTTCTAAAACTCCTTCTTTTATCATAGGATATGCTCCTCCTATATTCTCCTCAGCAGGTTGAAATATTAATTTTATATTCCCATATAAATTTCCTCTCATTTCTGATAGTATCTTCGCGGCACCCAAAAGTACTGCCATATGAGCATCATGGCCACATGCATGCATCTTGCCATCTGCTAATGATTTATAACTAACATCATTAGCTTCCAATATAGGAAGTGCATCCATATCTGCTCTAAGACCTATAGTAGGTCCAGGATATTTTCCATTTATTAATCCAACTACTCCTGTATTTGCTACTCCGGATATAAATTGTATATTCATTTCTTCTAAATAATCACATATTTTTTGAGATGTTCTAAATTCCTCCATACCAAGTTCTGGATTTTTATGAAAGTCTCTTCTTACATCTATAAGCCAGTTTTTTATAAGATTAGACTTAGTTATTATATCGTTCATATAACCCCTCCTAAAGGTAAAACAAGAACACTATAATATTAACTTATTAAAATAACAAAAAAAGGTTGCTTGTATAAGCAACCTTTTTATATATTTATTTAAGCATTTTCTCTAGATTTTCTTATGTCAGCTTGTGCTGCAGCAAGTCTAGCTATTGGAACTCTAAATGGAGAACAAGAAACATAATCAAGGCCTAATTCGTGACAGAAGTTTATAGAGTTTGGCTCTCCTCCATGCTCACCACATATACCTAATTTTATGTTTTCTCTACTTTGTCTTCCAAGCTTAGCCGCTAATTTAACAAGTTTTCCAACACCATTTACATCTAATACTTGGAAAGGATCTTTTTCAAGTATATTTTTATTTACATATTCTCCTAAGAACTTGTTTGCATCATCTCTTGAGAATCCAAATGTCATTTGAGTTAAGTCATTAGTTCCAAAGCTGAAAAATTCTGCTTCTTCTGCTATTTCATCAGCAGTCACACATGCACGTGGAACCTCTATCATAGTTCCTATAGTATATGGTATTTCAACTCCTGAAGTAGCTAATTTATTATCTATTAATTCTTTTATCATATCTTTTATATATTTTAATTCTTTTACTTCACCAATTAAAGGTATCATTATTTCAGGTACTACATTTATTCCTTGCTTTTTAACTTCTATAGCTCCTTCAATTATAGCTTGAGCTTGCATCATATACATTTCAGGATAAGTTATAGCAAGACGACATCCTCTATGGCCTAACATTGGGTTAACTTCTTCTAGGTCATGTACTCTCTTTTTAAGTTGTTCAAAGTCTACATCCATATTTGAAGCTAATACACGTATATCAGAATCTTCTTTTGGTAAAAACTCATGTAGAGGTGGATCTAATAATCTTATATTAACAGGTCTTTCTCCCATAACTTTGAATATTTCTATAAAATCTTGTCTTTGCATTGGAAGAAGCTTATCTAATGCTTTTTGTCTTTGATCTAATGTTCTAGATATTATCATTTCTCTAACTGCAGGTATTCTTTTTTCATCAAAGAACATATGCTCAGTTCTACATAGACCTATACCTTCTGCACCAAACTTAATTGCAGTTGCTGCATCATGTGGAGTGTCAGCATTAGTTCTTATTTTTAATTTTCTAAATTCATCAACCCAAGTCATAAATTCTTCAAATTTACCGCTTAAATTCGCTTCAACAGTATCTATTTTATCTAAATAAACATTACCTGTTGTACCATCAAGAGATATATAAGAACCTTCATTTACAACCACATCTTGCACGCTCATTACCTTTTTCTCTTCATCTATTTTTACTTCTCCACATCCACTAACACAACACTTACCCATACCTCTAGCTACAACTGCAGCATGAGAAGTCATTCCTCCTCTAGCTGTAAGTATACCTTCACTAGATATCATTCCTTCTATATCTTCAGGAGATGTTTCTACTCTAACAAGAATTACTTTATCTCCTCTTTTATTTGCTTCTACTGCATCTGCTGCTGAGAAATAAACTCTACCACTTGCAGCACCAGGAGATGCCGGTAATCCTGTAGCTATTACCTTAGAATTTTTTAGAGCAGTTTCTTCAAAGTTAGGATGAAGAAGTTGATCTAATTGGTTTGCTTCTACTCTAAGTATAGCTTCATCTTTTGATATAACATTGTCATTTACTAAATCAACAGCTATATTTATAGATGCTTGAGATGTACGCTTTCCGTTTCTAGTTTGTAATATATATAACTTTTCGTTTTCTATAGTAAATTCAATATCTTGCATATCTTTATAGTGACCTTCAAGTATATGAGTTACTTTTACAAATTCATCATATATACTTGGCATTATATTATTTAATGTATCTATAGTTTGAGGAGTTCTTATTCCTGCAACTACATCTTCACCTTGTGCATTAATTAGATACTCTCCATATAATTTATTTTCTCCTGTAGATGGATTTCTAGTAAATGCAACTCCAGTACCACTAGTTTCACCCATATTTCCAAATACCATAGATTGTATATTTACAGCAGTTCCTAGTTTATCTGATATATCATGTAATCTACGATATACTATAGCACGTGAATTGTTCCAAGAATTAAAAACAGCCGTTATTGCTAACATAAGTTGCTCTTTTGGATCTGATGGAAACTCTGCTCTAAGTTCTTTTTTGTATACTTTTTTAAATTCAACAACTAAAGCTTTTAAATCTTCTGGTGTAAGATCTGTATCAAATTCATAACCTTTTTGTTCTTTAACTCTTTCTAATATATGTTCAAATTTATATTTAGGCACACCCATAGCTACATCAGAGAACATTTGTATAAATCTTCTATAACTATCGTATGCAAATCTTTCATTGTTAGTAGCTTTAGCTAAAGCTTCTACTGATATATCATTTAAACCTAGGTTTAATATAGTATCCATCATTCCTGGCATTGAAAATACTGACCCTGAACGTACAGATAATAAAAGTGGGTTTTTATCGTCCCCTAACTTTTTTCCTAATTTATTTTCAAGATTTTCTAAATGTTGTTCTATTTCTTTAGCTAATTCAGTTGTTACTGTCTTTTCTTTTTCATAATAATAGTTACATGCACTTGTTGTTATAGTAAATCCTGGAGGTACTGGCAAACCTATTTTAGTCATTTCTGCTAAATTTGCTCCTTTTCCTCCTAATAAACTTTTCATTTCCTTAGTTCCTTCACTAAAGTCATATACATACTTAGTACTCATTTTGTAATCCTCCATTTGCCCCCATGGCATTTTTATTTGTCATCTTCAAAATTTATACTTATTCCACTTTCCTTTATAATATCCAGTATAATTCCTGCTGTTTCCTCAATAGCTTTTTTTGAAACATCTATAACTGGACAACCTACTTTTTTCATTACCATATCTGAATATTCAAGTTCTTGAAGTATTCTATCCATCGTAGCATAACTTGCACTACTTGATAGGCCCAGAGTTTTTAATCTTTCTTGTCTTATAACATTTAACTTCTCTGGTGCATTTGTAAGTCCTATTATTTTCTTATGAGGAATTTCATAAACTTCTTTAGGCACAGGTATTTCTGGAACTAAAGGTACATTGGCAACTTTTATATTTTTATTAGCTAAATACATACTAAGAGGTGTTTTAGATGTTCTAGATATACCAAGTAAGACTATATCGGCCTTTAGAATTCCTCTAGGATCTTTTCCATCATCGTATTTTACTGCAAATTCTATTGCCTCAACCCTTTTAAAGTATGCTTCGTCTAGTTTTCTAATAACCCCTGGCTCCCTTTTAGGTTGTAAATTTGTAATATTTGATATTGCCTTTATTAGAGGCGTCATCAAATCTACACAGTTAATTTCGCCTACCCTACAATTTTCCTCTAAGTAAGAAGTAAGTTCTATATCTACTAACGTATAAACTACTATAGCTTTTTCTCTTTTTGCTTCATCTAATATTTCTTTTATGTATTCTACATCTGTAACATAAGGAAACCTTCTTATTTCGTATTTTCCATCTAAATCAAACTGCGATGCAACTGCTTTTGTAACCTGTTGAGCGGTTTCACCTACTGAGTCTGATATTACATAAACAACTAAATTATCCATAATTTCCTCCCTACCTAGTTGCTTGCTAGTTCTACAAGTAGTTTAGTTATATTTGTTTTAGAGATTCTTCCTATAATTTTTGTTATTTCTATGCCATTTTCACTTACAGTTTCTATTACGGGAAGTGAATCGATCTCATGTTCTATTATCTTTTTACTTGCTACAATTACATTGTCTTCTGGTTTTGCAGTTACAACATTAGGCATTCTAGTCATAATAAGTCCTACAGGTATTTTATTTATATCACTTCCACCTATAGTATTTTTTAATAAGTCTTTTCTAGAAACCACACCACATAATTCATTTTTTTCATCTGTTATAAATATTGTTCCCACATCTGATAAAAACATAGAAACTATAACATCGTATACTGTTGTATCTTTTTTTACCACTATAGGTAAACTCATTATATCTTTAACTTTTTTATCAGTTAATTTTTTATTTAAAAGATTGTTTTCATTTATCCCCGAATAAAAATACCCTACTTTAGGTCTTGCATCTAATATTCCCGTCATAGTAAGTATTGCAAGGTCAGATCTTAATGTTGCTCTAGTTACACTTAATATTGATGCTATATGCTCACTAGTTATGGGTTCATTTTCTTTCACTATTTCTATTATCTTTTGTTGGCGTTGATTAAGCTGAATGATAATCACCCTCTTTTCATATATGCTACACTAATTATTATTTTTTCTTTATATAGTATATTATATATCTATATAGTATATTCTGTAAATATTTTTTTGATAGATTATATAAATAAAAGCCGAGGATAATCCCCGGCTTAAATTTATGATATTATTTGTAAACTATTTTTGATAAATCACATATTGTAAGCATGGTATCATATATTTGTCTAAGTAATGCTAATCTATTGTTTTTTATATCTTCATCTTTATCCATTATCATTACAGAGTCAAACATGCTATCAACTGGCTGCTTTAATGTAGCAAATTCATCAAGTGCTTTTGAATAATCCTTATTGCAAATATATTCTAAAACATTAGTTCTAACAGCTATAAATTTATTGTATAAATCTATTTCTGATATTTCTTTTAATAAAGATTTATCTACATTAGAATGTTCTGATTTTTGAGCTAATGTTGCAACTCTGTTAAATGCAGTTAACATTTCAACTAATTCATCTTTATTTAACCAATTATTTAATTGCCCAGCCCTTATATACATATCAGATATATCATCTATCTGTGCACTAAGTACTGCATCTACAACATCATATCTTATTCCTAAATCTTTAAACATATTTTTAATTCTATCTTTAAAGAATTCAATTATTTCATTAGATACTGTATCTTTATTTATATTTAAGAATTCATAGTTATTAAGAGAATAGTTTATCAAACTTCTTAAGCTAACATTTATATTTTTATCCATTAATATATTTATTATACCTAAAGCTTGACGTCTAAGTGCATAAGGATCGTGTGATCCAGTTGGCTGTATTCCTATAGCAAAGAATCCTGCTATTGAATCTAGTTTATCAGATATTGATAATACTATACCTAAATTAGTTTGAGGTAAAATATCTCCAGCAAATCTTGGTAAATAATGTTCAAATATAGCTTCACTTACATTGCTATTTTCATTAGATAACTTTGAATATTCTCTTCCCATTACACCTTGAAGTTCTGTAAATTCAAATACCATAGAAGTTACTAAATCTGCTTTACAAATCTTTGAAGCTCTTGATGTATTAGATAAATCTTCTTTATAACCTAATTCATTTAGTATATCTTTAGATAAATTTTCTATTCTTACAGTTTTATCGTAAATTGTTCCAAGTTTATCTTGGAATACAACAGTCTTTAGCTTTTCTACATATGACTCTAATGGCTTTTTAGTGTCTTCTCTATAGAAGAATAAGGCATCTGCAAGTCTAGCTTCTAACACTCTTTCGTTACCTTTTTTGACATTTTCTATAGCATGACTATCACCATTTCTAACGGCTATAAAATTAGGAAGAAGTTGTCCATCTTTTTCCACAGGGAAATATCTTTGATGTTGTTTCATAGGAGTTATTATAACTTCTTTAGGTAGTTTTAAGTAATCATTATTAAATTCTCCATAGAAAGCAGTTGGATATTCAACTAGATAATTAACTTCTTCTAGCAAATCTTCATCAAATACAAGTTCTCCACCTAATGATTTAGCAACATCAATACATTGATTTTTTATAATACTAGCTCTTTCAACATGATCTAATATCACATAATTTTCTTTTAACTTTGATAGATAGTCTTCTAGTGAATTAACTTCAAATTCTGTCTTACCTAAGAATCTATGTCCTTTTGTTATATTAGAGGATTTTATTCCTTCTAATTCAAAGTTTAATACCTTATCATTATAAAGAGATACTATCCATCTTATAGGTCTTGCAAATCTTAAACTTTTTCCTCCCCAACGCATAGCTTTAGGAAAGTTTATAGATTTAATTACCTCTGGAAGTATTCTTTCTAAAACTTCTTGAGTGTAGTTACCTTCTTGTCTTATTTTAGCAAATACATATTCATCTTTTCCTACAGTTTTAAAGTATAGATCATTAATATCTACACATTTACTTTTCATAAACCCTTGAAGAGGTTTTGTAGGATTGTTATCACCATCAAAGGCAATTTTTTTAGCAGGTCCTTTTAATTCTTCTTCTAAATCACTTTGTTTATCTGCTATATCTTCAATTATTAAAGCTAGTCTTCTAGGTGTAGCATATGTCTTTAAATTTCCAAAATTAACCCTATTTTCTCCTAGAAGTTTTTTTATTGAAGTTTCTAGTTGCCCAAGTGATGAATTTATAAATCTTGAAGGTAGTTCTTCAACTCCTATTTCAAATAAAAGGTATTTATTCAATTTTTTCACCTTCCTTTAAAAGAGGTAATTCCATTTCTCTTCTTTGATTAACGTAAGTTTCAGCTACTTTTCTAGCCATATTTCTAACTCTAGATATGAAAGAAGCCCTTTGACTAACTCCAATTGCTCCCCTTGCATCTAGTACATTAAATGTGTGTGAACATTTTAAAACATAATCGTAAGATGGTATTACAAGACTTCTATCCATAAGTCTTAAAGCTTCTTTTTCATAAATATCAAATAAATTAAATAACATATCTGTATCAGCTTCTTCAAAGCTATATACTGAGTTTTCGTACTCAGCTTTTTTAAATATATCACCATATTTTATATTATCATTCCACTGTAGATCATAAACATTTTCCACATCTTGAATATACATAGCTAGTCTTTCAAGACCATATGTTATTTCTCCTGATTCTAGTTCACAGTCTATACTACCTACTTGTTGAAAATATGTAAATTGAGTTATTTCCATACCATCTAACCATACTTCCCATCCAAGACCCCAAGCACCTAAAGTTGTAGATTCCCAGTTATCTTCAACAAATCTTATATCATGTTCTTCTGGAATTACACCTATAGCTCTTAAGCTTTCTAAATATAGCTCTTGAATATTATCAGGAGATGGTTTTAATATAACTTGAAATTGATGATGTTGATATAATCTGTTAGGGTTTTCACCATATCTAGCATCAGCTGGTCTTCTAGATGGCTCAACATAACATACTTTCCATGGCTCTGGTCCTAATGATCTCAAAAATGTATTTGGATTCATAGTACCTGCACCTTTTTCTGTATCGTAAGGTTGCATAATGATACAGTTTTGCTTAGACCAATAGTTTTGCAAAGTAAGTATCATATTTTGAAAGTTCATATACTTCCCTCCTATTATTTATGTAAAAAATATAGCCTCTCGTTTACACGAAAGGCCCTTAATTGATGATTTCTAACTTTTAGGTTAACAAAATATGCATAATTTGTCAAGTAAGTTGTATTATTCCATTATTACATCGTTATTATCTGTACTTTCTTTTTCTACACTTACTGTTACAGTAGCATTTTCTTTATTAGTATTAGCAGTAGCATTGGCAGTAGTTGTTGTAGTCGTTGTAGTTGTATATGACTCTTTCATTAAATCTTCTGTTACATCTTTGCTATCTGTAGTACAATTTTTTGGGTTCATCATATTTTTTAAGAAGTTTATTTTTTCTTCTGTTAATTCTCCTAAATCTAGTATTACTTCTTCATTTTCCTTAGTAATCTTAACGTTATATTTAGTAAGCATAGCAGCTGATAATCCTAATACAGTAGCCATAGGCCCTAAAACTAATGCTGCAGCTCCAACTGTTATAGGTAAGTTTATAACTTTATCTCCGTCTTTTTCTATAACTACTCTTACAACGTTTCCTTTTTTAATCATATCTTTTATATTACTCATCATTTCACTATTCATATTGCCCATATTTTCAAACATTGAATGTAGATCTATATTCTTTTTATTACTTTTATTTTCTAGATATACTATCGCCTCTATTACATCTCCATTAGTAGCAAGTAATGCTTCTTTTGCATCAGCATATGATACTGCTGGCATTCTATGTAGGACCTGGTCTATTTGTTCTAGTGTTATATTATTCATATTTACCACTCCTTGGCTTATTATTATTTATAATTATATATTATCCATATTTTGTAATAAATATAACGATTTTAAATTTAAATTATCTAGATAGTTTTGCATATACATTCTTAATATTTTTTCTAGTTCATTAGTTATATATTTAGATACTTTTGCTTTATTGCAAGTTAGTATATCATTATTCAATATATATTCCATAAGTTTTATAGTAGTTTGATCTATTTTTAAATTTTCTTCAAATTTATTTTGACAATTACTACATAATACTCCACCTTCATATATGTTAAACATTCCATTTTGTAAATTTGCAGTCTTACAATTTGCACATTTATTTACTATTGGTTTGTATCCTATATATTCTAAAAACTTTAGTTCAAAAGCACGGGTTATATATTTATAATCTATATCTAACGTAGAATATAAATACAATGTTTGAGCTAATAGTATAAATAATCTATTATTTGTTTGATTTTCAAATATAGAATCTTCAACTAATTTAGTTATATAAGTTGCATAAGAAAAGGCTTCAATATTATATGATATATTGTAAAAACTTTTTATTATATCAGTTTGACTTACCTTATACATTGTACCGTATTTTCTCAAGGTATAGTTTGAATAAGATAGTGGTTGTGACGTTGCAAGTAATGAACTTTTGTTTCTTTTAGCTCCTTTTGCAAGTACAGATACTTTTCCAAGTTTTCTTGTGAATACTGTAAGTATTAAATCATTTTCTTTATATTTCGAAGCTCTTAAAACTATCCCCTGGGTGTTGATTATCATCATAATTACTACTTATCTCCCTTATATCTTCATTTGTGACTATGGAGCTAGTGTATTCTTTTATATATAAATACGCTTCTATACTTCCTGTCTTTTTAAAAACTTCCCAACACATATTGTTCATTTTTAAAAACCCCCTTCTTACGGTTATATTATAGTTTTAGTAAGAAGAGGGAAAATAATTCATGTTATTTTTATACAATTTTTGACAACAGAGTATTTACAACTATAAAATAAACTGTAATTCCTGTTATATCAAGTGTTGTAGATATAAGAGGAGCTGATACTATAGATGGGTCAACATCTAATTTTTTAAATATTACTGGAACTAGTGCACCTATAATAGCACTAACTATCATATTAAATACAAGTGATAAAGATACTATAAAAGATATACTTAAACTTTTTATCCAAATGTACGTAGTTATAAATATTATTAAGCTACAAGTTATACCGGTTAAAGCTCCTGTAGCTCCTTCAACTAGAATATTTCTAATTTGCCCATCTTTAGAAGAAAGTGCTCTAACAGTAAGTGCAGATGCTTGTGTTCCTATATTTCCACCCATACCTAATATAAGTGGAATGAAAAACACTAAGAATATATATTCTTGATTTAAAATAATATCTAACTTTGAAAAAACCATAGTTGAAAGAAACCCACCAAATAAAGTTACTATAAGCCAAGGAAGTCTGGCTTTTACAGATCCTATTGCTTGAACTGATGGTCTATCTTCTTCAGTATTTTCACTTTCATATTCCGATGTTCCAGCAAATTTATACATATCTTCAGTTGCTTCTTCTTCCATTACGTCTATAACATCATCTACTGTTATTATTCCCCTTAACTTCTCGTTAGAATCCGTTACAGGAATAGCCAGTAAATCGTATTTAGACACTAATTTTACAACTTCTTCTTGATCATCATCTAGATACACAGATATAATGTTTTCACTCATTATATTTTCTAATATATTAGATGGTCTTGATGTTATAAGCTCTCTTAAAGATAATACTCCAACTAATTTATCTTGTTGGTCAACTACGTATATATAGTATATTGTTTCAGCGCCTGGAGCATTTTCTCTCATATACTCTATGGCTTCACCTACAGTCATGTCTTTTCTTACAGCCATAACATCAGTTGTCATTATTCCTCCAGCTGAGTCTTCTTTATATACCAAAAGTTCTTTTAAGTCTTTTGCATCTTCATGATTTAATAAATCTATTATTTCTTCTCTTTTTTCTTCTCCTAATTCCCCCAATATATCAGCCATATCATCTAGTGACATAAGTTCTAATATACCCTTTTTATGCTCTAAACTTATCTTCGATAAAATAAAATCAAAAAGTTGAGAATCTGCTTCATCTAATATAGTGGCAGCTAAGTTAATAGGCAGTATCTCAAATAACATTAACTGCCTATTTTCATCTAACATCTCTATTATTTCTGCTACATCTTTTGGATGATATTCTTCTAGTAATTCTGTAACTTCTAATATTTTATTGTTGTCTATTAAGTTTATAACATCATCTAATAGTTTCTTGGACACCTCTTCATTCTTATCCATAAAACCCACCTTTACTTATTTATCTGTATATCCAAAATTATTTATAGAATTTTGTAAATTTCTCCAATTTTCTTTTACCTTAACCCACACTTGTAAATTAACTTTAGATCCTAAAAGTCTCTCTATATCTTCTCTAGCAGATTTTCCTATTCCTTTTAGTTTTCTTCCATTCTTACCTATTATTATACCCTTATGTGAGTCTCTTTCACAATATATAATTGCATTTACATCTATTATGTCCTTTTCATCTCTAGATTTTATCTGCTCTATTTCAACTGCAACTCCATGTGGAACTTCATCATGTACGAAGTGAAGCACCTTTTCTCTAATAAGTTCTGCAATTAATACTCTTTCAGGTTGGTCCGTAATCATATGGTCTGGGAAGTATTTAGGACCTTCTTCTATATATTTTCTTATAACCTTTAGTAATGTATCTATATTTTTTTCTTTTATAGCTGATATAGGAACTATATCGGCAAATACATTTTCATTATGATACTTTTGCATCAGTACTAATAATTCTTCTTTTTCCAACTTATCTATTTTGTTTATTACTAATACAACAGGAGATTTTACATTTCTTAAATCTTCTATTATTCTTCTATCTCCAGGTCCTATTGTTTTTGATTCATCTACAACAAATAAAACAACATCTACATTTCTAAATGCCTCTGATGCAGCTTTTACCATATACTCTCCTAATACATTTTTAGGTTTGTGAATTCCTGGAGTATCTAAAAATACTATTTGAGAATTTTTATCTGTATAAACTGCTTGAATTGTATTCCTAGTTGTCTGAGGTTTATCGCTCATTATGGCTATTTTTTCACCTATCATACTATTCATAAGTGTAGATTTTCCTACATTTGGTCTTCCTACTATACTAGCAAATCCTGATTTAAACATATTGTCACTCCTTATTTTAATCTTATCTAAAGTCTGATGATTCGAATGAATGGGGAAGTAAGTCTTCTATAGTAAACTCTTTTATATCTCCATCCGATACACCTAATATTATTCTTATATCTTTTCCAAATTCGGCTACTACCTGTCTGCATATTCCACATGGAAATGTGGCTAATCCTTTTTTAGAATTATCGCTAGCAACTGCTATAGCATCAAATTCTCTTTCTCCTTCTGATATAGCCTTAAATATTGCCGTTCTTTCAGCGCAATTTGTTCCACCATATGAGGCGCATTCTACATTACATCCTGTGTATACTTTCCCTGATTTTGTAAGGAGTGCTGCTCCAACATGAAAGTTAGAATAAGGAACGTATGCTTTACTTACAGTTTCCTCTGCTATTTTTAACAGCTCTTTATTATCCATTAAAAAACCTCCTAATTATTTTGAAACCTTATTATTTATATTTATGAGTACTAATCATTATACCAAAACAACACAAAAGTGGGAATATATATATTATCCCCACTTTCTAAAATAAACTTAATTGGAATACTAAAATAGTTACTAAAACTCCTAAGAGAGCACCTGCCACAGTCTCCCAAAAGGTATGTATTTTTCCTTCTATCCGGCTTTGGGCAACTAAGACTGCCATAATATAGGTAAGTGTTGATGCCACTACCTTTTCTGTAATAAATGTAACTGCAGTCGCAATTGCAAATGCAAGTGCAGCATGGCCACTTGGCATACCTCCTTGAAGAGGAGTTCCTGTATCAGTCAACGCTTTTACCACTACAACTGCAATTAATACCATAACTATACATATTACAGTTACGTGTAATTCTGATTTTCTTATAGTGTAGAAAAGCGAATGAGACAAATCATTTATTTTATCGAAAAATAGTATGTATCCTACAACTACTGAATTTAAAGTAGCTATTAAAACAGCACCAGCAGCAACATCTTTGGCTATCTTTGCCAAAGGATGGTATTCATCTGTTATTATATCTACTGCCTTTTCTACTGCTGTATTAAACATCTCAGAAATTACAACTAAACTTATGGCGAATAAAAGCAATAACATTTCTTGCTTTGTAAAATCGAAAAACAAACTAGCTATAAGAACTAAAACTGCAACTAAATAGTGAACTTTCATATTTCTTTCATGTTTAAATGTATATATTACACCATCTATTGCGCAGTTAAAAGCTTTCATTAAACTTTGACGTTTTTTTCCTTGTTTCATTATACTTACTCCCTTATAATACCAAGCTTATTTAAAACAGCCTCCTCTTTTTTTCTCATTTCTTTGGTGTTTTCATCATTATCATGATCATACCCCATTAAATGAAACATACTATGGCAAACTAAAAAGCATACTTCTCGCTCAAAGCTATGTTTGTATTCTTCACTTTGCTCTAAAGCCTTTTCTAAAGATATAACAATATCTCCTAATATTTTTTCTTCAACATCTATGTCAAAATCAAATTCATCATCTATAAGAGGAAAAGATAATACATCAGTAGGTCTATCTACTGATCTATATTGTTTATTTAAGCTGTGTATTTCTTCATTATCCACAAATGATAAACTAACTTCATATTCTTCATCATATTCTTCATATCTTAAACATTCTAACACAACTTCTTCCATTTGTTTTATAAGTTCATTAGATATATTAATTTTATTTTGTCTATTATCTATTATAAGTTCCATATATCCACCTTCTTTACCTTTTGTTAGTATTTTTTCCTCTAAATTTATTTTCTATATTATTTTCGATATTTTTAGGTTTTTCATGTTTTTCATATGCTGCTATTATTCTTTGTACAAGTTCATGTCTTACAACGTCTCTTTGAGTTAAAGTAATAATTCCTATTCCTTGAACATCTTTTAATATGTTAGATGCATGTATAAGCCCTGACTTTTTATTTGATGGTAAATCTGTTTGAGTTAAGTCACCTGTTACTACAGCCTTTGATCCAAATCCAAGTCTAGTCAAAAACATTTTCATTTGTTCAGGAGTTGTATTTTGTGCCTCATCTAATATTATAAATGCATTATCTAGAGTTCTACCTCTCATAAATGCTAATGGTGCTACTTCTATTAGTCCCCTTTCTAAGTATTTAGCAAATTTATCTCCACCTAATATTTCAAATAAACTATCATATAAAGGTCTTAAATAAGGATCTACCTTATCTTTTAAATCTCCAGGTAAAAATCCTAGACTTTCTCCTGCTTCAACAGCTGGACGAGTAAGTATTATTCTACTTACTTCATCTTTTTTAAAAGCTCTAACAGCCATAGCAACAGCTAGATATGTTTTACCTGTACCTGCAGGACCTATACCAAATGTTATATCGTTATTTCTTATTTTATTTATATATTCCTTTTGGCCTAATGTCTTTGGTTGTATTGTCTTTCCTTTTTCAGTCATGATTATTACATCATCTAATTCTTGCATTTTATGCTCAGTTCCTTCAAACAAAAGACCTATAGCATAAGATATATTTTGTTTATTTAGTGAATTGCCTTTTCTAACTATTTTATATAACTCATCCATTAATTTAAGTGCTGCGTCTACATTTTCTTCTTCGCCTAATAAAATTATATTTCCTTCTCTTAATAATACATCTATATTTAGATTGTTTTCTATTAATTTTATATTTTCATCAAAATTTCCAAATAGTTCTCTTTCAAAATTTTGATCTTCAATTTCTATTTTCTTTTGTATTATCAATCTAAGTTCCTCCTTAGTTTTTATTGATTATCTTGTTTATTATCTTTTTGACTATCTTCTGAATTATCTAAGTTCATATTATTTCTTGGATCATTAATAGGCATTTTTTGAGGATTTCTAGGTTGTGGTTGAATCTCATTTTGTTTTGCTTCTTGCTCTTTTAATATTTGTTCTGCTTCAGATTTATTTAATGGCTGAATTTGTGCTATATTTTCTGAAGTTTCTACTGTAACTATATATTCTAAAATATCTTTCTTTATATTGTAGTCATGTTTTACATCTACTATTCTAGCATCAAGAGGTATTATATATTCTAATTCTTTTAATGCCTTTTGTTTTAAGTTTTCTTTTATTTCATCTGGGTTTTTTTTAACTGATTTTAAATTAACATCATAAAATGTACTTACTTTTATTTGAACAGGAAATGTATAATCTCCTATTGATACTTTGTAATTTTCGTTTTCTATAGTATAATTTTTATAGTCTATATTTCTTCTTATACTATATTCTTTGTCATAAATACCTATAGTATATACTCTTTTTTTATTTCCTGTTTTAACTTTCTCATCTTCTATGTATTTCGCATTTTGTTTTGATTCATAAAAGGTTTTAGCCCAAACCTCTGGTACAGCATTTGTACTTCCTGCTGATATTAGTAAGTTTCCTTTTTGAACTATATCTCCTTTGCTAACTATGGGATTTCCACTTCTTGGAATTACCTTTTCTATTATACCATTTTTTTCTGCTATTATATTACAATAATTAGTATCGATATTTTGTTTTAGACTCTCTGCCTTTTTAGTTATAGTAACAAAAACATTAGTACCTTTTATATTTATAGAAACATAAGCAACATCTTCAAATTTACTCATTATATGATCTCTTATTTGTTTTCTATCTATTTTCTCTTTATAAACCCCAGGTTTTAGCCCAAAACCATATAACTCTTTTCTTATAGCGTATTTATCTATTCCTTCTGGCGCTTGAATATATATATCAGTTACAAACAAGGATGTAGATATTAATAATAATAGTGATATTATAGCTCCTATCCACAGCGTTTTTCTTTTATATATTCTCTTCATTATAAACGGAAGACCAGATGCTCTTTTTATTTTCACATCAAAATTTGAACTTCTATATATTTTAGTAAGTTTTCTTAAATCCTTTCTGTATATGCTTAGCTCTACTTTTGTATTTGATATTCTATTCACATTATAAACATATACCCCGTTTCTTATAAGGTGATTTATAAATGTTTCTACATTTAATCCCTCGATACTTACTAGACAATACCCTTTTATAAAACTTATCAATGGTATCTCCCCCTAATTACTATACTCTATCCCGTGTATTATACCTTTTATTCCTAATTCTGCATCTGTTATATATTTTAGACTTAGCTTATCACCTAATATCTTTATTACATTAGACTTTGTTTTTACTCTTATAATATTTGTATCATATTCAAGTATTGATATATAGTTTTCTATACATACAAATCTATTTCCTACAAGTGTTACAGTAGGTTGATTAACTTGTAAATCGCTCGGCAATTCAATCATATACATAACCCCCTTAATATATTCTATGAGTATTTATATTTAAAATTACCTTTAATTGTTACTCATTATTTATATTTATTTTTTATAAATTTTATGTTTTTAAATAAAAAATGTTTATATTTCTTTTTCCTTGGGAATATATATATTGTGTTAGTTAATAAATAACAAAAAAAATTAAGGGGGTAATTCCTATGATAAAAGATTTAATACAAAGTGGCGATTGGAAAGGTGAAAAACACGTTCCTGTTATACATGCTCCAGAAACTGTTAAACCTTCAGAAGAATTTGAAGTAAGGGTTTCAATAGGAGATGAAATACGTCATCCAAATACAATAGAACATCATATAAATTGGATAAAACTATACTATAAAGCATACGACGAAAAATTCCCTGTTGAATTAGCTTCTTTTAACTTCTCTGCTCATGGAGAGTACGATAAGTTTACTAATCCTTTAGGCGTAACTAAAGTTGTAGTAAGTAAACCTGGTATTTTATATGCACTAAGCTATTGCAATATACACGGTTTATGGGAGAATAGTAAGGAATTAATAGTTGAAGAAAAATAACAAAAACGAGCGCGTTTTTTAACTAAAAACACGCTCGTTTTATTTTGAAAAAATAAATTATAATATATTACACAGTTTACAAATATTGTTCATTAGTATTTTTAAATATTTAGTAATGCTTTTGAAATTTCATCAAATCTTTCATCAGATATACCAAGTTTCTTCTTAAATATTTCATCTTCCATTCTTGCAATAATTATCTTGTTAGGAGATATTTCCTTAATAATATTTTTTATCTTCTGAATTGATTCTTCATCATCGTTATATCCCTTGATAATTGTTACTTCTAATATAAATTTTCCTTTATACTGTTTATTAAATGAAATCATATTTGAAATATATTCTTCTAATGTGTATCCTTCAATTGGTCTTTGAATTTTTTGAAAATCTTTTTCTGTTATTGCTTTTATCTCTCCAATAACTTCATCACATACATTGGCTACTTTTATAGATTCATCTTTACCCAGTAAATATCCATTAGAAAGCAATCTTACAGGTACCCCTTTGCCCTTTATAAGTTCAATAACATCACAAACTTTATCATTTACTAGGGCTTCCCCTTTTGAGTTAATAAAAACTAGTTCTGCTTTATTATCTTCTATCATACTTTCTAGTTCTTTTAATGAGTTCTCCATCTCATCAAAGGACTGAGGTGTATCTACTTTATTATGTGACCTTCCAATAGGACAAAATATACAATCAAAGTTACAATACTTTTCAGGAAGTATGTTCACTTCTAGTACCCTTTTGCCATCCTCAACATAAATATCTTTGTAACTGAAACCACCCATAACTTTACCTCCTAAATTAATTTATTGATATTTCCTTGTTATTAATATCTAAAATTGAAATTTTACATGTTCCACCTAAATTCTCTTGAACTGTTTTTGCCAAGTCATTTAAAGCATTCTCAAATTCTTCAAATCTACTTTCGTCTACTAATTCGATACATAAAAAGGCACTTTTTGTATTTTCTGTAAGCATTGTTCTCACTGCTTCACGCCAATTCCAACATCTACAAATTGCTCCACCATTATCTTTATAAACTATTTCTCCTTCATATGGTGGAGAGTTTTCATCTGTTCCTAATGGAATAAATTCTTCATCTCCAATTGCTCTAGTCAATTTAATATCTCCTATAAATTTATCTATATCTTCACCACCACAAGGAAGTGCATATTTTAGTGAAATAGAATTGTAGATATCCACTAAGGGGTTAATAGTTCCTATATGATTTCCATTATTCACTCGCTTTAGTAATGCCTCAATAGATGACCTTGCACCTTTTTTAGTTTTAAATTCTTTGAATACTTCTCTCCATACTTTAATTACTTGGTTATTGCTAAATTCTGCATCCTTTAGGTGCTTTAGCGCTTCTTCTTCTCCCTGCAAAATCATTTCCTTATATTCTTCTTTATCTTTTATAGTGTTATCTATGCTATTACAAATAACAACTCCAATCTTTGCACTAGGAAACAGGTTCCAAAACTCATCTTCAATAACAAACTTTTTCATTAGAATACCTCCTCAATTTTAAAATATGTAAAAATAAAAAAGCCTATAGAAATATTATTAAATATCTCCCAGGCTTTTATCCTTCCGTGTACACAGTTAACTGTGCGTTTTCTCTTGGACCTGACCATTATAAAATGCGGAACCCTAGAAAACTAAACTATATGTTTTTATAATTTATATAAATGGATTTTAGCATAATATAACATTTAAAACAATACAATATTTTTTTTAAGTGTATTATACAAACATGACTTTGATACATCTATATGTAATTTATGTTAATTATTATATATTCACTCACCTGATTAAACATTTATAATAGAAAGGCTTTTTTTGTTTTTTTTATTATATAATATATAATGTTATATAATTTATTTTGGAGGAAGTTTACATGATTGAACAGTTGATATTTTTATGTATTGCAGGATTCTTGGCTGCTTTTATTGATGCTATAGCCGGAGGCGGTGGTATTATAAGTTTGCCTGCTCTTATGATAAGTGGTGTATCTCCACATTACGCACTTGGAACTAATAAATTTGCATCTTCTACTGGGTCATTTACAAGTGCTCTTAGATACATAAAATCTGGAGCTACTAATAATGACTTATTAAAAAAACTTATACCCTTTACTATATTAGGCTCTATATTAGGAGTTAAAACTGTACTTAATATAAATGAAAACATACTAAATATATTAGTTTTGGTATTAATACTAGCTGTTGGAATTTATACTATTAGATCTAAGTCACTAGGTGCAGAAAATACATTTGAAGGTCTTAATGATAAAAACATAAAACTTGGTATTATCCTTGCATTTTCTCTTGGATTTTATGATGGATTTTTTGGTCCTGGTACAGGTACCTTTTTAATGTTTGGACTAATAAAAATATATGGCTTTGATTTTTTAAATTCATCTGGCAACACTAAGGTTTTAAATTTTGTAAGCAACATAACATCTCTTATTCTTTTTGCTATAAATGGTCAGATACTGTATAAAATAGGTATCCCTTTCGCTATATCTATGATATTAGGAGCTCAGCTTGGTTCTAGGCTTGCTATATCAAAAGGAGTTAAACTTATAAAGCCTATATTTATAAGTATGTCTTTAGGGGTTGCAATTAAAATGTTATATCAAATAATTTAAAGCCTTGGGTAATATCCAAGGCTTTTTAACATGAGTGAAACGAATTTTTACTATTTATTTTTCTTAAATAGATTAACAACTTTATTCAATTTAGTTTTTTCCAAAATATTATTTAATTGTATCTTATTTAGTCTCTTTGATAATTCATCTTTATATTTTAGTGCTATATCGGTTTGATAGTTATTGCTTAATTCTTCTAATAAAACTTTTATATTTTCAACAGAATCTAAATCTGCAGCAGCATACATTTGTCGTATGCTCTTTTCTTCTTGTTTTTTGAGTATTTCATTATTTAATTTTGCCTTATAATTTGATAAAACACTAGTTTTAAAATCTGATTCTTCTATTTTTCTTTTTAGTTCTATTAATTCATTTTCTCCTAATAGTTCAAAGTTTTTAAACATAAAATCAAGCTTTTCTTTTTCTTGTATTACTAAATTAGCTTCTTCTCTACTTTCAAATAACACACCATTTACAGTTCTTTTTTCTATATCTATCTCACTTAGCCTTGTATCTATTTTAGATATATATTTAGGAACTATATTACTTATAAATTTATCACTAGATATGACTTCTTTTAAATCTATTAATTGATCTTCATTAAATTTATAAAACTCATCAAACATAAAATCTAATTTTATTTTTTCACCTCTAGCTAAATTTGCTTCTTCTTTAGTCTCAAATACTATATCATCAACAGTTCTAGATTGTAAATTGAATTCTTCTAATATTCTTTTTAATTCACCTATTACTGTATGTTCCTTTATTCCAATAAACTCTATTTTATTTTGTATTTGTTTAAGAGCTTCTATGGTATCTTCTTCATTTTCTAACTTAATATCGTGATAAATCTCATATATATAAGATACTTTGTATTTATCCAAATTTATATCAAAATAATTTGCTATATTTTCTATTTCTAGATTTTCATCTCCATAATTATCTATAATATACTCATAATATTTAGATCTATAAGGATTTAAGTTTATTATTTCTCCTAAGAGATTTATTTTTTTATAATAATCAAAATCACCTAATTCTAAATTATTAAATATTCCTAACGCCCTTTTTGCATTTTCATAATTTGGAACATCATATACATGAGCATCTAATCTATTATTAATAATTTCTATTAAATAAAATTGCATTCTATATACATATTCAAATATGGTCAAGCTCATGCCATCTAATACTATATTAAAGTTAAGTCCTTTAGGTCTTTGGTATTTAAATATATCTATATAATATAAATCTCCATATTTATGTCTTAGTTCTTTATCATCAGAATCATAGTCACTTAAAAATTGTTCTATATCTATATCGTATATACCATGAGATATAAGAATTTTTATACATTCCTTAGCAACTGGTTGCGCTATCTTTTTTACTTGGCTAAATGTTTTAAATAGTCCTATTTTCTCATCTAAGTGTTGATTTTCAAATTCGCTAGATAAATCATAAGCAAGATATATAAATTTTTTTCTTAATTCATTATAGTTTCGTCTATTTTCACTTATATTTAACTTAGTATTCATAAAAGCATATTCCATAATTATCCCCCCATATTTTCTAATAATTAAAAGTAAGCCCTCTTTTTTATAACAAGAAGGCTTGATTTCTACTTATTTAACATCCACACATAGTAATTCAATACACCCGCGTATGTCAGCCATAATAAATACGGTATATTTAAGTATGCAGTTTTCTTATTTATTTTATTAAACTTTAAATTCATTATTATCACAACTACTATAAGTAATAGTAAGTCAATAAGTGCAGTAAGTCTTAGCCCTAGTCCAAAGAACAATATAGACCATATAAAATTTAAAAATAACTGTAGATTATAGTAAAATAAAGAATCTCTTACAGGTATCCTATCATATCCTAATTTCCATATTTTATATGCCGCTATACCCATTAATATGTATAAAATAGTCCAAACTATAGGAAATACTAAGGCTGGAGGTGCAAAAGTCGGCTTTATTAAGTCTGAATACATTGCTACATTAGTTATTTTACCTATTATTATAGATAACATATAACTTGTTGCCCCTACTAATAAAGGTATTAATATACTTATTAGAAAATTTCTTACATCTCTAACTGATATAATCAATTTTTTCACCTTCTTTCAATATCCTTTTATTTATAAATATGAAATATGAGATATGGTTATGATTAAAAAATTAATTTGTCCCATATAAAAATTCGCTTCACTCAAAAACATAAAAAAGCCTAGAGTATACTCTAGGCTTTTAATCTATTATAAGTTTTTTTTAACTAATTCATTTATAAGTTTTCCATCAGCTCTTCCCTTTACTTTAGGTCTTACAGCTGACATGACTTTACCCATATCTTTTGACGAAGTTGCTCCTACTTCAGCTATAGTTTCTTTCACTATTGCTTCTAGCTCTTCTTCACTTAGTTGCTGAGGTAAGTACTCTTTTAAAACTTCGATTTCAGCTTCTATCTGTTGTACTAAATCATCTCTTCCTGCTTTTTGGAATTCAGCTAAAGAATCTCTTCCTTGCTTTAACTGTTTAGCTATAACATCTATTACTTGATCATCATTAAGCTCTACTCTATTATCAACTTCATATTGCTTAATAGCAGATCTTATAAGAGTTACAACAGACTTTCTAACTGTATCTTTGTTTTTCATAGCAAGTTTTAAATCATCTTGTAATCTTGATTTAAGGGACATGCTGTTTCACCTCTTATCTTAATTATTTCTTAGCGTTTTTTCTTCTAGCAGCTTCAGCTTTCTTTTTTCTCTTAACACTTGGCTTATCGTAATGTTCTCTTTTTCTTACTTCTGACATTATGCCTGACATTGCACATGAACGCTTAAATCTTCTTAAGGCGCTGTCCAAAGTTTCATTTTCTCTTACTCTTACTTCTGACATTCCTTTTTCCCTCCCTCCGATACCGCAATTATGCTGGGACTGTAACTACGACTATAACTAGGTTTATTACTTACAACCTCACACCTTGTTTATTATAAACTAAAATTTAATTTTTCGCAACCCTTTTTAATTTGGAAGGAATTGGTTTAATTTTTTGCCTGCAAGTATGTGGAAATGTATGTGTTTTACTTCTTGACATCCATCATCCCCACAGTTGTTTATTATTCTGAATCCAGTTTTATCAAATCCATTTTGTTGAGATAAAGTTTTTATAACCTTGTGCATATGAGAAACAATATCCATTTCTTCATCTGGAATATCTATTATTGATTCATAGTGTTTTTTTGGTATAACTAACATATGTACTGGAGCAACAGGATTTATGTCATTAAAAGCAATAACTTTATCATCTTCATAAACTTTTGTAGATGGAATTTCTCCATTAATTATTTTGCAAAATATACAATTTTCCAATGCTACACCCCCTATCCTACATCTTCTTTAAATTTATTATTTCTACGTATTATTCTAAATTTCCTTCTATATATTCATCTTTTACTTTTGTAATTTTAACATTTAATATTTTTCCTTCTATATCACAATTACTTTCAACTACTACTCTTATATAGTTAGAAGTTAATCCTTCATAATGTTTCTCATCTATTTTTTGTTCAAACAATACAGGTAATGTCTTATCAATAAATTTTGACGAGAACTTTTCAAAATTTGACTTAGAAAGACTTAGTAGTTTTTCACTTCTCAGTTGTTTTATTTGAGGATCTATCTGATTTTCCATAGTAGCAGCTGGAGTCCCTTTTCTAGGAGAATATTTAAATACATGCATTTGTGAAAGCTCTATTTCCTTTAAAAATTCATAAGTAGCTTGGAATTCCTCATCAGTTTCTCCTGGAAATCCTACTATTATGTCAGTTGTTATTGCAACATCAGGAATAAATTTTCTCAATTTTTCAACTATATCTTTATACTCTTTTGTTTTATATTTTCTATTCATTCTTTTTAATGTTTCATCACATCCACTTTGTAGTGATAGATGATAATGTGGACATACTTTGGGCATCGATGCCATTTCAGCTATAAATTCATCAGTCATTAAAAGTGGCTCAACTGAACTTAATCTTATTCTTTCTATTCCTTCTATTTTATTTATTTCTTTTATAACATTTAATATTGTTAAGTTTTGTTCCTTTAAATCTCTTCCATATGACGCAACATGTATCCCTGTTAAAACTACTTCTTTATATCCATTATCTGCAAGTTCCTTTACTTCGTTTACTATGTTTTCTATTTGTCTACTTCTAATAGGTCCTCTTGCGAAAGGAATTATACAATATGAACAAAATCTATCGCATCCTTCTTGAATTTTGAGAAATGCCCTAGTTCTTCCATGTGTTTCTGTTATTTGCATTTCTTCAAATTGACGAACCTTCATTATATCATCAACTGTACTTAATTTATCTTTTACAGTTATATTTTCTATAACTTCAACTATTTTATTTCTATCATTAGTACCCATAACTACATTTACTTCTTCTATATCTATTATCTCCTCTGGAGATACTTGAGAGTAACATCCAACAACAGCTATTATAGAATCTGGGTTTGTCCTTTTTACCCTTCTTATATACTGACGTGATTTTCTGTCACTCATATGTGTAACTGTACACGTATTTATTACATAAACATCAGCATATTCTTCGCTACCTACTACATCATAATTTGCCTTTTTAAATAATTCAGACATAGCTTCTGTTTCATATTGATTTACTTTACATCCTAAGGTGTAAAAAGCTACTTTTTTCAATTTTACTCATCTCCTCCTAAATCGCTTAACTCATATAATACTATAGAAGCTGCTACAAGAGATGCAGTTTCTGTTCTCAATATTCTAGGACCTAATGTTACAGATACTCCGTCATTGCTTTCTATATCTTGTATTTCTTCTTCTTCAAAGCCCCCTTCTGGGCCTACAAAAATTCCTATACTATCTATATTCAAACCCTTAATTGCTTGTTTAATAGATTTTGTATTTTCTCTTTCATAAGGCACTATGTTCATGTCATTATTTTTCATATGTTTTAGTGATTCATCAAATGTAAGAACATTAGATAATTTAGGTATCACTCCTCTTTTACTCTGTTTTGATGCCTCGTATATAATTCTTTCCCATCTATCTAACTTTTTATCTTCTTTTTTATCGTCAATTTTAGATACACTTCTTTTAGTAATAACAGGAATTATTTCATAAGCTCCAATTTCAGTTAACTTTTGAAGTATAATTTCCATTTTTGAGCCTTTAGGTAATCCTTGGTACACTCTAACCTTTAGTGGAGACTCTCTGTTAATTTCAACCTTTTCTATTATAGATAAGGTTACTTCATTTTTATCAATATCATTTATTTCGCATATATATTCATTATTTTCATTGTCGCAAACTTCTATTTCTTGTCCAATTTTATATCTTAAAACTTTTGATATGTGCTTTACATCTTCACCTTTTATTAAGCACGATTTTTCATCTAAATTTATATCTTCTTTTTGTACAAAAAACCTATCCAAAATATCACCTACTTAGCTTTTTTAGATACTATTGCCGACCATTCACCTTGAGTTCTTACATCTATTATTTCAAATCCATCTTCTACTAAAGAACTTTTTACTTCTTCTATTTTGTCTAGTATTATACCAGATGATATAAATACTCCGTCTTCTTTTAAGGAGCCTTTAACATCTTTAGCTAGTATTTTAATTATATCTGCCATTATATTTGCAACTACTATGTCGGCTTTATCAGAGACAACATCCATTAAATTTCCATATTTTATTTCTACTATATCAGAAACATTATTTTCCTCTACATTTTCTTTTGAAACCTTAACAGCAACTTCATCTAAATCTACACCTATAACTTTTTGTGATCCAAGTTTTGCTGCAGCTATAGATAATATACCACTTCCACACCCTATATCAAATACTACGCTACTAGGCTTTACATACTTTTCTAATTCTACTATACACATACTAGTAGTTTCATGTGTACCCGTACCAAATGCCATTCCTGGATCAAGTTCTATTACTATATCGCCTTCACTTTTTTCGTATTCTTCCCAAGTTGGCTTTACAACTATTTTTTCTCCAATTTTAGCAGGTTTGTAGTACGCCTTCCATGAATGTGCCCAGTCATTTTCATCCACTTCTATAAGGCTGACGCTACCTTCACCTATATTTATCCCGTATTCCTTTAGCATTCCCATTTTTTGTGTTATTTCTTCTATAGATGCTATTACATTTTTCTCTTCTGATAAATAAGCTTTTATAATAACTCCTTCATATCCGCTTTTTTTGTATAAATCTTCATCTACATAATCCCATGATAATGCATCTTGTTTTTCAAACAAAAAATCTTTTGGGTCTTCTATTGCAACTCCTCCAACTCCTTGTTCATATAATATACTAGTTACAGCTTCAACAGCTTCAGTCGTAGTTTTAATAGTTATTTCAAGCCATTTCATAAGCAATCCATCCTTCATCTTATATTTTTCGTTTTTCCCATAACTTTTATTATACCAAATATTATTATAAAAAAACATATGTAGTTAACTTTAGTATTTAATATTATTATTCACTTTTAAATTATACAATTATACATAAATGAAACCCTAGGCTATTTAGTCTAGGGTTTTTTATAAAATTTACTTTTTATCAAAGAGATCCTTTAACTTATCCATAAAGTTTCTTTTTCCTTCATGAACTTCATCTCCGCTTTCTTTTGCAAACTCTATTAGCAACTCTTTTTGTTTTTCATTTAACTTTTTAGGGATTTCAACTATTATTTTAACGTATTGATCTCCTCTACCATTACCTCTGATTCTTGGTATACCTTTATCCTTTAGTCTAAATACTGTACCACTTTGAGTTCCTTCAGGTATTTTATACTTAACTTTACCATCTATAGTTGGAACCTCAACTTCATCCCCAAGCGATGCTTGAACAAATGTTATAGGCATTTCTAAATAAACGTCACTTCCATCTCTGCTAAATAAATTATGAGACGCAACATTTACAACTATATATAAGTCTCCCCTTGGGCCACCTTTACGTCCTAGTTCCCCTTGTCCATTTAACTTTATCATTTGTCCGTCATCTATACCAGCTGGTATATTAACTTCTATCTTTTTAGTTTTTCTTATCTCGCCACGTCCTCCACATTTACCACACGGAGACTCTACTACACTACCTTGACCGTCACAAGTATCACAAGTTCTCACATTCATTATGTTTCCAAATGGAGTTCTTTGAGCTGTTCTTACTTCTCCTGTTCCTGAACATGTTGGACATGTTTTTTTAGATGTTCCAGGCTTAGCTCCACTACCGCTACATGTTTCACATTCTTCACTTCTAGATATTGAAACATCTTTAGTAGTACCAAATGCAGCTTCTTCAAAAGTTATATTTACAGCATATCTTAAGTCTGCCCCTCTTTCAGGGCCGTTTTTTCTTCTTCCTTGCCCTCCAAAGCCGCCGCCAAAGACATCTCCAAATATATCTCCAAATATATCTTCAAAGCCGCCAAATCCTTGACCACTAAATCCTCCTTGGCCACCAAATCCACCGTTCATTCCTGCATGGCCAAATTGATCATAAGTGCTTTTTTTACCTTCATCTGATAAAACTTCGTATGCCTCATTTATTTCCTTGAATTTTTCTTCTGATTCTTTATCTCCAGAATTTTTATCTGGATGATATTTCATAGCTAATTTTCTATATGCTTTTTTTATATCCTGTGCAGATGAACTTTTATCTACACCTAAAATTTCATAGTAATCTCTTTTTTGCGCCATATATTGTCACCACCTTAACTTAGTATACATAAGAATAGCTTGCAGTTGCAACTACAAGCTATTCCATAATAAATTATATCCTTATATAATTATATACAACTATTGAAATTTGTTGAACTATTTATTATTTTCATCATCCACAACTGTATAGTCAGCATCTACTACATTATCATCTTTTGGTCCGCTTTGAGCACCAGAATTTCCTTCTTCTGTTCCTTGAGCTCCAGCTTGTTGATACATTTGCTCAGATATTTTATGGAACTTGTTCATAACATTATCTATAGCAGTTTTTATTTCCTCAGTTGATGAAGATTCATTATCTTTAACACTTCTTAAATTGCTAAGTTCAGCTTCTACATCTGACTTATCATTTGCATTTATTTTATCTCCTAAGTCACTTAATGTTTTTTCTGTTTGGTATATAGTTGACTCAGCTTGATTTAATATTTCTATTTTTTCTTTTCTGTTTTTATCAGCTTCAGCGTTCATTTCAGCTTCTTTTATTTTTCTTTCTATTTCTTCTTCTGATAAGTTAGTGCTAGAAGTTATAGTTATTTTTTGTTCTCTTCCTGTTCCTAGGTCTTTAGCAGAAACATTAACTATACCATTTGCATCTATATCAAATGTAACTTCTACTTGAGGTACTCCTCTTGGTGCTGGTGGTATTTCTGTTAATTGGAATCTACCTAATGTACTGTTGTCATTTGCCATTGATCTTTCACCTTGTAATACGTGTATATCAACAGCAGTTTGGTTGTCTGCAGCAGTTGAGAATACTTGAGACTTTTTAGTAGGTATAGTAGTATTTCTTTCTATTATTTTAGTAAATACTGAACCTAATGTTTCTATACCTAATGATAATGGAGTAACATCTAATAATAATAAGTCGTTAACTTCTCCAGTTAAAACTCCACCTTGTATAGCAGCTCCTACTGCAACACACTCATCAGGGTTTATACCTTTGTGTGGTTCTTTTCCTATGAATTTCTTAACAGCATCTTGAACTGCTGGTATTCTTGTAGAACCACCTACTAATAATACTTGATCTATATCTGATGGATTAAGACCTGCATCTTTTAAAGCTCTTCTAGTAGGTTCCATAGTTCTTTCTACTAAATTAGATGTTAATTCCTCAAATTTAGCTCTTGTTAAGTCCATATTTAAGTGTTTTGGTCCTGTAGCTGTAGCAGTTATAAATGGTAAGTTTATGTTAGTAGTCATAACACTAGATAATTCTTTTTTTGCTTTTTCTGCATCTTCTTTTAATCTTTGTAGAGACATGCTATCTTGTCTTAAGTCAACGCCTTCTTGTCTTTTGAATTCTTCAGCTATATAGTTTATTATAACATTATCAAAATCATCTCCACCTAAGTGGTTATCTCCACTTGTAGCTAGAACTTCAAAAGCTCCATCTCCTATTTCAAGTATTGATACGTCAAATGTACCTCCACCTAAGTCAAAAACTAATATTTTTTGATCTTGATTAGCTTTGTCAAGTCCATAAGCTAGTGCTGCTGCAGTTGGTTCATTTATTATTCTCTTAACTTCAAGACCTGCTATTCTACCAGCATCTTTAGTTGCTTGTCTTTGAGCATCAGTAAAGTATGCTGGAACTGTTATAACAGCTTCAGTTACTTTTTGGCCTAAATAACCTTCAGCATCAGCTTTTAATTTTTGAAGTATCATTGCTGATATTTCTTGTGGAGTATATTTATTGTTATCCACATTAACTTTATAATCTGTTCCCATATGTCTTTTTATAGACGCTATAGTTCTATCAGCATTTGTAACCGCTTGTCTTTTAGCAGGTTCCCCAGCTATTTTTTCTCCATCCTTTGCAAAAGCAACTATTGATGGGGTAGTTCTCATACCCTCAGCATTTGCTATAACTTGTGGTTCTCCACCTTCTAATACGGCAACACAAGAGTTTGTAGTTCCTAAGTCTATACCTATTATTCTACCCATATGTAACATCCTCCCTAAATTTATATTTTAACAAGACACCTTTACCATTGATGGTCTTATAACTCTATTAGATAGTTTATATCCTCTTTGAAGTACTTGTATTACTTTATTTGGTTCTACTCCTTCAACAGGTTCTTGCATTACAGCCATGTGAAAGTTAGGATCAAAAGTTTCATCTTGTGCAGCTATTTCTTCAACTGAAAACTTTGCTAAAGTATCTTTTAGTTGTTTATAAACTAGTTCAATCCCTTTATACATATCACTTTCTTTATCATCACATGCTTCTAATGCTCTCTCCATATTATCAATAACAGGAAGTAAATCTGTTATTATCTTTTCATTAGCATATATACTTAAACTTTCTTTTTCCTGTTGAGTTCTTCTTCTAAAATTATTAAAATCAGCTTGAAGTCTTTGTAGAGTATCTTTTAATGTTTCTATTTCAGTTTCTTTTGAATCAGACTCTTCAGCCTTTATATTTTCTTCATTTATAACTTCTTCATTGATTACTTCTTCTGCATTTAAATCTTTTTCTTCCAAGTCTTGTCCACCCCTTAGAGTATATTATTTTTGATTTATTAATAGACCCATATAATTTATCATAGAATAAATTTTGGCATAATCCATTCTAGTAGGTCCTATAAATCCTATCTTACCTACTCCAACTCCATCAATTATATAAGTTGCAGTTATTATACTACAGTCTTTTGCTATATCACAGCTATTATCGCTACCTATTATTATATTTACATTTTCTTTTACTATTCCTTTTGAATTAACAATATCTGCTAATACATCTTTTTCTTCTAACATGTTTAAAAATGCTTTAGCTTTTAGAATATCGTTAAACTCAGGGAAGTTAAATATATTGGTAGCTCCACTTAATGATATATCAGATTCCTTAGTTACAATATTATTACTTATAATATTTAGCAACTGATCAAAAAACATAGAGTAATCACTTATTTGCGATTTTATATACTTTATAAAATCCTCGTCTAAGTCTACTATAGATTTATGTTGTAACTTACTAGTAAGAATATTAGATATTATATTTAGTTTTTCTTGATCTATATCTATGTCTTTACTTATATTAATATTTTTCAAATTCCCTTTTTCAGTTACAACTATTAGCATCATATTTTTAGCATTTAACTCTACAAGCTGTATATGTTTTATTTTACTTTGTTCTACAAAGTTAGAAGACAAAGCAACAGTTGTGTAGTTCGTAAGTTTTGACAATAATTTAGATGTATGTTGCATTAATTCTTTTATTTGATTAACATTATTAGCTATACATTGTTGCATTAAAATTTTATCATTTTCATCTAAATCAGTTTTCTTCATCAAAGAATCTACATACAACTTATATCCCTTTTCAGAAGGTATTCTCCCAGCAGAAGTATGAGGTTGTGTTAAGTAGCCTAAATCTTCTAAATCAGCCATTTCATTTCTTATAGTTGCTGCGCCTACACCAAAGTCATACTTTTTAGATATAGTTCTTGACCCTACTGCTTCTGCAGTTTCTATATAATCCCTTACTATGGCTGTGAGGATTTTAAGTTTTCTATCATTTAAGTCCATATTAACACCTCCTGTTTCTGCTGTTAGCACTCATCATCTTTGAGTGCTAAAAAGATTATATATATTATATAACATTATAAACTTTTTTTGTCAATAGTTTATGTTATTAATCCAAAAATTCTACAAATACAGAATTAGAAACTTCGATTCCCTTTGGAGTTAAATATAGTATTTTATCATCATAATCAATTAAATTATTTTCCTTTAGTTTTTCAATAACAATTTTGTATTTTTCTTTGAAGTTTATATTAAATTTCTTTGCAAAATCGCTAAAATATATACCTTCATTCATTCTAAGACCCATAAATATTTTTTCTTCTATTTTATCTTGAATTGATAATATATTTTCATCTTCTATTGGTTTATTTTTGTTATTTATATTATTAAAATAATTATCTAAGTTTTCAACATTTGAATACCTAATTCCACCTACATAACCAGATGCACCTGGGCCTAATCCTAGATATTCTTCACATTTCCAATAAATAATATTGTGTTTACATTCATATCCTTTTTTAGAGTAATTAGATATCTCATATTGATTATATCCATATTCTTTTAAAAATCTTATAACATGTCTGTACATTTGTATATCCAGTTCTTCATCTGTAGCTTTTAATTCCTGTTTTTCGTATAGTTCATAAAACTCAGTGCCTTCTTCTATTATAAGAGAATATGCAGATATATGAGTCGGATTTAACATAACTACCTTTTGTAGAGTCTCCTTCCATTCATCTAAACTTTGATTTGGAAGTGCATACATAAGATCTATATTTATATTATTAAATCCTATATCTTTTGCATCTTCATAGTTATTAATAAACTCTTCAAAAGTATGTATTCTCCCTAGTTTATCTAGGTGACTTTGCTGATAAGCTTGAAGACCTATACTCAGTCTGTTAACACCTATATTATATAGAGTTTTCAATTTTGATTTTGTCAAAGTTCCAGGATTTGCTTCAATACTTATTTCTGCATCAGTAGATATATTAAAGTTAGAATGTATATTATTAAATATATATTCTAATTCATCTTCTTTTAATATAGTAGGAGTACCTCCTCCTATAAATACACTTGTAAATACCTTATTCTTAAAATCTTCTTTATATAAATTCATTTCTTTTACTATACTATCTAGATACTTAGTTTTATCAACATTATTCATTGAGTATGAATTAAAATCACAGTAATTACATTTTTTAACACAAAAAGGAACATGTATATATAATCCTAACATTTTTGCCTCCATTATAAAAATTCGCTTTGCTCAAAATTCGTTTAAGTTAATTGTATCATTTATCAAAGAAAATAAAAGCCTTGGAATATATTCCAAGGCTTTTAATTATTTAGAATCTCTTACTTTCTTCTTTATAGAATTATAAACTGGCCAACCTATAGCAGTTACTATAAGGCCTGCTATAGCATAAGTTGTTTGAGTTATTAATGTATTTATGACAACATAAGCTCCACCTATTATAGCTATAAGAGGCACTATAGGATATAGCGGAACTTTATACGGTCTGTGTAAATCCGGTCTTTTCTTTCTTAATATCATAACTCCTATAAATGTCATTATATAGAATATCCAGACTATGAATACAGTTAAGTCGGTTAATAAGTTAAATTGGCCTGACAATGCATATATACATGATAATATTGCAATAAACCATATTGCATTAGATGGTACATTACTAGTTGATAATTTAGATAATGATTTATAACCAGGGAAACTTCCTTCAACTGCTAGTTTATATGGAACCCTTCCGGCTGTTAAAGTATATCCATTTAAAGCTCCAAATACAGATATAAGTATACCAACAGTTATTACAGTCCCTCCAGTTTGCCCAAATATAGCTGTAGCAACTTTTGCTGCAGGAGTTGCAGTAGCTGCAAGTTCTGATGCTGGAAGTACCCATAAATATGCTATATTTATTGCTATATATACCGCCATAACTAATGATAGACCACCTACTATAGCTCTTGGTAAATCCTTTGCTGGATTCTTCATTTCACCAGCTATAGAACCTACGTTTATCCAACCATCATATGCAAATAGTGTAGCTATTAACGCTGAACCAAGTGCTGTACCTGTGTTGACGTTAGGGTCTGTCATAGGAAATAATCTAGTTTCTACATTTCCATTTCCGCTCACAAAACCGAATATTATTATCATTACCAAAGGTATAAGTTTAGCTACAGTAGCTACCGTTTGTATACTACCTGCTGTTTTTGATCCTAATGTATTTAAGAAGGATAAAAATAAAATTGTTATTATTGCTATTGTTATTATAGTCGTAAAAGATCTATCTACATCCATTCCCAATAAAACTACTACCTGTGTAGCAAATATAACTGCAAGTGCTGCTATTGTACCTGGGAAGAATAATACAGTTTGCATCCATCCTGTTAAGAATCCCCACACATCTCCATATGCTTCTTCTATATAAGTCATCATACCTCCAGTTCTAGGTATTGCTGCTGCAAGTTCTGCTGCTGTAAGACCACCACATACAGTAAGTATACCACCTATTACCCAGGCCATCATCCCCAATCCTGGCGCTACTGTTGCTCCAAATACTGCTTGAGGTTTAAAAAATACTCCTGAGCCTATAACCATACCTACAACTGTTGACAAAGCCGCTGCTAGACCCAGGGTTTTTTGAAGTCCTTTATCACTCATATTTTTCCTCCTTTTCGTATTTCAAAATACTATTTGTAGTTTTTAATCCTTTTTTAATGAAAATCTTATCTCTTAGTGTATTTTCTGACATTTTCAAAAAAATATCCCTATATAGATTAATTACTAGTTTTTGTATATCAAAACTCGCTTTGGTCAAATTTATAGGATTGAAATAATAATTTCCTTAAATATAAAAAAGAGTAGATTTAAAATCTACTCTAATTATTTAATCATCTAATTTAAGAACTGACATAAATGCCTTTTGAGGAACTTCAACTGATCCTATTTGTCTCATACGCTTTTTACCTTCTTTTTGTTTTTCAAGAAGTTTTTTCTTACGAGATATATCTCCACCATAACACTTAGCTAAAACGTCTTTTCTAAGTGCACTAATAGTTTCTCTAGCTATAACCTTGGCACCAACAGCAGCTTGTATAGGTACAGGGAATTGATGTCTTGGTATTTCTTCCTTTAATTTTTCACACATAGATTTACCTCTAGAATAAGCACGAGATTCATGAACGATAAAGCATAGTGCATCTACTTGTTCTTTATTTATAAGTATATCTAGCTTAACAAGTTCTGATGGTACATATCCTTTAAACTCATAATCTAGAGATCCATATCCTCTAGTTCTAGATTTTAGAGCATCAAAGAAGTCATATACAACTTCATTAAGAGGAAGATTATAATGTAGCATTACCCTTTTAGGGTCTATATACTCCATACTTATCATATCTCCACGTCTTTCTTGACAAAGCTCCATAACAGCACCTACATAGTCTTTAGGGACAATTATATCGCCCTTAACTATAGGCTCCTCTATCATTTTTATTTCTCCTGGCTGTGGTAGATTAGTTGGGTTTTGTATCATTTCAACTTCACCATCATTTTTAGTTACTCTATATATAACAGATGGGGCAGTTGTTATTATATCTAAGTTAAATTCTCTTTCTAATCTTTCTTGTATTATTTCCATATGAAGTAATCCTAAGAAACCACATCTAAATCCAAATCCGAGGGCTACAGATGTTTCTGCTTCAAATTCAAGAGCTGCATCATTAATCTGTAGTTTTTCTAAAGCATCTCTTACATTTTCATATTTTTCTCCTTCGCCTGGATATATACCACAATAAACCATAGGAGTAGCTTTTTTGTATCCTGGAAGAGCTTCTTTTGTAGGATTAGTTGCATCAGTTATAGTGTCCCCTACACGACAACTTCTCATATCTTTTATACTCGCTGCAATATATCCAACATCCCCGGCTTTTAACTCAGCTAAAGGAACTTGACCTGGAGACATTACACCAACTTCTGTTACTTCAAAAGTCTTTCCAGTATTCATCATTTTTATAGTAGTACCTTTTTTAACAGTACCTTCAAATACTCTTACATAGGCTACAACACCTTTATAGCTATCGTAGTATGAATCAAATATAAGTGCCTTAAGTGCACTATTTTCATCTCCAGATGGAGCTGGTATTTTCTCTACTATAGCTTCTAAAACATCTTGTATATTGATTCCGTTTTTAGCTGATATTAAAGGTGCCTCTGATGCATCAAGTCCTATTATATCTTCTATTTCTTCTTTTATTTCATCTGGTCTTGCACTTGGCAAGTCTATTTTATTTATAACTGGTAGTATTTCTAAATCTTGATCAAGGGCCAAATATACATTTGCAAGGGTTTGAGCTTCAACGCCTTGAGCCGCATCAACTACAAGTAAAGCTCCTTCACAGGCTGCCAAACTTCTTGATACTTCGTAGTTAAAATCTACGTGACCTGGAGTGTCTATAAGATTTAAGAAATATTCTTGTCCATCTTTAGCTTTATAAACTAATCTTATATTTTGAAGCTTTATAGTTATACCTCTTTCTCTTTCAAGATCCATGTTGTCTAGTAACTGATCTTTCATTTCCCTTGCGCTAACTAAACCTGTTTCTTGTATTAATCTATCTGCTAAAGTAGACTTACCGTGGTCTATATGTGCTATTATACTAAAGTTTCTAGTTCTACTTTGTTTGCTACTCAATTAGTCATCCTCCTTACTTTGTGATGTTACCATAACTTCTATTTTATAATATATCTGGACTTATGTAAATACAACATACATAAAGAAAGGTTTATCATTTAAAATGATAAACCTTATGTTTATTTTAATAATCCTTTTGCTTTGTTGTAAACTTCATCATAAGACTGTATACATGAATCTTTAAAACTTATAAAAAAGTTACTTGTATGGTAATTTTTATTATTATCTAACATAGATGATACATTTTTATCTACTTCTATAATACTTAATGTACAAATTAAAATCATTACTATAATAAGTATTATATGTACTATAAGCTTGTATTTTCTCTTTTTATGCTTATTTTCTAGAGTTCTCTCTAATCGGCTCATTATATCACCCTATTTTAGCATTTCTTTAAATACACCATCTAGTATTTCTGCTACATATTTAGCTGTGGCTTTTGACTCGCTACTTGACGTTGCATTACTTCCTATTTCTAATAATAAGTAGTTATTAGATAGAAATGAATTAAATCTTGCATAGTCTTTTTCAACTATAGGAAGTGCTATTCCTGGATACTTTTTATTTGCATAATCAGTTACATATTGAGCAAATGCTCTTGTTTTATCTGCATTTGGGCTTTTACCACCTATTACAAATAAAAACTTAGCTACTTTTTGTCCATTTATAGTTACAGTTCCTTCATTATTTGCTTTAATAGCCGCAGCTTCTGTAGCTGTATCTTTTGCATCTCTATGAAGGTCTATTATGACTTTTATATTTTTATTTTTATTTAAAGTTTCTTGAGCTGTTGCTAAAGATCTTGAGTAAGACTGATTATAGCTAGTATCATGGTATTTGGAATTATGAATTACACCATATCCTCTTTTAGTAAGCTCGTCTGTCAATACTCTTCCTACTCCAATAACAGACTTATCTTCCTCTTTTGCATGGAAGTTATCCCCTGGAGAATCGGAGTATGTTTCACTTCCATGAGTGTGATATATAAATACTTCCGGATTTTCTTTTGTCATTACAACAGTTGGAACATCTTCTACATTTGTTTCTGGTGTTTTATTTTCTACAGCAGTTTGTTCTGGTTTAGGCTGATTTTCTGCTCCTATATGAATTTTCACATAATCTTCACTGTTTTTATTTTCTTGGGTTTGCGTAGTATTATCCTGAGTCTGATTACTAACTTCTGGATAAGTAGATTTCATTAAAAACTTTAAAAAGTCATCTTCCCCTAGTGCGTAAATACTCGATGGTATAGAAATAAATAACAACGAAGCTATGAGAGTTGTGCTTATAACCTTTTTTATCACTAGTTATCACTCCCTATTTAATTTAATCTTCCTGGATGTAGAGATCTATTTAGACCTTCGCTTATTATTACAGATAAATTTTCTATAGTTTCATCTATATCCTTAGGTGTTACTACAACGTTTTTATCATAAGGATCTAGTGCATCTTTAATTAAATGGTATTTTTCTTCTTCTTTCAATTCTTTTAACATATTGTAAAAAGCACCACCAGCTCCAGATTGCTCCATTAAACTATCTATAGCTATGTCAATAATATCTGATGTAAGAGTTGCTGCATCTACAACTGTAGGAACACCTATTGCTATAACTGGAACTCCTAAATATTCTTCATTTAGAGATTTCCTTTTATTTCCTATTCCTGCTCCAGGTGCTATACCTGCTGTTGATATTTGTATAGTAGAATTAACTCTTTCCATCTTTCTTGAAGCTAATGCATCTATAGCTATAACTCGATCTGGCTTTAACATTTCTACTAGAGACTTTACCGTTTCGCTTGTCTCTATCCCTGTAATTCCCATAACTCCAGGACTTAATGCTGAAACTTCAGTAAAATCATCGTCATAGTCTTTGTTATAATTCTTAAATATATGTCTTGTAACCAAAGTTTTGGATACAGTTTTAGGTCCAAGCGCATCTGATGTTATATTCCAGTTTCCAAGGCCTATAACCAAGGTTTTTTTTGTTTTATCATTTCCAAGTACTCCTTGTAGTTCTGTAGTTACATATTGAGTTACTTGTTCTCTTGATTCATCATCATCGTACTTCATTAGCTTAGTTTCTATAGTTATGTATACACCTTTTTCTTTACCCATAACTTTGGACCCTTGGTCATTTAATATTTCAACTTTAGTTACTATGCAATCTTCAAGCTCTTTTTTATCTACTTTAACACCAGGTATTTCAATATCTTCTCTATTTTCTTCACTATACATTTCTCTAGCTTCTAGAGCTAAATCTGTTCTTATATTTCTCAAATAATATCCCTCCTAAAAAACATATAGATAAACCATACTTATCATTGTTGACAAAATTTATTAATTTATAACAAAACAATAAATATTTTTAAAAATTTTAGAAAAATTAATATATGTGTTGTAAAATATTAGATTTTGGGTTATAATTTTTAAGGTCAATTGCAAACCATATAATCAAAGTCAATAATAATTATCTTGATTTTTAGATTTATATCTGATAAAATCTAATATGTTGACTATGAGTAACAATAAATATTGAGCATGAGGGGGTGAACGTGTTGGCAAATATAAAATCAGCTAAGAAGAGAATAAAAGTTATCGAAAAGAAAACTGCATTAAATAGAGCGAGAAAATCTCAAGTTAAAACAGCTATAAGAAGATTTGAAGAAGCTATAGTTGCTGGTAATAGAGAAGAAGCTTTAGTAAGATTCCAATCAGCTCAAAAGAAAATATTCCAAGTAGCTTCTAAAGGTACTTTACACAAAAATGCAGCATCTAGAAAAGTTGCTAAATTAGCTAAGAAATTAAACAGCATAAACGCTTAATTACTTATTTAATAAATGTGTCTATTTTCCCCAATAGATATCAGCCCTTAGTCATTTACTAAGGGTTTTTTGGTGTTTTTGGACATAAAAAAAGCTAGGAATATAATTCCTAACTCTAAGCACAGTATTTACTTACTATTATTTCTATTGCTAATGTATCCTTTATAAGTCCATTTTTAATCTTATAATCACTTTCCAATATATCATTTAATAAAGATAATATAATTTCGTTACTAAAGTTATTAGACTGTTTTAGAGCCTTTGTTACAGCAAAGGGATGAACACTTATTTTTTCCGCTATTAACTTTGAAGAATATCCCTGGTTTTGTAAATATGTTGATTGCATAACAATTTTAAACTGTCTAGATATCATTGCAAATATTCCCAGAACAGATTCTCCTTCTAGTATCATATCGTCTAATATTTTTAGCGCATAAGATGAATTTTTACTTCCTATAGCATCTATAAGTTTAAATATGTCATTTTCTACTTTTCTTTGAGATAGTTTATCTATTGTATCTTTCTTTACTTCATTACCTTTTCCTGTAAAGGATACTATTTTATTTATTTCATTTTCTAAATCAGATAAAGTTTTATCACTGTTCTTTGATCTATAGTCTTCTTTTTCTATAAAATACATAATTGCAGAATCTGATATATTAACTTCTTTTTTCTTGAATTTACTTTTGACCCACTTAAAAAGTTCTATATCATTTAATTTATCGCAATTAAGAACTACACCTTCTTTTGAGATAGTCTTAACTAAGCTTTTTCTCTTATCTATATCTCCATATATTATAAATACAAGAGTAGAAGTGCCTGGTATATTATGTATATAATCTATTAGCCTTTTTTCATCTTCTTCTGAAAAATTCTTTCTTTTCCCTTTTAATAACTCAAAATCCTTAACAAATACTATTTTTCTATTATCCATAAAAGGAAGAGTCTCTATACTGCTTATAAGTTGGTCTAACATAAGCTCTCTTCCATCTAGTACGCTTAAGTTAAAGTCTATCATAGTTTCATTTAAGCTTTCCTTAAAAGTTTTCATTATATTTTCTAATAAGTAAAATTCTCTTCCATAAAATAAATAGACATTTTTAAAGTTATTTTCTTTAATATTTTTAACTATATCCTTGTATTCCATTCTTTTGCTCCTTTATAATCGTCAATTCTTTGTATATCATATAGGTAAATACAATTATATAATATAGTACCACTATTTTAAAACTACTTTCTTTAAATTCTATAAAACTATATGTTAAATTGTAAAAATAATTTAGTACAACAAATATATAATCTATTATAAATTTATTTATATACACTAAAATATCAGTAATAAACATACTTATATTTAAGGTTATAATGCTCAACATTGACAATATCATTATTATACTTATACATGGCACAACTAACAAATTGCTTATTAATGAGACTAACGATATATTTTTAAAACTATAATACATTATTGGCAATGTAAGTATATTAGCAGCAATAGTCAAAGATATCAATGGAAATTTTATATAGCTGTTTATATAGTTATAAAAATATATAATTGAAAGAGTTGCTAAAAATGATAACTGAAAGCTGGCATTGTATATTACATATGGATTGAGTATAATAAGCCATGTTCCTATTATTGAAAGAGAACTTATACCATCATAGCACCTTTGTAAAAATATAGCACTGAAAAGCAAAACTGCAAATACACAAGCCCTTACTATAGAAGGTCCAAATCCAACCATAAAACTAAAAAAGAACAATATAGATATTAGTATTATAAGTTTATAAAATCTATTTATATTCCTTATAATAAAACAAACAAAAGAACATATAATACCTATATTTAACCCCGATAAAGCCATTATATGAGCTGTTCCAGTTTTACTAAACAAATCCATTGTATAATCATCTAAATCATCTTTTATTCCTAAATTAATAGCTATTATAAGGGGTGAATGACCTTTGTATAAATTCCTGAATTCATCTATTAAATAACTTCTAAACTTAAATGAGTAATAATATAAGTAAGTTTTATCATGCACTTCATAATTATCTAATAATATAATTCCCTTATATCCATTACTTTTTAAATATCTGCCATAATCAAACTCACCTATTTTTAGATTATCTAATTCCTGAAGTTCTCCTTTAATATTCACCTTATATCCTATTGGAATATTTTTGTTTTTAAAATCTCTTACTATAAAATCTCCTATTATGTACTCATTGTATCTTTCTTTTTTCTTAATATCCTTTGATGTCCCACTTATGCTAACATATTTATTATTGTAACTATATTCATTTTTATTGCTCTTGTTAGTATATATAAAGCTTATAACTAAACTTATTATAAATATAATTAATAGAGGCCTCCTCATAAACATTTCCTTTCTTTTTTATAATATATTTATTATTGTCAAAAAAAAGAAAATCTAGAGCCTAAGAAGCTCTAGATGTTTTTTTAAAGTATGGAATTTTATTTAATGATATTGCAAGTGGTACACCTATTATTATACTTGCTAATGCCTGTATAGCATTCCCTGGTATTGAGTGAAGAGAAACTATAAAGCTTCCTTCAAGTATTCCTCCTGCTATATAGTAACCGCCTATCATTATAATAGACCCTATTATAGAAGCTATTATGCTTTTAGTTTTTGTTACGTTTTGTCTAACTATAATACCTACAACATATCCTTCTAATCCTTTTATAATAAGTGTAAATATAGCCCACTGTGAATATCCACTTAATATATCTGCTAGAGATGAACCAATTCCCCCTGCTATCATTCCAGGTATTGGACCAAATACTATAGCACTAATAAATATTATACCATCACCTATATTTACATACCCATTGGTAGCTGGCATAGGTATTTGTATAATCATAGTTCCAACACATACCAAAGCTATCATAAGAGCATTTAGTACCATTTTATGTGTTTTATTCATAAAAAACCACCCCTTAATATAATAATTATAATTTTATTATATCAACGGGTGTTAAGGTTAACAATCTGAATTGTATCCATACAATTTCTATTTTTATTATACATATTCATTTATATAGTTTATTTTTTTATTAAATATGGATTTTAAAGTATTCATAACTTCACATTTATTATATGAATTTATTTTTACTAAGTCCATAAACATAGCTTCATCTATATCTATATAAGAAAATGCAAGCTGACTTAATGTGTTTATGTCTATATTAACATCAGGATTTTCATCGCTTTCATATACTTTTATATTCTCATCTAATGTTATTTTAAATACCTTGTTATTTTCATCTATAAAATCGTCTACAACCTTTATATTTATAGATGATTTTTTGTTGTAATTTAATTTAAGAGATTCTATAAAACCTTTGAAGTTTATAATTCTCCCCATCATAAAAGGTTTTATTTTAAGTTCGCTATTTTTTAAGTTTGGAAGTATATATCTTATTTTATCATTAATAGGGGTACTTATAACTACCTTTTTAACCTGGGTATTGTGATTATATACAAACTTTAAAATAGATTTTAGAGAATTCATATCCTTATAAAATAATTCTCTTATAAACATATTATTATCATTTAAAAAATACATTATATACCCTTTATAGTTGCCATCTTCATCAACATTAGCATATATATATCCATTTTCACTTTCTACTTCTTTGAATATATTTTGGTAATATAATTCATCTCTTTTTATATATCCGTTATTATTACTCATAAATTCACTATATATATCTATCAGATATTTTATATGACTGGCCTTTAACTTTTTAAAATTTCCATTAATCTTAAAATTTCTTAAGTCATTTATATCTAAATTATATTCTATTTGATCATAACAATGTTCATATCCATAACTTCTATACAGCCTATAATCTATAGGCATTAATATAGATACTAGCTGATTTTTATTATAAAGTTCGTTTAATGTATATGACATAAGGTTTTTCATATAACCTTTACCTCTTCCTTGAGGAAAAGTAGATACTCCTACTACATAAGATGTATCATATATTTCATTATTAAGACTTATTTTGTATTGATTTAACTGAAGTGATGATATTATTTCTTTTTCATCTTCAACTATTATAGTATTATAAGGTTTATACTTATTGTCAAAATAATAATTAAAAAAACCTTCTTCATCTCTAAAACAATATCTCCATATATCCTTTATATCATTTAAGTCTTCGTCTTTTGCATATCTAATATTCATACTAATCCTCCAGTACTGTATACTTCTCTGCAAACTTATAAGGATGATATGATAACTTAGCTTTTCTAAGCCCTTCTATTCCTAAGTCTTCTTCTCTATTTACAAATTCTACATCAGGGAATTCGTTTTGTAAAAATAATTGGTTTATAATAGGGTATAATCCCCTTATATCTGGATTTGCTTTTTCAACATGGATTACAGCCATATTCGGATTTAAATATTCTCCAAATGTAAAAGATTCTAAATTGCCATCTATATACACGCCACCTATTTTTAGAGTGCTTTTAAGTTCATCATAGTTGTCGAATATTTTTTTGACAGCTACATATTCTTCATCCATTCCTTCTTCTATATTGTCATGTTCTTCTTTATCCTTGTTCCATTTTTTTAGAACTTGAATACACTCATTTAAATTATCTTTTTCTAGAGTTTTATATTCATATCTTCCTTCATACTCTTTTTTGAATGAATTTATATGATTTCTTTTCTTTTGATTTTTTCTTCCGCCTAATTCTCTTAATTCTTCTCCTAAGTAAACATAGTCAAAATAATCTCTTTCTTCTATATACTTATATTTATTTGGATATTTATCTTGTAAAAATTCTACAACTTCTTTTGTTACGGCTCTTAAATTAAATTTCACATCGTGTTCTTTAAAATAATTTAATATAAATTCAAATGCCTTAGGAAGATTTTCCATTGTAGCTAGAGGTATAACTGTAAATTTATTTCCTTCATACTCTCCTACTACAATAGCAAAATCTTCTTCTACATGATAATAAGTTTTGTACATATGTTGCCACATAAATAAAGTTGTAAAACAGTATTCACAAGCTTCATGGCTTACCTTTTCAAAGAAAGGATCTAATATTTGTTTTGAATTAATGTCTATTTCTTTAAAGCTCATAATCTACCTCCTACCGATATCATTATATCACTATATATGGATTAACTCAATATCGATAACTTTTTATATAATAATTGTAATATTTTACAATTTTTAGGACACAATAATAGTGTTTTTATCTTTATATTTATACTACCCTAATTATGTTCGTCTAAACATACATATATTTCTAAATTACAGGAGTAATTAAATGAAAAAAATTTCTTTATTGGTTTTTATCTTTTTATTTTTAACCGGATGCAACAAACATTCAAATGAAGTTTCAATACATATAATAGATGTAGGCCAAGGAGATAGTATACTTGTGCAAACTCCAGATAATAAAAATATGTTAATAGACTCTGGAGATGAAAATAGTGGAAAAACAGTAAAAAGGTATCTTAAAAAACATAAAATATCTAAAATAGATGTTGTTATAGCTACACACCCAGATAGCGATCACATCGGAGGATTAGATGATATACTTTATAATTTTGATGTAGATAAAATATATATGACTGATAAAAAAAATAATACAAGTTCCTATAATGATCTTATAACTGCCTGTAATAAAGAAAATATAGATATAATTAATGCCTCTAAGGGAATGACTTTAAATTTAGGTTCAAGTGTTAATATAGACATATTAAGCCCTTCTTCTTTATACGATGATACAAATTTAAATTCAATAGTGTTAAATTTGTCCTATAAAAATAAAGACTTTTTATTTACAGGAGATGCCGAATACAAAAATGAGACTGATATTATAAGTAATTACACCTTAGATGATGTAGATTTCTTAAAAGTAGGACATCACGGAAGCAAAACATCTACTAGCGACCTTTTCTTAAAAAATACTTCTCCTGATGTGGCGATAATATCCTGCGGATATAAAAATATGTACAATCATCCCCATAAAGAAACTTTAGAGAGCCTTATGAAATATGATATTCCTATATATAGAACAGATACTCAAGGAAATTTAGTATTTTACTCTGATGGTAGTACTATATACACTTATAAATCTCCAAGCAATTAAGAATTCTCTGCGCTCATATCCCCAACGACCTTGAAAAGCAGGTCCGTTGCTCAAAAAAAAGACCGTTGAAATCAACGGTCTAATTAAGAAGATAATAATTGGGATTTAACGAGAGGAGAATTTTAAGCCTCCTGTAACACATGAATCTTTAGCAGCCTCTTTAATATTAATATAATGTTTTTTTATGAAGTTATTGTGTGGAAAATATATACTCTTTATGAAGTTTTACATTTCTAAAAGTTCTCTTACTACTACTGATGCTAACGTTAATCCACTAACAGAAGGAACAAATGATATACTTCCCGGAGTAATTTTTCTACCATTCATTATTCTTTCCTTTAGTTCGTAAGGTTGTTCTGTTGAATAAACCACCTTTAATTTTTTTATGTTTCTATCTCTTAATTCTTTCCTTATAACCTTGGCCAATGGACAAGTATGAGTTTTGTGTATATCCGCAACTTCTATCTTTGTAGGATCTAATTTATTTCCCATTCCCATAGAACATATTATTCTTATATTTTTTTTCATACAAGTTTCTATAAGATGTATTTTAGATGTGACCATATCTATTGCATCTACAACATAATCATATTCCCCGTCTAATAACATTTCGCTGGTATCTGAGTTATATAGTTCCTTATATATAGTTATATTTATATCTGGGTTTATGTCTAGTATCCTATCTTTCATAATATCGACTTTAGCTTTTCCTATTGTTGAATGAAGAGCTGGTATTTGTCTATTTATATTAGTTATATCTACAGTATCAAAATCTATTAATGTTAAATTCCCGACTCCTGCACGAGCTAGAGCTTCTGCCGTAAAGCTTCCAACTCCTCCAACTCCAAATACTGCTACTTTAGCATTTTTTAATTTTTCTAATCCATGTTCTCCTATTATAAGGCCAGTTCTCATTCTAAAACTCTTTTCCATATGATCACTCCATCTCTTAAGTTATTTATTTTCTGTCTTGAGAATATATATTAAATAATAAATTTATTTTAAAGGGTGATAATTTTGAGAAAACTTATAAATATTATAACCAATTTATTAATTATAAATTTCTGTATATTTTTAGCTATATTTATATATAATCTTACTCTTCCAATTAGTGTAGATGAACATTATATAGAAGCATATAATAACAACGAAGATAATTATAATCTAATAACCAGAATTTTACAAGATACTGAAAAAAAAGACTGGATTAAATATGTAGACTACATAGAACTAGAAGCATATAAAAATATAGCCAATGATAAAGGCAATTCTACTGCATTTATTTTAAGTTTACCTAAAAAAACCTCATTAATTGCATTGTATGAAAAACAAAGTGAGGATAAATACATATATAAATCAAAAATAACAGATTTATACCCTATTAAAAATATATATTTTTACAAAGATTTTTTAGTAGTAGAGCAATTGAATGAAGAAGAAATAACTAATCCTATACAAAATCAATTTATAGAAGTATTTTCAAACACAACAGGTAGTTTTACATCAGTTTTTAAAAAATCAATATTTTTAGATAAAACATATAAAAAAATATCTCTAAACGATAATGATGATAACGAGGAACCAACATGGTTAAGATACACAGAAAACTCATCAATAGACTACTTAGATGAAACTACACCTAAGATAATGGCAATTACATCTTATGTGACCTATGAAGGTAAATCTAAGAATATACCTAAAGACGATGAACTCAAGGAAATAAAAAATAATATGCAAAAAGAACTGTATATCTGGAACAATAATACAAAAAGATTTGAGTTATTAGAAAAAATTGAAATAAAAAATTAGGAAAAATAAAATTCGCTACGATCATGTCGCCAATGGCCTTGAAAAGCAGGCTCATTGCTCAAAAAAAGGACTTCTATATTTAGAAGTCCTTTTTATAATGGCGGGAGTGCGTGGGAATCGAACCCACCTAAGAGGCTATTAACCCCTCATACTGGTGTTGAAGACCAGAGGGCACACCGGCACCCATCCACCCCCATGTTATGGTTTTTGTACAAGTATAATATTAACATTTTACAATATATTTTTCAAGTAGTTTTCAAAAAAAGAAGCCACAAAATTGTGGCTTTTATTATAAATTTATTTTAATATATATAAAGTTATATTTTTAACTCCCCAGTTTATTGCCTGTGTTTTACTGTCCATATATATATCTATTTTATTTCCTTTTATAGCACTTCCAGTATCTTGTGCAATAAATGTTTGCTTTAATTTAGGAATATAAACCCTTGTCCCATAAGGTATTACACTAGGGTCTACTGCTATAACTCCCCATCTTGCCTTAGTCCCTGTAGACGTTGTTCCACCACCTGTATATGCAGTTGCAGTAACAGAAATCTGTTTTGAATACTCAGATTCTGTAGATACATTAGTAGCATTAGTTCTAGATGAACTTCTATTAACATTACCTCTAGATACTACTTGTACTACCTTTTCTTTAGTTCCTTCTTTTATAATTTTATCAACGGGATCCATTGATATGTACTCTTTTACAAGTTGCTTATCTATGTTTTTACCATCATGATAAACTAATTTATATACCAAGTCTCTTTGACCTTCTTTTCCTTCCTGTTTAACTACAGTTTTTCCCTTATTTAGCTCATTATCTTTTTCTATTTTAACTTCATAGGGTATACTTTGTGTCTCTGTTATTTTAGATTCTTTAACTCTAGTTATTTTTATATTCATATTATCTTTTAATTTAGAATCTAAATCTACACTAACCATATCTTTTGAGTTTAGTTTTACGTTTTGTTCAATTAATAACTCTTCAACATTAGATTTAAAAGTACTTATTTGTTTATTACTACCGTCTACAACTAATACCAATTTTTTATTTAAAGTTGTATACGCCCCCACAGTTATAAATGATAATGCTAATACTGTCAAAGTTATCATGAACAATTTAAGTTTTTGTTTTTTCATGAGTTACTCCTTTCCTATAGCAAGTTTAAAAAATATGTAACTAAATTGTAACCAATTATGGAAGCTTTGTCAAATTGACAAAAAATAAAAAATGTGCATGCCTAGTATTTTCAAGGACATACACATTTTTTGCTATATATTTTTTATTTGCCAATCTATGCCTGATTTACCTAAATTATTTAATATATTATTTGTATTTGAGAAATGTTTACATCCAAAAAATCCTTTTCTTGCAGACAGAGGACTTGGATGTGGAGCCTCTAGTATATAATGATATTTATTAGTTATTATTTGGGATTTTTCCTGTGCATTTTTTCCCCATAATAAAAACACTATGGGTTCATTTCTATCATTTAATAACTGTATAATTTTATCCGTAAATATCTCCCAACCTTTTTTTCTATGGGAGTTCGCCTGTCCTGCTTTAACAGTTAAAACTGTGTTCAAAAGAAGTACACCTTGTTTAGCCCAATCCACTAAATATCCATTGTTAGGTATAAAACAACCTAAATCACTATTTAGCTCCTTATATACATTAAGTAAAGACGGTGGAATAGGTACTTCAGGTTTTACGGAAAAGGACAACCCATGTGCTTGATTTGGCCCATGATATGGATCTTGTCCTAATATAACCACCTTAACATCATCATAAGATGTTAATTTTAAAGAATTAAATATATCATCCTCATTTGGATATATTGTTTTACTTACGTATTCTTCGCTTAAAAATCCCATTAGTTTTTTATAATATTCTTTTTCAAACTCATCTTTTAATAAAACCGTCCACTCATTTTCAAAATCTACCATTATTATCACCTACTTATCTAGTTTGACATTATATCTATTGTATCTCCATCTCCACCTACTATTTTTACTTGTACCTTATGTGGTATACATACAATGCCTCTAGACTTAGTATTTACAAATCCAGTTTTAACACATACATCATCTGGACAATTTGCATCTTCTATTTCAACTCCACCGTCATGAACGTGTACTACATTTATTTTTCCATCTTGGTTTATAGTTATATTTTTTTCTTTATTTAAAGATACAGTTTCATATAATTTTTTATTTACATATATTTCTGCCTTTAGCTCGCCTTCTTTGCTTTCGTTATATTTAGTTATACCAAAATAAGCTCCAACAGCTAATAAAATAATCAATATTAAAATAATGTCGTTTCTTTTCATAAATGCCTCCTTAATTATATATAAATATATTATATCATTAATTAATTTAAATTAAATAAAGGAGTTCAATTTGAACTCCTTTATTTAATAATAAACATCAGAAAACTCTACTTTTATTTTTTCCTCTATATTGTTACCCTCAATTTCAAAATCATTATAATCATTATTATCTAATACATTAGCTGGTAGCGTTATTATAAATTCAGTTCCTACTCCTATTTCACTATTTACTTTTATGTGTCCATTATGAAGATTTAGTAAATGTCTTACTATTGAAAGGCCTATGCCGCTGCCTTCAGCATTTCTAGATAAAGTTTTATCTACTTGGCCAAATTCTTCAAATATAAAATCCAATTTATCTTTAGGTATACCCATACCTGTATCTCTTATAGATATCTCAATATGATTATTTTTATTATATATATTTACATATATACTTCCACCTTTGTTAGTAAATTTTAAACAATTAGACAGTAGATTCAAGATAATTCTTTCTATCTCGCCTTTGTCTATTTCTATTATCTTTTCTTCTATTTCTGTATCAAATATAAGGGTTATATCTTTTCTTTTGGCATATTTATCTACAGCCATAAATAAATCTTCTATTAAACTAACTATATCTTTATTTTTAGTTCTTATCTTATAAAATCCAGATTCCATTTTAGTTAAGTCTATTATATTATTTATAAGCCTGTTTAATCTATATGAATTTTGTCTTACAAGTTCTATATGGTTTTTTATATTGTCATTATAGTCGTGTATTTTATTGCTTTCATAGAAAGATTCTAATAGTTGATTGCAACTATATATAACATTAAGTGGAGTCTTTAATTCGTGAGACATATTTGCAAAGAATTCAGTCTTTACCTTGTCTACTTTCAATCTTTCCATTAATTCATGTTCTGCTTCTTCAGTGTTTTTCTTATAGGTTAAATCCTTTGCTATAAGAATTATATGTTTTTCATTATCTACATCAAAAGGAAGTGCAATTAATTCAACATAAATACGATTTCCCTTTACAGATATAATTTCATGTTCTAAAAGAAGTACATGGTGTTTTTTTATAAATACTTCTTTTAATTTTTCATTAAATATATTTTCATCTTCAAAGTTTATTTTTAAAAATTTTTTTATATTTTTATTTATAACTTTTTTATAGTAATCTATTTCTAACATATTACTCATAGATTTATTGAGATAGTGTATATTTAAATCTTTATCTAATAAACATATACCATCTGGTAATATGTTTATTAAAGAATTATAAGACCTTTTACTATTTTGTAATTTTAATTGAGCAAGTTTACGACTTGTTATATCTCTTATAACTGCTATTGTTTTTTTTGTATTATCTTCATAAAAATGTGAAAAGCTAATTTGTACATATACCTTTTGTGAGTCTATGTTAAATTCATATTCCTTATCCTCGTCATTAATATTTTCAAATTTTATATTGTATAACTCATCTTTAAATATTTTTTTACATGAATCATTGGCATAAACTACCCTACCTTCTTCTAGAACAGCTATTCCATCACCTATATTTTGTAAGAAGTTTTCGTGTTTTTCATTAGCTTCTACTATATTCTTTTCAAACTCTTTTCTCGTAGTTATATTTATCCATATACATACAACCCCTTCTTCTTTTGAATCTACAGTTAAAGGTGCATATATACATTTATAAGTTTTGTTATCTTTTGTATATAATCTATTCGTTTTTACATCTGAACATGTAATCATAGATTCTATGCTTTTTTCAAAATCAGAATAATTAGTGGTATAATCTTTTATTACATCTAATAGCCTTCCTTCTTTTTTTACATTAAGTATATTTTTTAAACTATTATTTATATATATAACTCTTTTGTTCTTATCAATGGCTATAATACCATTTATAGATGAATTTAGCATAGAGTTTAACTTTGATTCTTTTTGGGCTAAATCTATTTGAAGTTGTTGTATCGTTATATTTTCATTTAATAATATTTCATTATTTTTCTTAAGTTTATATGTTTTAGTTAACAACTCATCATTTATTTGTTTTATCTTTTTATATGGATTTGTAACACTGACACTTACTATTAATTTATATATATAGTATATATACAAACTTTTTAATAAAACAGATATCATTATAGGTAAATACCAATCTGTAGATATAAGCGTCACCATTGAGTACAAAAACAATGTAAGTATACTGTATTTTAAATTTTTATACACATTTTCACTAAGCATATTCTTATTAACAAAAGTTTTTCCATAGAGTAAAATAGATACTAAAATTAAAATAGATGTTACAGATTTTATAGTCGTCAATATACTTTCATCAAAAAAGTAATTTAAATATAGGTATACAGATATAATACCTAACGTTATTATAAGAAAAATTAAGTTTAAAATAGCATATCTTAGTTTATACTCTTTTTTATTTAGAAATTTAAAGCTATAATACAATGCAAATCCAGGTATTAATCTACTCATCGCTAAGAAAATTGTCTTCATATCAGCAGCATTATTAATATTTTTAATAGGGTCCATATAAGTAAAGGTATATATCCCCTCCATTATACCTGACATTAAAAATCCTATTGCCAATATTAAAGAAAATTTATCGTTACTAAATTTATATGTATTAATTACTATTACAAACATTGCCCAACTCATTATAACGTATATCCCTTGTATTGCCATATAATAGTACGCTGTATTTTTATATATAATAGATGAAAAAAATACTACAGCTAAAATAACGAAGTAGAAGTTTATATTAAATTTTTTCTTTTGCTTAATTTTATCTTCAATTGCTATATACTCCATTTCTTGTCCCCCAATTTTTAGAGTAATTTTTACTATTAAATATAGATTATCATAAATTTTTTAATTTTTTTGTCGTTTCTTGTTGATCGAATTAAAAAAGCATAGGCTTTGCCTATGCTAGTCATTAGTATAAATATCAGAGAATTCAACATGGATTCTTTCTACATTTAAATTGTGATTATTTACAAATTCATACTGATTATTATTTTTTATAACATCTACTGGTAAATCAATTTTAAATGTAGTTCCTATTTCTAACTGGCTGTCTACAGATATTTGGCCTTTGTGTAAATCAACCAAAGATTTCACCAAGGCCAATCCTATGCCGCTTCCCTCAGCATTTCTAAACATATTTTTATCTACTTGCCCAAATCTCTCAAATATAATATTTAGCTTATCTTGCGGTATACCTATTCCCGTATCTCTTACTTCTATTTGTACTATATCTTCATTATCATATACATTCACATATATATGTCCACCAGGATTTGTAAATTTTATAGCATTTGATAAAAGATTTAATATAACTCTTTCTAATATATTTGTATCTACTGCCATAATTTTTTCCTCAGTATCTGTATCAAATATAATTTCTATACCTTTGTTACTAGCATAGGTGCTTACAGATAAAGTTATATCTTCTACTACGTCTATTAAATTATGATTTTCTAAATTCACTTTATAAAACCCTGATTCCATTTTGGTTACATCTATTATATTACTTATAAGTCTAAGTAATCTATAACTATTTTGTTTTGTAAGCTTTGTATGTCTTTTAATTATATTATTATAATCTTTTACTTTTTTATTTTTATATAGCATTTCTATTAACTGATTTGAGCTAAACATAAGATTAAGAGGAGTTTTTAATTCATGAGATATATTTGCAAAGAACTCCATTTTTGTCTGATCATATTGTATTCTTTTAGTAAGCTTTTTCTTCATAGATTCTGCTTTTTTTATTTCTTTTAAATCTCTTATTATAGTTAATTTTAATGTTTTGTCTTTAACAACAAATGGAATACTAGCTATCTCAACATCTAATGATTTATTGTACTTATCTAAAAGTTTTATTTTTGTAAAAGGAGCTACCTCCTGGTTTTCTATTTTTTTTACCCTTTCAAGTACAGTATCCTTATATTTTGGATGAACAAATATATGGTCTTCTCCATAAATCCCCAATTCATCTTCTTTAAGTGATTTATCTACGCTAAACATATCCCTTAATTTTTTATTCATATATATATATTTACCCGTTTGTAAATCTTGTAAATATATACCTTCTGGAACGTTATCTAGTAATCTTTTATATATCTTCTCTGACTTTTCTAATTTCTCTTGTGTATTTTCAAAATCCGTAACATCTTTATAAGTTACTATTTGGTATTTTTTACCTTTATCATAATATATAGTAGTATAAGTTTCTATCCATCTAACATTATTGTCCCCATCATATACTCTATATTTAGCTATCCCCTTATTATAAAGTTCAGAATTCGAAGTAGCTGCTTTATTTGCAGACACAATGTCATCATATATATTTTTATCTTCTGGATATATAAGTTTATCTATTGGATCTGTATCATCAAAACTATCTTGTACTAAGTCTTCCATTGATATGTTGAATATATTAATAAAAGCATTGTTAATATCTATAACCTTTTCTTTATCTCTTATAAGAACTGGTGAATGTATATTCTCTATTAAACTTTCATATGAGTTGTTCATTTCTATTATTTCTTGTTCTATAGCTTTTTCATTTGTTATGTCAATAAATATACACATACACTTTCTAGATTTATCATTTGAGTTAATAGGAGCGTAAATACATCTAAACACCCTATCGTCATTACAAAATATTTCTTCGTCTAATATTTCTTTATTAATATGAACTTTATTAATATTAGATTCAAAATTATTGTAGTCTAGAAATATTTTTTCTATATTTTCTTTTAATTTATCTCTTTCTCCAAAAAAAACTTCAGCATTTTTATTTAGATCTTCTACTTCCTTTTCATCGTCAAATACTATCCAAGCATTTATAGTTGCATTTAGTATTGTACTTAGTAAACCTTCTCTTTGAATTAAATTCTCTTTCATGTTATTTTGTATACTGTTTATTCTTTCAAGTAAAACATTAGTATTTTCTAATAAACTTGATTTATTATTTAAATCATCATTTGCTTCAATAAGATCATAGTAAGGTTCTACTAACCTATCTTTAACTATAGTTTTATATATATAGTAACTATATATTATAAGAAGATTATGTCTTACTATGTTTACTATTAGAGAATTATAGGTTGTAAAGTTATATATAATAGTCAATGCTATATATGCTCCCATAAGTAAAATTGCAGTTCCTGTATAGTTATAAATATCATTTTGGATAGATTTCTTGTTTAATTTCAAAATTCTTAAAGCATAAAGTACTAATAATAAATTTGCAATTAAGTGTGGAAGGTATAGTATATAAATATTTTTACTAAAATCAATAATATTTATATATTTATACAGTAAAAACACACATATTAAGAATATTGCTGAATAAAGATAATATATTTTTTTATAATTTATATTATCTTTATTTATAAACTTTATAGCTAATATAAATGAAATCATTTCTACATATATGCTCAACATGTTTGTTTCTAGAAAGTACAAATCCATATTTATAGTCAATGCATGCATTATATTAAATAAACTTGCATATATAAATCCTATTCCTATAAAATTCATATAGTTATTTTGTTTACCATAATATGAATTTAAGGTTATTATAGATGCTAAAAAACTTACGCAGCTTTTTATTACTGTAATTAAAGTATGATAAACTCCATAGTTTATATAACCTATAATAGATATAGCTAAAAGCATACCTAGATACAGTATAACAATTAACATATTGTTTTTTTTAGTTTTTCTTAATACTTCTACCTTATCTATCATAATATTACCCCACTAAAATTTTAATAATAGTATACATCTGAAAATTCAACCTTTATTTTCTCAGTTATATCATCACTGCTTATTTCAAAATACAAATTTTGAGAACAATCATCTAAAACTAAAACAGGTAAACTTATTATGAATTCTGTACCTAAGCCTACTTCGCTTACAACATCTATAGTTCCATTATGAAGTTCCACTAAATTCTTTACTATGGCAAGACCTATTCCACTACCTTCTGCATTTCTAGATAATGTTTTGTCTGCTTGTTCAAATTCATCAAATATTACATCTAATTTATCCTTAGGAATACCCATTCCTGTATCTCTTACTGATATTACAACTTCATTTTCTTTGTCATACATATTCACATATATACTTCCACCATTAGGTGTAAACTTAAAACAATTTGATAGTAAATTTAAAATTACTCTTTCTATTTCATTTTTATCTATCGCCATTATCTTTTCTTCAGTTTCAGTATCAAATATAAGATTTATATCTTTCTTTTTTGCATAATCTTCTATAGCCATAAATAAATCTTCTACAACACTGACAATATTACAATTATCCAAGTTTAGCTTATAAAAGCCACCTTCCATTTTGGTTAAATCTATTATATTATTAATAATTCTTTGAAGTCTGTAAGCATTTTCCTTAACTAAATCTATATGTTTTTTAATATTGTCGTTATAATCCTCTAACTTATTACTTTTATAAAATGCCTCTAATAGTTGATTAGAACTATATATAACATTTAGAGGTGTTTTTAGTTCATGAGACATATTTGCAAAAAATTCCGTTTTTACCTTATCTGTTTTTGCTCTTTGAATTAACTCTTTTTCTGCTTTTTCAGATATTATCTTGTGAGTTAAATCTCTAATCATAATCATAATAAACTTGCTATTGTCTATTTCAAAAGGAAGTGCATTTAGTTCCACTTGTACTTCTTTTTTATCTGATGTTATAATCTTATGCTCTAATAAAAATACAGATTTATTTTTTGTAAATACTTCAAGTAATCTCTGATAAAATATTTCTTCATCTTCAAAATTAATTTTTAAAAATTCGCTTATATCCTTGTTGTTTATATCTATATGTGAATCTAATTTTAACATCTGTAACATTGATTTATTTGCATAATTTACTTTAAAACTATTGTCTAATAAGCATATTCCATCAGGTAGTATATCTATAAAAGTTTTATAGGACTTTTCGCTTTCTTCTAATTTTATTTGAGCTAATTTACGATTTGTTATGTCCCTTATAACAGCTATCGTTCTTTTATTATTTTCAAAAATAAAACTTGAAAAGCTTATTTGAACGTATATCCTTTTATTATCTATAACAAACCAATGTTCATTTTCTATATCCTCTTTTGTAATTTTAAAATTTATATTATAAATCTCATCTTTAAATATATTCTTACAAGCCTTATTTGCATAAATAACCTTATTGTCGTCTAAAACTGCTATCCCATCTCCTATACTTTCTAAGAAATTTTCATAACGTTCATTTGCTTCTAATATTTCATTTTCAAATTCTTGTTTTTTAGTTTCATCTATAAGTATACATACAAGACCTTCTGATTTTGAATTTATAACCAGTGGCGCAAATATTGTTTTATATACTTTTTTATTATTAAAGTATGTTATATCCACTTTTATTTTCCCTTTTTCTAATACGTTATCGATATTTTCAATGAAATTTTGATAATTAGTCATATGATTTCTCATATTATCCCATGCGTACTTTCCTTTTGCATTTTCATCTGAACTAAATATTTCTTTAAATCTTCTATTTTTATATATAATATTTTTATTTTTATCTAAAGCTAAAACACCATTTACAGCAGCTTCTAGTGTCAACTGCAATCTAGCTTCTTTTAAAGTTAATGATTCCTTTAGGTGTTGTATTTTTATATTTTCATCTAGTAATTTCCCATTATTATCTTTTAGTTTATCGGTCTTAGATGTAAGCTCATTGTTTATTATACTTAATTTTTCATATGGCTTTTTTAGATTCAAACATACGATAAATCTATACATATAATAAATTGCTACTATTCTAAGTAAATCGCTAGTAATAATTATTGTAGAGGCTAGCTCTGCTCTAGGAATAAACAGTTCTATTCTAGATATAGCTATTATAAATATAGCATATTTCAAATTCTTATATTCATCACTGTCAAAATAATACTTGTGTTTTTTTAATCGAATATAAGCAACAAAATCTAGTGTTAACATAATTATATTTACTGTCATAAATAAGTTAATATCAAGTTTAGATTTATACTCTATGTTTAAAATTATATTATTTATAAATACAGCTACTAAACTAATTAACACAATAATTATAAGAATATCTTTAATCCAATTTCTTTTATTATTTTTTATATATATAAAACTAAAAATTAATCCTATAGATGGTAAAGCTCTTGAAATTATAAGCAATGGCATAGATACTTGTGCATGTAAATTATTTATAAGTTCCATAGATGATAATATATAAAGTCCTTCTATAAATCCTGCAACTGCAAATATAGTACCTAAAAATATAGAAAAGTTTTCTTTATTAAAGTTATGAGTATTAAAAACTATAACCCCTATGGCTAGTGCTAGAGTTATATAAGCGCATTGAGAAAAAAAATATATATAATAATCCAATGTTGTTCCTCCTGTTACATAAATTCGCATTATACTGTATATTATACTATATTTCATCAACATATTTTAAGTTTTTCAAATAAAAAAGAGTTCTAATAAAGAACTCTTTTATTTTCAACTCTTTTAGTTATTTTATTTTTATCAAAATCTTCTAATATGATCATAGAATATTTTCTACTTGATCCTGATATATCCCTAAACTCTGCTAAAGTCATTTCTCCATTTTCTTTTATGTAATTTATGACCATGTCTTTAGCTTTGTCGTAGTACTGTTTTGATATGACAGTATCCTCATCTAATTTAATTACACTATCTCCTATTAAAACATCTAATACATCTTTGTATTTGATATCACCTTTAGTTATATCAAGTACCGATGGAGGGGTAAATCCCGATTGTATAAGTTTTGATTCTAATTCTTTTTTTATTTTTTGTTGAAGATCTGTAAAAACCATTTCAAAATTATATATTGAGACTATATTTTCTTTTAATTTTATTATATTATCACTTTCAAACATTCCTAAAAGAATATCAAAATCTTTAGATTTAAATTTATTTTCTATTTTAGATCTTACTTCTTCTTTTAAAATACCTTTTCTTAAAGGATATTTATCGTGATAGTCTTGAAGTAAATTAACTGTATTTTTCTTTAAATTTTCATAATGGGTCTTGTGCATGTACATATTGCTTATAAGTATAAGTGTTTGAGTATTACATAACTTTTGTAGTGATGTTTTAATATCTTGTTCATTTTCACCAGTATATGTCATTATATCTTTTAGGTTTGGATAGTTTCTAGAATTTTTTTGTACATACTCTTCTATTATTTCACTTAGTTCTCCTTTTTCCTTCATTTGAAGAGAACTTATTGTGTTTTCATCAAATCTTTTATGCTTTCTTGGATTAGGATCTAATATTAATCCTCCACCTATAGTTTCAAGTGGTGAATAATATCTAACTACAAACATATCCCCTTTTTTTGCAACTATACCTTCTTCTAGCCTTAGCTGTACATATCCAGTTTCTCCTGGATCTAGAGCTTCCTTATCTAAGGGAACTGCCCTACACAATATTTCCCTCGTTCCATGATAAACCCTTAATCTATCCCAATGTTCTAATTTTCTTTTTGAGTGTTTTACTAGAGTAAGCTTAACATCAAGCATCATAGATTCTTGCATAGAATTTTGAGCTGCTAATATATCTCCTCTATCAATTTCTTCTACCTTTACATTAGATATATTTATAGCTGTTCTTTGTCCAGCGAAAGCCGTTTTTACACTTTTCCCGTGAACTTGTATACTTCTTATTTTTGTTTTAATATTTTTAGGATATATAACTAAATCATCATCAATATCTATTTTTCCTTCTATTAAAGTCCCCGTTATAACTGTTCCAAATCCTTTAACTGAAAATATCCTATCTATATTAAGTCTAGCTGGTGCACTTTCATTTTTTCCTTCTATTGATTCACTTAATTTTTCTACTTCATTTATTAAAGTATCTATGCCATTTTTACTTACTGAATCAACTTCTATTATCTTTGCATTTTCTAAAAATGTAGACTTTACTCTTTCTTTTATATCTTCTTTTACAAGTTCTTTGAAATCATCATCTACTAAATCTGACTTTGTCAAAACAATTATTCCATTTTTTATATTTAAGAAGCTAAGTATATCCATATGTTCAACTGTTTGAGGCATAACCCCTTCATCTGCGGCTATAACTAATAAAACTATATCTATTCCAGATGCTCCAGCAAGCATATTTTTTATAAACTTTTCATGTCCTGGAACATCAACAATTCCAGCTCTTTTTCCACTTGGCAAATCAAAATATGTAAATCCTAGATTTATTGATATACCCCTTCTTTTTTCTTCTTCTAATGTATCTGTTTCTCTTCCTGTTAACGCTTTTACAAGGGTTGTTTTGCCATGATCTATATGTCCAGCCGTTCCTATTATTATATTTTTCATAAATTCCTCCTATTACAAAGCTTTTCTTAATTCCTTTGCTATATCTTCAAATTCATCTTCAAATATAGTTCTAACATCTAAAACATATTTGTTATCATATACTCTAGCTATTATATGGCTATCACTAAGCCTTAATTTTTTCTCTAAAGTAGATACATTTATATTTTTAGGAGTTATAGATATGACTTTAGTTTTTATAGTTTCAAGTGGCATTGAACCCCCTCCAACTTGAGATAAGCCATCTTCAATATTTATATTTATATCTAAATTAAAATCAACTATCATATTATATAATTTATTTGCTTTAGTTTCTAATTCTTCAATTTTGTAAGTTAACATTCTAAGTGATGGAATTTCTTTTATAGCTCTACTTTCATCTAAATACATTCTAAGTGTAGCCTCTAGTGCAGCTATTGTAATTTTATCTACCCTTAAGGCTCTTGTTAACTGATTTTTTTTCATTTTTTCTATATATTCTTTTTTCCCTACTATTATACCCGCTTGAGGCCCTCCAAGGATTTTGTCTCCACTAAATGTAACTACATCAGCACCTTGGTTTAGGGAATCTAAAACTGTAGGTTCATAACTTAGTCCGTATTTAGACAAGTCTATAAAAACTCCGCTTCCTAAATCTTCAATTACTGGTATATTATGTTTTTTACCTAAAGCTGATAATTCCTCAACAGAAACACTATCTGTAAACCCTAATATTCTATAGTTACTCGTATGAACTTTCATAAGGGCTTTAGTATCTTCAGTTATGGCATCTTCATAATCGTATAAATGGGTTTTATTAGTAGCTCCAACATCTACTAGTTTTGCACCACTTAATTCCATTATACTAGGTATTCTAAAGGAACCACCTACTTCAACTAGTTCTCCACGTGAAACTATAACTTCGCTATCTTTAGCCATAGTACTTAAAACTAATAATACTGCTGCTGCATTATTATTTACAACTAATACATCTTCAGCCTTTGTTAGCTTTTTTATTATATTTTTTAGGTGAGAATACCTAGATCCTCTTTCTCCATTTTCTAAATCATACTCTAAGTTAGAATATCTAGAAGCAGCAGTCCATATATCTTCTTTTATACTTTCGCTTAATAATGATCTTCCTAGGTTTGTATGTATAACTATTCCAGTTCCATTTATAACTTTCTTTAAAGATAATGCATAATTTAATTTTATTTTATCTAATATGTTATTTATTATAAAATCATAATCTATTTTAAAGTCTTCTATATCTTCTTTTAAATTTACTATTTGTTTTCTATTATTATCTATTTCATCTCTTGTACTATCAGTAACAAGTATTCTAGGATGATCTTCTAATGCAGCTTTTATTCTTTTGTCATTTAATACCTCATCTACTGATGGAAGTTGAGAAAATAAATTTCTTTTGTTCAATTATATCTCTCCTTTAGTTAAATAAATTAATAACAATTTGATTATATCATATTTTACTTTCATATAAAAAGAATCCTATAAATAGGATTCATAGTTATTTTACCTTTATATACTTATCTTCCTTATTTTTTACTTCACCAATTATTTTAGCTTCTATAGATCCATTTTTAATCATATCTTTTACTAATGCATCTGCATATTCACTTGGAACTGACACAAGAAGTCCTCCAGATGTTTGTGGGTCATATAATACGTCTTCAAGTGCTTCATCTATACCTTCAGAATTTACATCCTTTGATATATAATTTCTATTTTTATACATACCAGCTGGTATTATACCCATTTTTGCAAAATCTATAGCTCCATCTATTATAGGTATATCCTTAGAATTTAACTCTATAGACACATTAGATGCTTTAGCCATTTCAAGTACATGTCCTAAAAGACCAAATCCAGTTATGTCTGTAACAGAATTAACATCTATATTATTAAATGACATAGCTGCATATTTATTTAAGTGAACCATAATCTCTATAACTTTGTCAGAAGTGTTTTTATCTACCATATTTGCTTTCATAGCAGTATTTAATATTCCTACCCCTACTGGCTTAGTTATTACAATTTTATCTCCTACTTTAGCTGTTGCATTTGATAGTACTTTATTAGGATGTACTATACCCGATACCGATAACCCGTACTTTGGCTCTTTATCGTCTACAGTATGTCCTCCAACTAATAGTGCACCACTCTCTGCAACTTTGTCATAACCACCTTTTAGTATTTCTCCTAGTACATTCATATCATGGCAAGATGGAAAACAAACTATATTCATAGCAACTAGGGGTACTCCACCCATTGCATATACATCTGATAATGAATTTGCAGCTGATATTTGTCCAAATATATAAGGGTCATCTACCATTGGAGTAAAAAAATCAAGTGTTTGTATCAATGCAGTATCGTCGTTTAATTTATATACTGCTGCATCATCAGAAGTTTCAAGTCCAACAAGTAATTTGTCTGATGTTGTTTTAGGCAGTTTAGATAATACAGATGCCAGAACCTCTGGCCCTATTTTAGCAGCTCAACCACCTGCCATAGTCATATCTGTTAATTTTTTTATATTTTCCATATGATGCCTCCTTTTTATGTTATTACATAATAATAATACCATATTATTTTTAAGTTAAACCATATTTATTGAGTCGTTATACTATCTTTTATATCCTCAAATTTATTATCTCCAATACCCTTTACGTTTTTTATATCTTCTATACTTGAGAATTTTCCATTTTCATTTCTATAATCTATTATCTTTTTGGCTGTAACCTCACCTACACCGGGAAGAGAATCTAATTCAGCTTCACTTGCAGTGTTTATATTTACTTTGCTATTTGATGTGTTATTAGTAACTTCTAAAGAGCTATTATTGTTGTTATTCATATTTTGATTAGTATTTGTATCGCCTACATTAATTTCTTCTCCTATTTTAGGTATTATGTAGTGGTTTCCATCTTCTATTTTTAATGCTAGATTTACTCTATTTAAATCAGCATTAGATGTTAATCCTCCTAATTTATCTACAGCGTCTATAAGTCTGTCGTTATTGCTTATACTTATTACACCAGGAGATTTTACTTCTCCACTTATATATACCTTTATATCTTTATTTTCATTACTTTTCATATCAATATTATCATTGCTATTATTTTCTGCAATTCTATTTTCATCTTTTTCACTTTCCTTAGGACTGACTACATAAACATCTTTACCTAAGTCCAAACTAGAATTATATATTATTCCACATATTGTAAGTACTGATAATATAGTAAATATAATTATGCTTTTAAACTTTTTATCCATTAATTATCCCTCCTTTATTTTCATTATTGACTCAATTGTGATATACTAAAATATGAATTTCAAAAAATCGGAGGTTTTTAATATGAGGAAAAATATATCTTTATTAATAACATCAATTCTTATATTTACATCATTATTCATAAACCCTAATATAGCTTATGCTGCTGGGCCTGAAATAAAAGGAAAATATGCAGTTCTTATGGATTATGAAAGTGGTGAAATTTTATATGAGAAAAATGCCTATGAAAAAATGTATCCAGCATCTACAACAAAAGGTTGGACAGGTTACCTTGTTCTAAAAAATGTTGATGATCTAAATTCTAAGGTTACAATAGACTACGACCTTGGATACATAGACGGCTCTGCAATGTATATAAAAACAGGGGAAACTTATACTGTAAGACAATTACTAGAAGGTCTTTTGGTACATTCATCTAATGATGCAGCTGTAGTATTAGCAAATTATGTGAGCGGATCTGTAGAAGAGTTTGCCAAATTAATGAACGAAGAAGCAAAAAACATAGGAGCTAAAGGAACACACTTTAATAATCCACATGGTTTGCCAGATACAAATCACTATACTACTGCCTATGATATGGCATTAATGTCAAGAGCAGCTATGACTAATGACACGTTTAGGGATATAGTTGATAATAGAGTTGTTCACTTTGAACCAACTAATCTGAATCCTTATGCTAGAACTTTTGTAAGTACTAATAAATTCATAAGTGGTGGTCGTCAAATACAATACAAAGGTAAGTATGTAGATATAAAGTATGACATAGTAGAAGGTCTAAAAACTGGATTTACAAATGCAGCAGGAAAATGTTTATTAACTAGTGCATACAAAGACGACCTTAGACTTATAACTACTGTATTTAACTCTGTAGGCGATGATGTTTATGTAGATTCTAGAACATTAATAGATTATGGTTATGAAAATTACGAATCTAAAACAATAGTAGATGAAAATAAACTTATAGGTTCTAAAAAAATATGGTATTCAAAAGAAAAGAACTTAGAATATGTTACAGCTAATCCTTATAAAACCATTGTACAAAAAGGTGGAGAAGCTACAGGATACACTACTAAAGCTAAGTTAGATAAAATTAAACTACCAATTAAAAAAGGACAAAAAGTAGGTATACTAGAAGTTTATAAAGACGACAAACTAGTATCTAAAGTAGATTTAGTTGCAAAAAATGATGTAAATTATATATTTTCAAATATTTCTGGTGATATTAAAAGCATAATAAATTTTAAAACATTAATTACATTCTTAGGTGTTATATTTATAGCCCTTATAGTAGTTTTTGCAGGTATGTCTTTAATTAAAAAGAGAAATAGTAGAAGACGTAAAAGTATGTTTAGTAAAAAAAGAAGATAATATATAAAATTCGCTTTGCTCATGTCGCCAACGACCTTGAAAATATGGGACCTTGCTCAAAATAAAAAAACTGGCTTCTAGGCCAGTTTTTTATTATCCAAATATTCTCTTTGTTATACTACATCCAGTACAAGTAGCAGCACAACCACCTAATGCAGTTTCTCTTAACTCCATAGGTAATGATTTTCCAACTTTGTACATTGCTTCTACGTTTTCATCAAATGGTATTATGTTAGGTACACCTGCTAAAGATATTTCAGCAGATAATAATGCATTTGCAACACCTATAGCATTTCTTCCTTGGCATGGAGCTTCAACAAGACCTGCTATTGGATCACAAACTAATCCTAAAACATTTTGTAAGCAGTGAGATGCAGCATGAAGAGCCTCTTCAGGAGTTCCACCCATCATTTCAACTACACCAGCAGCAGCCATTCCCGCAGCAGCACCAGTTTCTGCCTGACATCCACCTTCAGCACCTGCAACAGTAGCATTTCTAGTTATTATTACACCTATAGCAGATGCTGCAAATAATGCATTCAACATTTCTTCATCTGATAATTCATATTCTTTTCCTATTGTAACTACCGCACCTGGTAATATCCCACAGGAACCAGCAGTTGGAGCAGCAACTATTAGACCCATAGAAGCATTAACTTCCATAGTTCCCATTGCAGCAGCTATTGCTTTACTCATTAAACTTCCTACAACTGTTTTCCCGCTCAATCTTCTATTAGTTATTTTTTTAGCTTCTCCACCTATAAGTCCACCCATAGATTTTATATCTTCTCTTATAGCTTTTTCCGTAGCATCTTTCATTATGTTTAAGCTAACTCTCATTTTTTCTCTTACATCTTCCTTAGAAAGACCAGAAAGCTCAGACTCTCTTTCTAAACAAACTTCATGTATAGCCATATTATTTTCTTTACATATTCTTAATAAATCTGCTCCACTTGTAAAGTTAAATTTCATAACGTCCACCTTCCTTATATAGGATATATTAGAATTTATCTAAAACCATAATTTTTTCTATCATATCTTTATTAGCTGACAATTCATCTAATATTTCTTTTCCTACTTTTTCATCAGTTTCTATTTTTACAAACATCCCTTTTCCATTAGATCCTGTATTAGCAGACATAGATACTATATCTGTTTTATGATGTTTGCCTAATATATGAGTTATAAATGCTTCACCAGCTGCTATATCTTTAACAGATATTACAAGTGTTGGTTTTGATCCATTAAACTCTAGTGGAAAACCTTCAACTTCTGTTAGTTTTATATTCCCTCCACCTATTGATGCACCTTTTATTTCCATATTTGAGCCATCTTCTAATTCTACTAATATTTTAACTGCATTAGGATGCTCGTCTACTCCTAAATCAACTTTTAAAAATTCAAACTTAACTCCTCTTTCTACTGCTATATCAAAGGAATTTCTTATTTGTGCATCATCAGGAGCAAATCCTAATATTCCTCCAACTAATGCTTTATCTGTACCGTGACCTCTATATGTTTCAGCAAAAGAGCCATGTAATAAGAATTTTACTTTTTTTACAGGTTTTGCTGCTATCTCAGCTGTAACTTTTCCTAATCTAGCTGCCCCTGCTGTATGTGAACTTGATGGACCTATCATATTTGGACCTACTATGTCGAATACACTATAATCTTTAGCCATATGTTTATACCTCTTCTCTATTTTATTTGACAAATTTTGCCAGAATGCGACAAAATGAAAGTGACCAAGTATAATCCCCGGCCACTAAGAAATTTATATTATTATTATACAACAGCTATAGCTTCTATTTCAACCTTAACGTCTCTTGGTAATCTAGCTACTTCTACACAAGCTCTAGCTGGCTTGTTTTCTCCAAAGTATTTAGCATATATTTCGTTTATCATTCCGAACTCGTTCATGTCTTTTATGAAAACTGTAGTTTTAACAACGTTATCAAAACTAGCACCAGCTTCTGCTAATATAGCTTTTAAGTTTTCTAATACTCTAGTAGTTTGTTCTTCAACTCCACCTTCAACTATTTCCATAGTTTCTGGATTAAATGGAACTTGTCCAGATATAAATAATAAGTTTCCAGCTTTTATAGCTTGAGAGTAAGGACCTATTGCTGCTGGAGCTTTTTCTGTGTGTATTATTTGCTTGTTCATTTTATTTCCTCCTTAATACAATTCGTACATATATTATTTTTTCATTTGATTACAACTATTATACTATATTTTTAAAAATTTTGTATACATATTTTATAGATAAATAGGAAATTATAGGCAAATAACCCTATAATTTCCTCAAATATTTTATATTATATTTCAAATATATTAAATCCAGCTTTCATTACAGCATCTCTAACTTCAGCTATATGATTTCTATCAATTGTTTCAAGAACTATTTCAACCTTTTGAGTTCCTAATTTTGTTCCAGATGACAATCTTGTTAAGTTTGCAGCTAATATATTTGCTTTAGTTGTTTCGATAACCTTTGTTAATTCTGCTAATCCACCTGGTCTATCTTCTACAACTGTTTCAAATGTATATCTTCTTCCTTCTTTAGCTAAAGCAGTATCTATAACTCTATAAGTCATGTTAACGTCCACATTACCACCAGATACTATACATACAATGTTTTCGCCTTTAGCTTCATATTTACCATTTATTAATGCAGCTACAGATACAGCTCCTGATCCTTCAGCAACTATTTTTTGTTTTTCTAATAAGAATAACATAGCATGAGATATTTCTTCCTCTTCTACTGTTATAACCTCATCAACTAATTCTTTTATTATTTCAAAAGTTAAATCTCCAGGAGTTTTAACAGCTATTCCATCAGCTATTGTTGTAGCATTGAAAGCTGTTGTAACTTCTCCATTTGCTAAAGATTCTTTCATTGATGGGATGTTAGCAGTTTGAACACCAACTATTTTTATACTTGGTTTAATAGCCTTAGCAGCAACAGCTATACCAGCTATTATACCGCCTCCACCTATTGGACATAATATAGTGTCAACGTTTTCTAAGTCTTCAAATATTTCTAAAGCTATTGTTCCTTGACCAGCTATAACATATTTATCATTAAAAGGATGTAAGAAAGTTGCTCCTGTTTCTTTTTGTACTTCAACTGCTTTTGCATAAGCATCATCATATACTAAACCGTTTAATATAACTTCTGCTCCATATCCTTTAGTAGCAGTTACTTTTGCAAGTGGTGCAGTAGCAGGCATTACTATTGTTGACTTTATTCCACTCATACGAGCTCCTAGTGCAACCCCTTGTGCATGGTTACCAGCACTTGAAGCTATAACACCGTTTGCCTTTTCTTCATCAGTTAAATTAGCTATTTTATTACAAGCCCCTCTTATTTTAAAAGAACCTGTTTTTTGTAAGTTTTCAAGTTTTAAGTATACATTATTTCCTGTTTCTTCACTTAATTTAGTACTTTCTAATAAATCAGTTTTCTTAACGATATGTTTTATAGTTTCTCTAGCTGTTTGTACATCTTGTAATGTAACTATAGACATTATTTTCACTCCCTAATATATAAATTAAATTTTAAATTTTGTTATTTTTTTATCCCAATATCATCTTACAACCTTTTTTGACAAATTGCAACAGAAAACGGTTTTTTATAATATTAAAATTTATCAAAAAATTTACAATTTCATTTTAATATATATTTTTCAACATAAAAAAAGATAAAGATGCATTTAGTACACCTTTATCTTTTAACATTAATTAATATTTTATACTTTATTTAACTACTATATTTACTAATTTTTTAGGAACTCCAACTACTTTAATTATTGTCTTACCTTCAACTAAGGATTTTATTTTTTCATCTTCCATAGCTATCTTTTCCATCTCTTCTTTAGATATATCTGAAGGAAGATTTAATTTCCCTCTTAACTTACCATTTATTTGAACTACTACTTCTACTTCATCTTTTACAAGTGCCTTTTCATCATATTTTGGCCACTGAATATCAAATACACTGCCTTCATTTCCTACCATCTTCCATAATTCTTCTCCTATATGTGGAGTAAATGGTGCAAGTATAGTTATTATAGTTTCTATACCATTTTTCATTATAGCTTCATTTCTATTTTCAAGTTCTTTATATTTATACATTTCATTTACTAATTCCATTAAGGCAGATATAGCAGTGTTGAATCCAAATTTTCTGTTTAAATCTTCTGTAACCTTCTTTAATGTAGCATTTATTACGTATCTTAATTCTTTATCTTCTTTAGATAATTTACCTAAATCTACATTAGTATTAGCTACATCCTTTAATTCATCAACCAATCTATATACTCTGTTTAAGAATCTAAAACATCCTTCAACACCTTGTTCTGACCAATCTAAATCTCTTTCAGGAGGTGCTGCAAATAAAACGAATAATCTAGCAGTATCTGCTCCATATTTTTCTATTATCTCAAGAGGGGCTACTATATTTCCTTTTGACTTACTCATTTTAATTCCATCTTTTAATACCATACCTTGAGTTAATAGGTTTTTAAATGGTTCGTCAAAATCAACCATACCTAAATCTTTGAATACTTTAACGAAGAATCTTGAATATAATAAATGAAGTATAGCATGTTCTACCCCACCTATATATTGATCAACAGCCATCCACTTTTGTACTAAATCTTTAGAAAAAGGTTCTTCAGTATTGTGTGGGTCTATAAATCTTAAGAAATACCAAGAAGAATCTATAAATGTATCCATAGTATCAGTTTCTCTTGTAGCTTCTTTACCACACTTAGGACAAGTAGCATTCATAAAGGCCTTAGATGTTGTAAGTGGCGATTTTCCAGTACCTGTAAATTCAACATCTGTTGGTAAAAGAACTGGTAAATCACTTCTATCTACTGGTACAGTTCCGCAATCATCACAATATACTACTGGTATTGGACATCCCCAGTATCTCTGTCTTGATATTAACCAGTCTCTTAATCTATAATTAACAGTTTTCTGACCTCTATTTTCTGATGCTATTTTTTCAACTATTTTTTCAAATGCTTTAGCATTATCCATTTCATTGAATTCTTCTGAATTTATCATCTTATTATTTTCATCTATAACTTCTATTATTTCTAAGTTATATTTTTGTGCAAATTCATTATCTCTTTCATCATGGGCTGGAACTGCCATAACAGCACCTGTGCCATAATCAGATAATACATAGTTAGCTATCCAAACTGGAACTTTATTTCCATTAACTGGATTTATAGCATATTTTCCTATGAATATCCCTTCTTTTTCTGTATCAGTAGAAGTTCTCTCTATTTCAGTCATTTTATTTGTTTTTTGAACAAATTCATCTACTTCTTTTTCATACTGTGTTCCAACAACAAACTCTTTAACGTATTCATGGTCTGGAGCCAATACCATATAAGTTACACCGTATACAGTATCTGGTCTAGTTGTGAATACCTTTATTTTTTTATTATATCCTTCTACATCAAAGTCAATTTCTGCACCTGTACTTTTTCCTATCCAGTTCTTTTGCATAGTTTTAACTTTTTCAGGCCATCCATCTAACCCATCTAAATCATTTAAAAGTCTTTCAGCATAATCTGTTATCTTTAAGTACCATTGTTCTAAATCCTTTTTATTAACTACAGAGTCACATCTTTCACATGATCCACCTACAACTTGTTCATTAGCCAAAACTGTTTGACAAGATGGACACCAGTTAACATATGATTTCTTTTTATATGCAAGTCCGTTTTCATAGAATCTTAAAAATATCTCTTGAGTCCATTTGTAATAATCAGGAAGTGAAGTTGCTACCTCTCTATCCCAATCATAACTAAGACCTAATAACCTTAATTGGTCTTTCATATCATCTATGTTTTCATTTGTCCATTTATTTGGATGTATTCCATGTTTTATAGCTGCATTTTCTGCTGGAAGACCAAATGAATCCCATCCCATTGGATGAAGTACATTATATCCTTCCATTTTTTTAAATCTAGCTACAACATCTCCTATAGAGTAGTTTCTAACGTGACCCATATGTATTTTACCTGATGGATAAGGAAACATTTCCAAAGTATAATATTTCGGCTTTTCGCTTTCTACTGTTCTGTATTGGTCTTTGTCTTCCCATTTTTGTTGCCATTTTTGTTCTATGTTTTTAAAATTGTAAACTGACATTTTTTACCCTCCCTATATATAAATTTAAACAACAAAAAACCCTCCATCCCTATGGTTAGGGACGAGGGTTCATTCTCGCGGTACCACCCTAATTGGCTATAATTATAGCCCTCTTAGTTAGTATTTAAGCCTACCAAGGCCAAATAGATATTTCTAGCAAGTTCAAAGATATATTTTGCTAGTTTTCACCACCACTAGCTCTCTGTAAAAATATATTTCTTTTACTACTCTAGACTATTTGATAAATTTGGAATTTTCTTAATATAATTTCATATAATACCACTTTTATTTTAAGTTGTCAACATCTATCTGTGGTGCATCTCTCCATAATCTTTCTAAGTTATAAAAAGCTCTTTCTTCGTTGTAGAATACATGAACCATTATATCTCCATAATCTAACAATATCCAGTCTTGAGCAGTCATGCCTTCTTTTCCTCTAGGCTCTATTCCTAATTTTGTTAATTCATCTTGTACATTGTCTGCTATAGCTTTTACTTGTCTTTGAGAAGATGCACTTGCTATAACGAAATAATCGCATAAAGTTGATATTGCACCTATATTTAATACAGTTATATCTTCACCTTTTTTGTCATCTATTGCATCATATGCTATTTTTAACATTTGTTCTACAGATATATTTTCATTGTTTATCATTCATTTACCTCCTGTTGTTTAATAAAGACACTGTTTGATATTATACCACAAAATGCCATATTATAGTATTATATTAAGTTTTATTTGTTTTTCAGTATATAGTTTCTTGCTTTTATAGTTCTAGGATGTATCAATTTCTCAATATCTATAACATATTTAATAGTATTGTTAAAAGATATAAGTAAAGCTTCATCTAGCTCCTTGTTGTAAGCTTTTTCTCTAAGTTTATCTAATCCTGGATATTTTCTTCCCTCTTCTGTTAAATCAGCTATATATATTATTTTTTCAAGTAAAGACATATTTTCTCTACCTGTTGTATGATATCTTATTGCATTTAAAATTTCTTCATCAACTATATCGAATTTATATTTTGCTATATAAGAACCTATAATACTATGAGATAAAGATATGTCATCTTCTTCCATATCATCTAAATCTATATTGTACTCACTTACATAATAATATACTTGTTCTTTAGTAAAATACTTAGCACAATCATGAAGTAGTGCTGCTATAATACATTTTTCTTCATCTATTTCATATATCTTGGACAATTTCATAGATTCCTTAACTACATTTAAAGAGTGAATTAATCTTTTTTCTGGCAACATTGTCTTTAATTTTTCTTTAATTTTATTTATTTCCATTTAAATCTCCCCTATTTGTACAATAGCTTTTCATGTATATATTTTTCCACATTTTCTGGTATTAAATACCTAACTGAATTATTTTCTTTTATTTGTTCTCTTATATAAGTAGATGATATATCAAGAGATGGAACATATATAGTAAGTATATTTGCATTATATTTTTCTCTTAATTTCTCTATTTTATCTTGAGCCTTTAGCAAGCTTATTCCAGGTCTAGTAGCTGCAATAAATGTAGCCAGTTTGAAGTTTTCTTCTACATCTCTCCAAGACTCTATATCACATATAGCATCTGCACCTGTTATAAAGTAAAGTTTTGAATCTGGATATATAATATTTAGTTGTCTTAATGTATCTACTGTATAAGTTTTTTCATCTTTATCTATTTCTATTGAAGACACTTCAAATTTTTCATTAGTCATTGTAGACAAAAGAACCATATTATATCTATGATATTTATCTATAATAGTTCTATTAGTTTTATGTGGTGGATTTCCAGATGGTATAAATAGTATTTTATCTAATTGATATTTTATTCTTATAAATTCAGCTGTAGCCAAATGAGCATAATGTATAGGATCAAATGTACCACCCATTATCCCAATTTTTTTGAAATTACTTCTTTTTTTGTTTTTAGCTAGGTTTGCCTTTATAGATTCCTTTACCAATAAATCTATATTCATAAACATTCTCCTTTGTTTATAGTATCTCTTCTATTTTAACATTTATTACCATACTATAACAGAATAAAATATAATTCTAAGTTTATTATTATACATAAAATAAATATTAGTCCTGTATTTGATTTACATATACTTTAAATGTTATTATATAGAATAGTTTATTTAGGTATAATCTTATTATATATACTTTTGACTAAGGAGGATATTATGTCCATAATAACAAAAATAGAAGTACAACAAAAAAATGAAGATAGAGTTAATATATATTTAGATGATAAATTTTTTATGGGTGTTTACAAAGAAATAGTATATACTCTAGGAATTAAAAAAGGCCAAGAAATAGATGAAGAAAAATTAAAGGAATTTTTAAACCAAGAAATGTATATAAAAGCTAAAAATAAAGCTTTGACCATACTTTCTAAATGTGATCAATCCGAAAAAAATTTAAAGATCAAGTTATTAAATAATTTCGATGAAGATGTTGTAGATAATGTTATTGATTTCTTAAAGAAATACAATTTTATAAACGATGAAACTTTAGCCTCTAAAATAACAAATACAAATGTGAAATTAAATAAATATGGAAAAAACAGAATAAAACAAAATCTATATACTAAAGGTATTGATAAAAATACTATAAATGATGCTGTATCTAAGGTTGATGAAAATATAGAATTTGAAAATGCCATGTATTTAGCTAAAAAAAGATATGAAAGAGTTAAAAATGAAGAAAGGACTAAAATATATAGAAAAATTGCACAACATCTAACTTCCAAAGGGTTTGAATACGATACAGTAAAGAGAGTACTTAGTAAGTTATTAAATTATGAAGAATATGAATATTAAAATTCACTTTGCTCATATCGCCAACTACCTTGGAAAGCAGGCCCGTTGCTCAAACAAAAGGTTGGAAATTTAAAAAAGCTGGTATATACCAGCTTTTATTATCTTGGAAAAATTATTTGTGGGTTGTCGTGATTTTTTCTATATATAGTAAATTTAGAACCTATGGCTTGAACAAATTCTGCTCTTAATTTTTCACATATATAATTTGCTGTTTCTTTAGCATCAAGACCTGCATTATCTAATATAGTAACTTTTACTATTTCTCTAGATGTTAATGCATTATCTAATTGTTCTAAAAATGCCTCGCTGATTCCCTCTTTACCTATTTGAGTTATAGGTTTAAGTCCATTAGCTATAGATTTTAAATATGATCTTTTCTTTCCTTTTAACATTTTGCCACCTCTTTTTAATCGTAGAATTCAAATTCTAAGTCGTATATTCTAACAGAATCTCCGTCGTCTATTCCCATTTCTCTTAATCTATCAAATATTCCTCTAGATTCCATAACTTTTTGGAAGTATTGAAGAGATTCCATATCGTCAAAGTTAACAGAATATAATATTCTCTTAAGAGCTTTACCTGTAACAACGTATACTCCATCTTCATCAACTTCTATACTTATTTGATCTTCATTAGTTTCTGGAGCTAATTCTTCTCTATACATTTCTTCTTCAGATACTAACTCTACGTCTTCAACTTCTTTTAGAAGCTGAGAAACATATGTTATAACATCATCTATCCCTTGACGAGTAGCAGCAGACATAGCAAATACCTTATGTCCTCTAGATTCTAGCTCTTCTTTGAATATCTCAAAGTTTTCCTGTGCATCTGGTAAATCCATTTTGTTTGCAACTGCTATTTGTGGTCTAGACGCTAACTTTTCGTTATATAAATTAAGTTCATTGTTTATCTTATCAAAATCTTCTATAGGGTCTCTTCCTTCTACTCCAGATACATCTACTATATGGATTAGTACCTTTGTTCTTTCAACGTGCCTTAAGAAGTCATGACCTAAGCCTATTCCCTCAGCAGCTCCTTCAATAAGTCCAGGTATATCAGCAAGAACAAAACTATCTCCATATTTAGTTTCAACAACTCCTAAGTTTGGAGTTAAAGTTGTAAAATGGTAATTTGCAATCTTTGGTTTAGCCTTAGTTACTACAGATAAGAAAGTTGATTTACCTACATTAGGGAATCCTAAAAGTCCAACATCAGCTATCATCTTAAGTTCAAGTATAACTGATTTTTCTTCTCCTTCAGTTCCAGGTAGTGCAAAGTTAGGTGCTTGTCTTACCGAAGTTGTAAAATGACAATTACCTTTTCCACCTCTACCACCTTTTACAACTACAGCTCTATCTCCAGCTTCTTTTAGGTCGGCTATAACTAAGTTAGTAGCCTCATCTCTTATTATAGTTCCCGGTGGAACTCTTAAAACTAGATCTTCTGCATACTTTCCGTGCATTTTCTTTCCTTTTCCGTTTTCTCCTGGCTGAGCTGAATATTTAGTTTTATATTTAAAGTCCATTAAAGTTCTTAACCCTTCATCAACTTCGAATATAACACTTCCACCATTTCCGCCATCTCCACCAGCCGGTCCTCCAGCTGGAACGTATATCTCTTTTCTAAAAGCTACAGCTCCATTACCACCGTTACCAGCTTTAACAAATATTTTCGCCTTATCTATAAACATATCCATCACCTACTTAAAATAAATCTATTTAAATTTATTTTTTCCAAAATAATCTTTCTAATTCAAAATCCCGAACAAATATAATTTCCTTGTACTTAAAAAGGAGTGTTTACACACTCCTTTTTTCATATTATTCAGCAACTGCTACTGGATATATGCTAACTTTCTTTCTTTTCTTATCTTTTCTTTCGAACTTAACTGTACCATCAACTAATGCGAATAAAGTGTCATCTCCACCTATACCAACATTTGTTCCTGGATGTATTTTAGTTCCTCTTTGTCTTACTATTATGCTTCCAGCAGTTACGACTTGACCATCGTATCTCTTAACACCTAATCTTTTAGCAACAGAATCTCTACCGTTCTTAGAAGATCCTACCCCTTTTTTAGATGCTAATAATTGCAAGTTCATCTTTAACATTCTGGAGTCACCTCCTACTTTTTTAAGATTTTTATATTTTTTGGGTATTCCCTTTTAATTCCATCAATAGCTAACTGAAAATGTTGAAGTAAAAGTTGTGAATCATTTATATATTCATCACCTACCATACATGATATATGGCCTTCTTGTCCTATTACATTTTCAAACTTAACCTTTTGCAATTTGTCTAAAGAGTTTATAACAGCTATTGCATTAGATGTAACAGCCGAACATACTATATCATAGCCTATTTCAGCAAAATCAGCATGTCCCTTTAAATCAAATCCCTTTAATAAAAAGTTATCCGTATAGTAATACTTAACTTTTATCATATTCGTATCCTATAACTAAGCGTTTATTTTTTCAATAACTAACTTAGTGTATGCTTGACGATGTCCTTGCTTCTTTCTGTAGTCTTTCTTAGGCTTGTACTTGAAAACTATTATTTTCTTTCCTCTGCCTTGTTCAACAACTTTTGCTTGAACAGAAACACCTTCAACTACAGGGCTTCCTAATACTAGGTTACCTTCTTTTGAGCAAGCTAATACTTCTTCTAAAGTAACAACATCACCTTCGTTAACTTCTAACTTTTCAACGAATATAACATCACCTTCAGAAACTTTGTATTGCTTTCCACCTGTTTTAACTATAGCGTACATTCACTGCACCTCCTCGGTCACAAACTCGCCAATACAAGGTATCCCTAAGGAATTTTGAACCTTTATTGAGCGGCATTACAAATATAAATGATATCAAAGTTTATAAGATTTGTCAATAAGTGTAGGATTTAATTTTATACATAATTTTATATTATATTTTTTACCTAGCTCTTCTAAATTGTATATATTTTGTTTTTGTATAGTATTATATATATATTCACTAAGTTCTACCTCAATAGATTTACTAGATGTGTGTTTGTTTAACCTTATAAGTTCTTGTTCTATATTGTCTACTATATATGAAATAGAATTATTGTAATAATCATCTATAGGCTCTTTATCTCTTTTTCTTACCATTTCAACGAGACCTAGTCTTGTCATTCCAAATACTTGTGTTTTTCTTTTTTCTTTTTGAAGTTCTGCGCTTAATCTCTCTATAACATCTGTTTTATATTCTTCTTTTTCCATATCTATAAAATCTATTATTATTATTCCGCCAATATCTCTAAGTCTTAATTGTCTGGCTATTTCACTACAAGCTTCTATATTTGTTTTATAAACAGTTTCATCTAATTCAATACTTCCTGTAAATTTCCCTGTGTTGACATCTACAACAGTTAAAGCTTCAGTTCTCTCTAATACTAAATATCCGCCGCTTTTTAGCCATATTTTTTTATTTAAAGCTTTTTTGATTTGGTTTTCTACATTGTATAAATCAAATACATCTTCACCATCTTCTAACTTAAGTTTACTTACCAAATCTTTATCTATAGATTTCAATAAAATTTTTATTTCTTCATACTTTTGATTATTATTTACAACTATTTTATCAAAGCTGTCATTAATGTTATCATTTATATATTTCATAGACTTATCAAGCTCTTTGTATAATAATTTAGGCCCCATGCCTAGCTTGTATTCTTTAAGTAAATTATTATACTTGTCTACTAGCATATCCAAGTCATTTTTAATTTCTTCATATGTAGCCCCTGTAGCCTCAGTTCTTATTATTATGCCGTAGTTTTTATCCCCTACTATTTTTCTTACTATTTTTTTAAGCCTAAATCTTTCTTCTTCATCAGTCATTTTATTAGATATTGTTATTCTATCATTACTAGGTATATAAACAATGTATCTACCAGAAAAGCTTATTTCTGTAGTTAATTTTGCTCCCTTTGTACCTACTTCTTCTTTATTTATTTGAACTAATATATCTTGTCCACTTTTTATATCTTTATTTTTATATAAAGGCAAATATCCATACTTTTCAAATCCTATGTCTACAAATGCAGCTTCTATTCCAGGCATTACCTTCTTTACTACTCCTCTGTATATATCTGAAACAGTTTTGTTTTCTCCTTTGTTTTCTATTAAAAGTTCAGTTAATACATTATCTTCTAATATAGCTGTTTTTTGAGAATATGTAAGAGTGTCTACAACTATGGATTTCATACTATCACTTCCTTCAATTAAAATAAAGGGGTAGAAACTACCCCTTAAATATTTACAATGGACAAACTAAGTCTCCATCTGTCATCATATACAAATCTCTTCTAATTATATCTACATCAATAGGTTCTATATCTATATTAAGAGTTTCTAATATCATAGGTATAAATATATTTGTATTTAAATTAGCTTTAGATCCTGTTGCTATAGTTGCTGTTAAAATAAGTTCACTTTCAGATAAGTCTACTAAATCTAAGTATCTTATCATAGGTCTTATATCAACATCTACAATCTTCCCTTTTTTGTTTTTCTTAGATACTATTATTTCATCAGAACTTCTAATATCTGCTATTTTAGATTTTATATATTCCTTAGATAAAGGTCTCTCTAACTCTATTTTAAATATATATTCGCCATATTCTATAGAAGATGAAAGTGATGTAATGTCCTTAGATATATACTCAGCTTTTATAAAGTTTATTCCTTTAGGTAAAGTATTGTTTATTCTTTCTAAAAACTCATTTTCATCTATTTTTTCTTCAAGTTCTAAATCTAAGTACTCTCCTTGACTTTCTGTTCCAAGCGCCAATGCATTTCCATAAGATATTTTAGGATGAGGGTTGAATCCTTGTGAATGTGAGATACTTATATCTGCTCTTCTAAAAGCTCTTTGAAGAAGTCTTTGTAAATCTAAGTGAGATGTATATATCATGTCATCTTGTTTTGTAAATTTACATCTTAATATACTCATTAGCACATCCCCCTCCCTATTTCATCTACATTTATACCACATGCATTACATCTTGCTCTACAATCTTCAGTTACTTCATCTCTTTTTGATTTGTCATTTTCTCTCATTAAAAACTTCTTACTAACTCCAACTTCTATATGATCCCAAGGGAATACTTCCTCATACTCTCTTTCTCTATTTGCATAAAAACTTATTTCTAAGTTATTACTTTCCATAGATTCTTTCCATATATCAAATTTGAAATGTTCTGCCCATCCGTCAAATTTAGCTCCATTTTTCCAAGCATCGTATATTACTTTTCCTATTCTTCTATCTCCCCTAGCTACAACTGCTTCCATTAGACTAGTAAGAGAATCGTGATAGTTGTATTTTATATTTCTATTTCTAAGATTTTTAACAAGATATCTTTGCTTTTCTATAACCTCTTCTGTAGTATCTTGTCCATGCCACTGGAATGGAGTAAATGGCTTTGGAACAAAAGTAGATGTACTTATTGTTACACCAAAGTTTCTATTAAATCTTCCACCATTAGCATCTCTATATGTATCTATAACTTTATAAGCTAAATCAGATATACCATCTAAATCTTCATATCTTTCTGTTGGAAGTCCTATCATAAAGTAAAGCTTTACACTATTCCATCCCATTTCAAATGCTTTTCTAGTTGCATTTTCTAAATCTTCTTCTGTTACACCTTTGTTTATAACGTCTCTAAGTCTTTGAGTTCCAGCTTCAGGTGCAAATGTAAGTCCTGCTTTTCTAACTTGTTGTACCTTTTCAGCTATTTCAAGTGAGAAGTTATCAAGTCTTAATGAAGGTAGAGATATACCTATATTTTTATCTGTATATTCATCTACTAAGTAGTCTGTAAGCTCTCCTAATTTACTATAGTCACTAGTACTTAATGAAGATAATGATATTTCATCATATCCTGTATTTTTGATTAGTTTTTCTACTAGCTCCTTTAATCTTGGTACACTTTTTTCCCTTATAGGTCTATATATCATACCCGCTTGGCAAAATCTACAACCCCTTGTACATCCTCTAAACAATTCTAAAACTATTCTATCGTGTACAGTCTCTATAAAAGGAACTATTAATTTATCTGGATAATCTAGAGTCTCTACATCTTTTATTATTCTCTTAGATACCTTTGCTGGAATATCTTCTTTTATAGGATTTACGCTCTCTATAGTTCCATCGACCTTATAATCTACACTATATAATGAAGGTATATATACACCTTGTATATTTTTAGCTAAATTATATAAAAACTCTTCTCTAGATGTTTTATTTTCTTTGTGCTTCTTTAGTTCATCTATAATTTCTAAGTTTACTTCTTCCCCTTCACCTAAAACTACTATGTCTACAAAATCAGCTAAAGGCTCAACGTTGTATGCACAAGGTCCACCAACTATTACAAATGGATGGTCTAAACTTCTATCCTTTGCATATGTGGGTATATTTGCCAAATCCAACATATTAAGTATGTTTGTATAAGATAACTCATACTGTAGAGTAAACCCAATTAAATCAAAGTTTGTTATAGCCTCTCTTGATTCTAATGCAAATAAAGGTATGTTGTTTTTTCTCATTAAATCTTCCATATCAACTGACGGTGCATATACTCTTTCACAGAATATATCTTCTCTTTTATTTGCAACATGGTATAATATCTGTGTTCCCAAGTGGCTCATACCAACTTCATAAATATCGGGGAAACAAAGTGCATATCTTATTAAATCTTCATTAGATGTATCTTTATGTACTGAGTTTACTTCATTGCCTAAATATCTTGCCGGCTTTTCTACTCTTTTAAGTATCCTACTTAAGTTCACCTTTTGTTTCATTTGATTTAAAAACCTCCGTAATTTTATCTTGTAGTAAATTTGAGTATTTTTTCATACCAGTATCAACATCTATATTGTCGTTTACTATGTATTTTATATTTTCTTCAAATGTATTCAAATTGAAAATATTTCCTTTTATCGCCAAACATATAACCAATATTATACACGATATTCCAACTTGTATCAAAATTTTATTCATAACATTTTTATTATGTCCATATTTATATTTTCCAATATTTCTATTATTACTATATCTATTCATATTAAACACCCCTTATATATTTTTACTCATTAAATTATATGAATTAACATATATTTTTAGGCAAAATAATGGCAATATATGTTAAAATCTTAATATAGAGTTTTAAATATCATACATATGGGTATAAAAGTAACATAATTTCTAGCAGGAGGTAAACTTAATGAAAGAATCATTTGAAATTAAAAATGGTATACACTGGACAGGTGTAATAGATCAAGATTTAAAGGTATTTGATATAATAATGGAAACAGAATTTGGTACAACTTATAACTCTTACTTTATAAACGATGAAAAAAAGGTTTTAATAGACACTGCCAAAGCTAACTTCAAAGAAGAGTTTTTACAAAAACTATCTAAATTAGTGGATATAAAAGAATTAGATTATGTTGTAATACAACATACTGAACCAGATCACGCTGGTAGCCTTAAGTATTTATTAGAAATAAACCCTGATATAGAAGTTTATTGTACTCAAGCTGCAAAAATATTCTTAAGCGAACAAATAAACAGACCATTTAGATGCCATGTTATAAAAGATGGTGAAAAATTAAACATAGGTAGTAGGGATTTAACATTTATGACTGCTCCATTCTTACACTGGTCGGATACTATGTTTACTTATAGTGAAAATGATGGTGTGTTATTTACTTGTGATGCATTTGGTTCTCACTTTGCTAGTGTTGATTCTGAAATAGTTACTACTGATGACTATAAAAGATCTAGAGAACACTACTATAATTGTATAGTTAAGCCATTTGCTCAACACGTATTAAATGCTGTAAATAAAGTTCAAAAAAATGAATTTAAATTTGATACTATATTGACTTCACATGGCCCAATATTATCTAAGGACCCAATGGCTAATGTAGTAAAATATGTAGAATGGTCTACTGATGTTGTAGAAAAATCAAATCAAAAGCAAGTAGCATTATTATATTTATCAGCATACAAAAACACTGTATATATGGCTGAGAAAATAAAAGAAGGATTAGAATCTGAAGGTGTTAAAGTTGAATATGTGGATATAGAAAATGCTGATTTAGAAACAATCCACGATGTAATAAACATGTCAAAGGGTCTGATACTAGGATCTCCTACAATAAATAGATCAATGGTTAAGCCAATGTGGGATGCATTATCTATAATAGATCCAATGGCCAACCAAGGGAAAATAGCAGGAGTATTTGGCTCATTTGGCTGGAGTGGAGAAGGTGTAACCATGGCACAATCTTTAGTTAAGATGATGGGCTTTAAGGTTCCATTTGAATCTGTAAGCAAGAAATTTTCTCCATCGGAAGAAACACTTCAAAAGTGCTATGACTTTGGTAAAGAATTTGGTAAATTGATATAAAATTCGCTACGCTCATATCGCCGACGACCTTGAAAAGCAGGTCCGTTGCTCAAGTTTAGCAGTTGAATATTAAAAGGGCTAACAATTGTTAGCCCTTTTTTATTATTCTCTACTATATTTTAATGGAATTAGTTCTGAAATTTTACACTTAACAGTGTTGTTTTTATAAGGTATTATAACATTAATGTCCGGGCAGTAATCACTTATTAGCTCTCTGCACATACCACAAGGCGTTACTACTCTAATTTCTCTATCAATCTCGTCTTCATAAGGATGTCTAACAGCTACAATAGTATCAAATTCCTTCGCTCCTTGAGATATTGCTTTTCCAAGTGCAATAGCTTCAGCGCATACAGTAATTCTTCCAATGTATGCTTCCACATGTACTGCTGTAATTATTTTCCCTGTTTTCGTTCTTATAGCACATCCTATATGATGTTTATCAGTTTCATATAAATTCTCAATAATTTTTTTAGCTTCGAAAATTAATTCTTTATCTTTCTCATTAATTTCATAGACATCCATTTATTCTACCCCCGCTTACATAAAATTATTTTATGATTGTTCTAGAGAAGATTCTTCTGGGGAAAATTTAATTTGCGATACTATTATTCCTACAAGTATAAGAACGCAACCTATATACCCCCTAGAACTCATAACCTCCCCAAGTAAAAGTGCACCACCTATAGCTCCAAATACCGATTCCATACTTAGAATTATAGCTGCATGAGATGGTTTAGCATCCTTTTGGGCTACTACTTGTAATGTATATGCTACCCCAACTGATAAAAAACCACCATACAGTATTGGAATTAAAGCCTTTGAAAGACCACTCATTGTAATAGTTTCAAATATCAGTGCTGTTACCAAACTTAATATTGAACATGTTGCAAATTGAATACAAGATAATTTCAAAGGATCTATCTTTTTTGAAAAATTATCTATTGTTAAAATGTGTATAGCCCAGAATACAGCTCCTATAACTTCAAGAAAATCCCCATAACTTATACTGAAATTTTCATTTATACTTAAAAGATAGAGTCCAATAACTGCAAATCCTACTCCAATCCATGAATTCTTCCCAATTTTATGTTTTAAGAGTATTCCAATAAGTGGTACAAAAACCATATATAAACTTGTAATAAAACTTGCGTTTCCTGCAGTAGTATAGATAAGGCCAACTTGTTGCAGCGTTGCTGCTATATAAAGAGCACCACCAACCAATACTCCATAAATAATTGTTTTCTTAGGTGGTACCTCGGTATTGTCATCATCACTACTGTCATTTTTCTTTTTCTTGTCAAAGAAAATAATTAATGGTATAAGAGAAATTGCCCCAAGGGCAAATCTTACTCCATTGAAAGTAAAGGCTCCTACATGTTGAGAGCCTACTCTTTGTGCAACGAATGCAAACCCCCATATAGCTGCTGTAAGTAGTAATAGCATATTAGCAACTAATCTTTTATTCTTCATCTAAATTCACCCCTTTTAAATAATAACTCTATTTAATATTACCACTTTTTAAAATCAAAATCTTTGTACAAAATATATTTATAATCAAATATTTTTGTACTTTTTACAATTTTTCTTATATAAAAGTTCTATAATTACCCCTATTCCAATTCCTATAGTATATGATAGTAAATCACTCCATAAAAATCCATATCCTAATACTAGTCCTCCTAGTGTTGTTTGCCTAATAGTATCTATCCAATTTGAGCGATATAATTGGCTTAATTCAATAAGATAGCAAAATGCTATCCCTATTAATCCGACCTTCTTTGTTTCTAAAGATTTAAAAATAAAGCCACAAGTAATAAAAATCATCAATGCCCAGAGAGTGTCACCTAAATATATATTCAAAACTTCTGGTATAATATTCTCTATCTTTCTTGAGTACAATCCTAAAATAATTACAATTATTATCATAAAACCATACAACAATCTATTTCGTTTATAACTCATACTTTAACCTCATTCTATTTAATATAAATTAAACTCAAGTCTCATAACATATACTATATTTTTCTTACCTGATAAATCCATAGTTACTTCTTTAATTCTTTTATATCCTAATCCAGTCCAAAATTTCATAGCTACATAATTGTCTTTTATTACACCTATTCTAAAAGATCTTGCCCCTAAGCTACTAGCCCATTTAATCAACGACTTATGTATTGTTTTACCTAACTTTCTTTCTCTCTCATTTGGTTCAATAAGCATCAGTCCAATTATCCATTCTTCATTTATAGGAAAATCTCTTACAATATCAATAATTCCAACTAAATCTCTATTATTATTAAATATACCAAAAACAAACTTATCTATATAATCTTTATTTGGTGGAATATCTTCAAATATTTCTTTTGCTACATCTATGATTGTATATGTTCCATAGTATGAACCATAGTAGTCTATACATTTTTCACATAGACCTTGAACTAATTTCATATACTCATCAGTTATTATTTTAAGCTTGTAATCTTTATCTATTATAATATCATTCATAAATATATCTCCTAACCTCTTAAAAACAACTTGTTTTACTAACTATGTTTTAATAAAATATTGAAATTAAGTATATAGTGAAAAGAGAAGAAATGCTTCTTCTACTTTTGATGCGTAGTATATAAAAATTGTGCAATTAGTTAAAATATTATTATTATACACCATAATGTATAACATACTTATTTTCAGTGATTGCCTTTCTTAACAACATCATTAAATCAATCAATTCCGCTGATGACTTTGATTTTTTATCTTTTGAAACAATCTCATAAAAATCCTCCAATGATTCTGGTGGAATAAGTGTAACACCCCACCTTGAAAGTGCAAAATATGGTCTACTGTAACAATGAAAATAAGTTCTAATTAAAGTTAAATCATTTCACCAGCTATTCAAAATATCATCATCTATGGAAATGTAATTATATTTCTCAGGTTCATAACAAGAATAATCTTTATCTTTATCAAATTTATCTATTATGCCAAATTCAGCAACGCAAGCCACATTATCACCAACTTTCATAGTAAAAAATAGTCTTTTGATGCATCATATATAAAAACTATGAATTATTTTTAATATATATTTTTAATGCTTTTATTAATAAAGTAAGGGCATATAATCCAGCAACTAAAATAGCTACAATTAACCCACCATACAATATAGTAAATAGACCTAATGTATCTTGTATATCCATATGGACACCCCCTTATTTTATATTTCTATTTTTAGATTTTTATACAGTTCATAAAGATTGTGTAACATACAAAATTATCTAATAATGCTTGTAATAGTGCTAAATAGAATAACTGTTCCAGTTATACTTAATATAAATATCTCCACCTTATTTTCATTCATTTTATATGAATTATAGGCATTTAAAAGCATTTGAAGACTCAAACCAATTAGGCAGAATCCTAATAGAGCAAAATCTTTAATTATCCCGATACCAGAAAGTACTGCTATTATAACTATTACATTAGCAATTAATATATTTGCTATCTTAATTATTTTATTATAGTACATACTTATCCCTCTTTAGTTCTTGATATTTAATGAACATAACCTGTTACAGTTCATAGTATTATACAACTATACACTATAAATGTATCATAAGCTAAAACTCAATTAGATTCATTTATATATTTAAATTTCAACATTAATTAAGAACGTAGCGATTTTATTATATAACTACCCAACTACATAGAAGGTATTAAAACAAACATTAAAAATAAAGTAAATGCTATTAAAGATATAACAGCAATTGATGATATAATTAAAACTAGTTTACTTTTTGTTAAAATACCTACTAGCAATCCTAAAATTGATATTATAAATGTCGCAAATAAAATCATTGTTAAGCTCAAGTGAATCCCCCTATTCTTATGTAAATTTACATTTTTCATCTTTACTCAATTGTACAGAACATTAGTATAACTTTCAAATAGTTACCAAAATTAAAGGAGCTAAATTTAGCCCCTATGGTTATACATATAATTTTTTAAATATATTTCTAAGAATTTCACTTTCTCTTAGTGCATTTATAGTTACATTAGTATGTTTTTTTGTATATTCATTTCCTATTATCATATTAAGGTCTTTGCCAAGCTCTTTCGCACCCAAAACTGCCTTAGCAAAACTTGTGTCAATTGAGAAGAAGCATACAGTTCCTTCATCTCTAACCGTCATTATACTGCTCATTTCTGTGTTATCAATATTTGCACAGTTTATACATATATCAACTTCATCATTTTCGTTAGCTTCTAGTACCTTATTTAACACTTCTTCTGGGTCTTGTTCATCTGCAACTACTACATTATCGCAAAATTCTGTTTCTAATAAAGAATCTCTATCTTCTTCACTTTTAACCAAACCTATAACTTTACCACTTTTTCCTACCTTATTTTTTGCTTCATAACAACATAGTATTCCAGACTTGCCAGCAGCTCCTAATACTAATACACTATCCCCTTTTCTAACTAATTTTTGAGTTTGAGCCTGTGCTCCAGCTACATCAATTGCTGCAAATACTGAGTTTTCTTCTATCATTAATTAACCTCCAGTCCAAGGATCTCCCTTGCCTCTTGAGGTGTAGCTATTTCCCTTCCAAGTTCCTTTGCAATTCTTACAACCTTGTCTACTAACTCACCATTTGACTTTGCCAAAACACCCTTTGATATATATACATTGTCTTCAAATCCAACCCTAACATGACCTCCTAATAATATTGAAAGTGCAGCCATTTGAAATTGAGATTTCCCTATTCCTGATACCGTAAATGTATTCCAACTTGGTATACTTTCTTTTAAAAACATTAAATCACGAGGACTTGCACCTATTCCTCCATTTACACCCATTACAAAATTAAAGTGCATAGGATCTTTTATAAGTCCTTTTCTATGTAATCTTAAAGCCATATCTACCATACCTTTATCAAAAACTTCAATTTCTGGCTTAACACCTAAATCTATCATTTTTTTTGCAAATTCTTTTATAGTATTTTCAGTGTTTACAAATATATCGTCACCACCAAAATTACAAGTACCACAATCTAGAGTTGCCATTTCAGGATTAAGATTTACAGGTTGAATTCTCTCATCATTGCTCATTCCAACAGCACCGCCTGTTGATGGTTGTACTATTACATCAGGGCAAGCTTCTTTTATTGCTTCTATACATTTTCTAAACCTATTTATATCTTGGGTTGGAGTACCATCGTCTTCTCTAACGTGCAAATGTATAATACTAGCACCTGAATCGTATGCACTTTTAGCTTCTCTTTGTATTTCTTCAATAGTATATGGAACAGATGGATTTTGCTCTTTTGTAACTTCAGCACCACATATAGCAGCAGTTATTATTAACTTATCCATTACAAATTCCCCCTTTGCTTATCTTTAGGCACTACACAAGTACCACTTGCTCTACATACTACTATTGGCTTATGAAGAAAATCAGCAGCAGAATCATTTATATCATTTCTTGGTACTATAACTTTTCTAGCTTCGAACACCATTTTTCTTGAAGTATTTCCCCAACCTATTAGTTCTCCAACAGCTTCTATATAATCTCCTGCATATACAGGCGCTAAAAATTCTATATTGTCATATGCTTTAAATAAACCTTCATCTCCATCATTTTTTATTAGTAATTCGGTAGCGATATCTCCAAATAATTGTAGCATCCTTGCTCCGTCAACTAATTTTCCCCCGTAATGAGCATCGTGTTCTCCCATTCTAAGTCTTATCATAGCTTTCATTTGTGGCCCCCCTAAAATTTAATTTATATGTCCTTAATAATACTATGATGTCTGTAAAGCTATTATTCTCCAAACTAAAAATTCGCTACGCTCATATCGCCAACGACCTTGGGGAAGTAGTTCGTTGCTCAAAAAAGCACCTATCTTAAGACAGGTGCTTTAACTTATTACTTTATAATATCACTAGTTTTTCTTACTTCTCTCCAGGATAATTCTCCTCTATCAAGGGCCTTTATAAATATTTCAGCTGATGCTAAATTAGTTGCTATAGGCACATAATGAACATCACAAAGCCTTATTAATGCTTGTATATCTGGTTCATGTGCTTGAGAAGTCAATGGATCCTTTAAAAATATTACTAAATCTATATCTTGAGTTACAATCATCGATCCTATTTGTTGGTCTCCACCTAAAGGTCCTGAAGCTAGTCTATTTATTTTAAGCTCCGTTGACTCCATTACTTTCTTTCCTGTAGTTCCAGTAGCATATAGCCCATATTTTTTTAGTATATTTTCATAAGCTATACAAAATCCAATCATAGTATTTTTCATATTATCATGAGCAATTAATGCTATATTCATATTAACATCTCCTCAAACCTAGAAGTTTATTTTCTTTCTTCTCATTCCTACATTTAAAGCAAGACCTAAATTTGCCAGTGATGTGAGCAGGGAACTTCCTCCGTAACTAACAAATGGCAAAGTAACTCCTGTAACAGGTATTAGGGCAACTGTCATACCTATATTTTGTATTATTTGATATGCAAACATACCCATAACTCCTATAACAATAAGAGTTCCATAAAAATCCTTTGCCTCTCTTGCTATATAAAGCATTCTATATAAGAAATATACATACAACAATATTAGTATAGCCATACCTATAAATCCTAATTCTTCTCCTACAACAGCAAATATAAAGTCACTGTCTTGTACTGGTAAAAAGTCATATTGCCCTTGGCTTCCACCATAAAGTCCTTTACCAGTAATACCTCCAGAACCTATAGCTATCATAGATTGTATAACCTGGTAATTTCCCTCATAACTAGGGTCATCTGGATGTAGAAATGCTTCTATCCTAACCTTTTGATGTGGTGCCATTAAAAGGTAAATTATGGGAAGTAATACTAAAAATCCTATAGCTGCTCTTTTTAAAAGTTTTGTATTAAGCCCTGCTGTATATAACATACCAAATATAATACAGCAAAAAACTATAGTAGTCCCTAAGTCTGGCTGTATAAGAAGTAAAAACAGTATAGGAGCTGCATATATGGCAAGAGGAATTAAATCCTTTATAGTATTTAACTTATCTTTTTTCGACTCAACAATTTTTGCATAACTCATTATAAATGTTAACTTAACAAGTTCTGAAGTTTGAAAATCAAGTGGTCCTAAGTTAAGCCATGATCTAGCTCCTGCGTTTGCCTTACCAAGACCAGGAACCCATACAAGTAATAACAAAATTATACTGAACCAATACAATGCCTTAGAGTGTTTGCCTATTATGTTATAGTCAATTAAGAGCATGGCTATTATTAAAAAGGTTCCAATGCCAAAGGCCAGTGTTTGTTTATATATCTGAGAAAAATTACCTGTTTTATTAGCATGGGTAGCGCTAGTTAATATAAGAAGACCCATAAAAAATATTGCCAATACAGTAAGTATTAGTCTCCAGTCTAATTGTTTTATAAGCTTAAACTTTGAACTGAATTCGCCCACATTATCACCATCTTTCTATTTTTAACGTCTATATAAAATTATACATGTTTATATATACTTAAACAATAAAATAAAAAAATTCGCTTCATCCAAATTCAGCAGTTAGAAATTATAATTTCCTAAAATACAAAAAATTGGGAAATTCTTATATAAGAATTCCCCAACTATAATTATCTAGCTCTTTCTTTTATGTTTCTAAGAGGTATATTAGCAACTAATGCAGATACTGCACTTCCAGTTTCTTCACTTCTAGATTTAGACATTTTTATTTCTAATCCGTCTTCTTCTATTTCTGCATAATTTGCTATAACATTTAATATATCACTTTTTATTAGTTCTAAAAGTTTAGGTGAACAATCAACCCTATCGTGAACTAAAACTAATTTCAATCTTTCTTTTGCTACATTCTTACTAGTTTTTGGTTCATTTGAAAAAAACTTAAATAGATCCAACATGGATAAAATCCCCCCTACTTAGCCATGCCAAAGATTTTTTTTATTTTAGTCATAAATGTATCTTCAATTTCCATATCTAATAAAGGAACCTCTTCACCTAATATTCTCTTAGTTATGTTTTTATAGGCTTGTCCTGCCATTGATTTGTTATCAAGTATTGCAGGTTCTCCTTTATTAGTAGATACAATTATACTCTCATCGTCTGGCACTAACCCAATTAAGTCTATAGCTAATATTTCTATTATATCCTGTTTATCCATCATATCTCCACGTTTAACCATTTCATTTCTTATTCTGTTTATAATTAAACGTATATCTTTTATTTCATGTGCTTCTAATAAACCTATTATTCTATCTGCATCTCTTACAGCTGATATTTCTGGATTTGTAACTACTATAGCTCTATCAGCACCTGCTATAGCATTTTTAAATCCTTGTTCTATACCTGCTGGACAATCCATTAATACATAATCAAATGATTCTCTTAATTGATCACATAATGTTTTCATTTGATCAGGAGTTATGGCATTTTTATCTCTAGTTTGAGCTGCAGGTAACAAATATAAATTATCAAATCTCTTATCTTTTATAAGAGCTTGCTTTAGTCTACAATTTCCTTCTACAACATCTACCATGTCATATACTATTCTATTTTCAAGCCCCATAACAACGTCTAGATTTCTAAGTCCTATATCTGCATCAACTACAACAGTTTTTTTGCCTTCTAAGCTTAAAGCAGTTCCTAAATTTGCAGTTGTAGTAGTTTTACCAACTCCGCCTTTTCCTGATGTTATAACTATAACTTCACTCATTATACTACCCCCAGTCATTTCCTACTATTTTATATTCTTAGATGAGTAATTTTCAATAACTATAATACCGTTGTTTATAAATGCTATTTCTGGGTTTATAGATTTATTTGAAATATACTCTTCATCTGGTGCTTCTGCTATACAATCAGCTATTTTTAGTATCTTAGGATCTAAATTATTAGCAACTATATATGAATGTATATTTCCCAATGCGCCAGCATGAATAAATCCTTCTACCTTACCCATAACAATTACATTTCCATAAGCTACAACCTTAGCTCCAGGGTTTATATCTCCCATAACCACTATATTTCCAGCGGCTATAATTTGACAACCTGGTTTCATATCAGTCATTACAACAACGTCTCCATCAAACTGAACATTGTCACCTGATCTTAATGTACTAACATACTTTGTATTATAATACCTTATTTCAGGTTCTTTAGGTTCTTCTTCTATGAATTCAACATCGAATCTAGTAGATATATGGTCCTTAAGTTCTATTAGCTCTATATCACTTATTTGCGGACAATTAATCGCACATATCTTAGCTCCATTGAAAAATCCAATCGAAGATTCTAACCTATCTATAATGCTTTGCTTTATTGTTTCGAGAGATGCTCTTTTTTTTACATTTACTATAAGTCCTCTTCTAGTCCCTTTAAATTCTATTAATTCTTCCATATTTAATTCTCCCAAAGCCACGTCAACCTCCAGAGTATCATATCATTTAATTATATTCTTCAAAAAATACTCAATTCCTTCTTTATTTTAACATTTGTGGCATAAAATTTATAGTTTGTTGTTGACTTTTAGCATTATTTTCCACATCATCACTGTTCTTTTCTATATCTTTATCTCCATTTTTTTTGTTTAAACCAAAATATTGTCCGAATATCTCTCTAGCTGTCGGTAAACTCGATGCCCCATGTGCACCTTGTGGTATAACGGTTACTACAGCTATTTCTGGATCATTATATGGAGCAAATGCTACAGACCAGCTAAAAGCCACATAATCAGCTTTAAATCTATCTATATCTTCATTAGATATATTAGGATTCAATTCCTTTATAGCTCTTCTTAAATAGCTTGAATTAGTTTTATCATCAGTAGCTGTCACTTTGTCTGCTTTTTTCATATCATATGCTAGCTTAGTAGCTTCTGCTTGTGATACTCCATAAGAGCCCATATGAGCCTTTAAATACTCTACTTCATTTGGTGTAGGTATTTTACCACTTTTCTGAGCAGAACCAGTTTTTGCAGCCACTTCTATAGGGAAAGATGCAAATGTTCCTTTACCTGTACCTATAGTTGCAACTTGTCTCATACCTTGAGCTATATCTTCTAAACCAGCTCTATTCTTTAGAGGTATTTGCTCTTTATTATTAGGATCTTCTTTTATACTTGAATAGTTTGATGAAACTATCTTATCTATTAAAGATAGTTCTACTAAATTACCTCCATTTGATAGTCCTGCTGTATATCTTGCCATTTGAAGAGGTGTATACGCATTTTCACCTTGACCTATAGCTAAGTTAAATGTATCTGCTATTGTCCATTTAGCTTGATTAAAGTAACTAAATTTAGCTATATCTGATATTTCTTCTATTCTATCTTCTTTTACATTTAACTTCGTAACTCTCTCTATTGTTTCTCCCCTTGAAGGATTTTCCTCAGTCCAACTAACTATTTCATCAATTCTCTTTTCATATTCATCTGGATCTGATTTTTTAGTTATATCCTTAAATGCATCTGCCATTTTTTTATTTAAGGCATATTTAAGATTTATTTTAGTACTTTTTAGTTTATCTTTAGGATTTGGAACTTTTCCAGCTATTTCTCCTATTTCTACACCCGTTTTTTCATCTAAACCAAATAATTTAGCATATTCTAAAACCTTGGCTGCACTCATTTTAACTGGAAGTGGCTTATTTTGAGTATAGTTATATCCTGTAGATATAGAGAAAAAATAATAGTTACATGATTGTTCTATTGCTTTGTATAAATTTACTGATCCATGATTACTTCTGTTCTTATGCCATATTTCATCTGCAACTACTTTCGACTTACCTAACTTTATGTGTCCAGCATCTGCAAGAGCATATTCAGCATCTAGTCCATTGTCAAGGGCTGCCATTGCAGTTACCATTTTAAATGTAGATCCTGGCTGTACCGCTCCAGATGTTGCTAAGTTATATAGTGGATTTGCACCTAATGGATCATTTGGATTTTCTGGTTTAAGTTTATCATAATCTTCTGTTGATATTGGCGTCGAAAATAAGTTAGGGTCATAATCTGGATAACTTGCCATTGCGAGTATATCACCAGTCTTAACATCTATAACAACTGTAGCTCCAGATTTAGTAACAGAATACGCTTCTCCATTAAAGCTTCTATTTCCATATTGACTTTCAAATGTACCACCAGTTTGTATTGCTTTTATATTTTTTTCTAGAGATTCTTCTGCTACCTCTTGTAAGTCCTTATCTATACTTAAATAAACAGTGTCTCCTGATTTTGGACTTTTAGAATCTAATTCTCTTGTTATCTTACCTACCGCATCGACTTGAACTCTTTTGTAGCCATCTACTCCATGTAAAACATCTTCAAAAGCTGACTCTATACCGCCCTTACCTATCATTTCATCTGGGTCATATTTCTTTTCATTTACATATTTTTCTATTTCCGTTTCACTAGATATTCTACCCATTTGACCTAAAGCATGAGCTAAGAAATTTTCATTAGGATAATATCTAATAGGTTGTCTTTGTGTAGTTACCCCTAAGAATTCTATTTCAAGTTCTTTTATTTGAGCTATTGTTTTTTCGCTTAAATCAATAGCTAATGTTACAGGCTTATATTGCTTGTATCCTTGTGATTTAAGTAAATCTCGTACTATAAGTATCTTTCTTGCACTATTGTCAGATAAGTTATTACTTATTTCATAGTATTTTCTTACTTCCTTAAAAGCTTGTTTTGCACTTACATTGGGATTGTCTATCTTATAACTCTTTAGCCAATCTTCCTTATTTTTTTCATCTGTGAACTTCCATTTGCTTACTAATATAGGAGGATATTTCCCAGCTTCATTTACCTTTTGTTGTAAATCTAATGGTTCTAAGTCTCTATCTGATTCATTTAATCTACCTTCACTTATAAGCTTGTCTACTATATAATAAAAACTTTCCTTTGCATTAAAATTATGAGGAATTCCATACTCCGGGTCATTTTTAAATTCACTTATATTTTTATCAGCTGTATAATAAAACTTTCCATCATCTATTGTTATAGGAAATTCATCTATATAATTTTCACCATTTCTTTGTAGCAAGTTTATAAGGTCTAAAGATATTTGATTTGGGTTTCCCTTCATTATGCCATCTTTAGAAACTTGAACTGTAAAAGAAGGTCTATTTCCAGCTAATAATCTTCCGTACTTATCTCTTATTTCTCCCCTAGGTGCTTTTATAGCCAACTGTTTATATGTTTTTTGCTCTGCTAATTGTGAGTAGTATCCTTGTTTAAAAGTGGTCATATAAGCTATTTTAATTAAAATAATAGAAAATATGGATATAAGTGCAATTTTGATTATGTCAAATCTATCCTTTTTATTTCTTTTTTCCATACAATCTCACCAACTATTCTTTTTTTAATTTTAAAATTAAATCTTTAAAAATAAGATAAAAAATTAAACTTGATAGCGCATTTAATATTGGTATTAATAACAACCCGTTAGATACTATATACATAACCCCGTAATTTGCATATACCTGTCCTAGCAATACAATATTAATTAAAGAATCTGTCATACTTGCCAGTACAACCAATATTACTATACTAGTTAAGCTTTCCTTGTATATTTTATCTCTTAGGTAGCTGAACACATACGCAATTATAAATAAGCTTAGGCCATTAGTTCCCAATATAGAACCTACAGTTAAGTCTTTTAGTAGTCCAAGTACAGCACCCAATATACCTGCTTCTAATTCATCTAAATATAGGGAAATTATACTTATATAAATAAGTATTATATTAATGCTATTTCCAAATATATCTATATAATTAAAAACACTGTTTTCTAATATTAAAATAAGTATTCCTATTAAAGCTAATATGAATTTTTTCATTTTTATTACCTCTTTAGCTTATAGTTCTTGGTTCTATAACTAAAACATCTTTTAAATTTTTTAGATTTACATAGGGTTTTACTATAACATATTTAAGTGCATTATCTTTATCATCAATAACTTTCTTTACTTCCCCTATTGGTATTCCTTGTGGATATATACCAAGGCCTGAAGTAGTAAGCACATCCCCTGGTACAACACTGTAGCTTATATCAAACATATATCCTTTTAAATCGCCACTATCCTTTGAATTATTAAATTTATCTATTGCAACATCTTGAGTTATTACTCCTTTGAATTTAGGGTCTTTTAAAAGTTGAAAACTAACTGAAGATCTACTATCAAGTAAAGATACTGCCTTAGAGTAATTACTAGATACTTCATATACAATGCCCACTAAACCTTTTCCACTAGCCACTATACTATCTTTTTTTACCCCCTGATTAGAACCAGCGGATATTACAAATGTTGTATACCAATTTCCATCATTCTTGCCTACTACTGAAGCGCTAATTTGTTTTGCACTATAGTCTTCATCTATAAAATTAAGAGCTTTTTTAAGGTCACTTAAAGACTCTGAACTTTCTAAATCACTTCTTAAATCAATTATTTCTTTTCTTAATTTTTCATTTTCTTTTTCTATTTCTTCTACCTTGTTTGCATTTTTTTTGAAGTTTATAAAATCTCCAAATTGGTCACCAATAAAATTAGATACACCACTAAATCCACTTTCTACAATGGAAAAAGAATTTAGTACAAAATTATAATTTGTACTATTTGAACTTGCTACTTTTCCTATTGATATTCCGATAATTCCAATTAAAGTGATAGCAACAGTAGATGTTGCTATCACTTTAAAATTAAGATATTTTTTAGCTTTATTTTTTTTAGTTCTCACTATATCACCAACTTCTATCTCATTCTATTGTTGCTTTTATTCATCATTAAAACTTTTTCAAATATTTCTTGGTCTTCAACTGATTTTCCAGTTCCAATTGCAACACAGTCAAGAGGGTTTTCTGCTATGTGAACAGGCATCATAGTTTCTTGTTTAACTAGTTTATCTAAACCTGTAAGAAGCGCTCCACCGCCAGTTAACATTATTCCATTTTCCATTATATCAGAAGCTAATTCTGGAGGAGTTTTTTCTAAAGTAGATTTTATAGCATCTATTATAGCTGTTACTGGTTCTTTTAAAGCTTCTCTTACTTCTGCAGATGATATCGTTACAGTCTTTGGAAGTCCTGTTATTAAATCTCTACCTCTTATATCCATAGTTTCTTCTTTATCATCTTTGAAAGCTGATCCTATTTCTATCTTAATATTTTCAGCAGTTCTTTCACCTATCATTAAGTTATATTCTTTTTTTACATAAGCTACTATAGCCTCATCCAATTCATCTCCGCCTAGTCTAACTGACTTAGCAGTAACTATACCACCTAGTGATATAATAGCTATCTCACTAGTACCTCCACCTATATCTACTACCATATTTCCTTCTGGTTCTTCAACTTTAAGTCCTGCGCCTATTGCAGCCGCCATAGGTTCTTCTATTAAATAAGCATCTCTAGCACCAGCAGTTCTTGCTGCTTCCTCTATGGCTCTTTTTTCTACTTCAGTTACCCCATAAGGAACACATATAGCTATTCTTGGGCTTACTACGCCTTTTTTAGAGTACGCTTTTTGTATAAAGTATTTAAGCATCGATTGAGTTACATCAAAATCAGCTATAACTCCATCTTTCATAGGTCTTATAGCTACTATATTCCCTGGTGTTCTACCTATCATTCTTTTTGCTTCTTCTCCAACTGCTAAAACTTCTTTGCTATCATCTCTTATAGCCACAACAGATGGCTCTCTTACTACTATACCTTTACCTTTTATATAAACTAAAGTATTTGCTGTTCCTAAGTCTATCCCCATATCCTTCGATATTTTATTAACTCCGAATATTGATAGAAACCCACCTTTTCTTTCCTTCTTTTCTTTCTTTTCTTTTTTGTTAGACATAATGTTTCTCCTTTCATTAATCATTGCTACATAATAAAGTTTTCTTTAAAACTAAAATAGGTTCCATCTCCGATAATTATATGATCGATAACATCTATACCTATTATTTTTCCACATTCAATAAGTCTATTTGTGACATTTTCATCTTCTTTAGATGGTTTTGGATTTCCAGAGGGATGATTGTGCATTAATATTATTTTATTTGCACTTCTTTTTATTGCTTCTTTAAATACTTCTCTTGGATGTACTATAGATGAATTTAGTGAACCTTCTGATATGTCTATATCTGTAATAATTTCACTTTTAGTATTTAACAAAACTATCTTAAACTTTTCCTTTTTTAAATATCTCATTTCTTCCATATAGTATTTATATAAATCCCATGGATTAGTTATCTTGTCTTTTTTGACATTAAATTTTGATATTCTTTGTCCAAGTTCTAAAGCTGCTTTTATCTGAGCTGCCTTTGACAGACCTATACCGTTTATTTCACGTAGTTCTTCAATAGTTACATCACTTAGCCATCTTATACCGTCACTTTTTTCTTTGCTTATTATATATTGTGCAAGTTCTATAGCACTTTTATTTCTAGTTCCTGTTCTTAGAATTATTGCTAATAATTCAGCATCAGATAAACTTTTTGTGCCTTGTCTTAACATCTTTTCTCTCGGCCTTTGATCTAGGGCCATTTGTTTTATAGGTAGAGTTAAAGAATCGTTCAATATGTATCCTCCTAAATATAAAATATCTTTGTGTAGACTGTGTGAAAACTACAAAATTTGCATATGGAAATATTTGTGCAGTATTTCGTCTAACTTAGATATAGGAAGACCTACTATATTGAAATAATCTCCTTTTATTTCTTCTACTAATAATGAGCCGTATCCTTGTATACCATAAGCTCCAGCTTTATCTAAAGGTTCTTTCGTATCTATATATCTTTTTATTTTTTCATCGTCTATTTTTTTGAATTTAACATCACTTACAACATAATCTACTATCTTTTTTCCTTCATTTAGATTAATTACACTTATACCTGTAATAACCTGATGGTATCTATCAGATAAGTTCTTTAACATATTAAAAGCATCTTTTTCATCTTTTGGTTTTCCCAAAACATTGTCGTTTAAAACAACAATTGTATCTGCTCCTATTACTGTTGAATTGTGATTTTTGTTTGCAATGTCTAGTGCCTTTGTAAAAGCAAGTCTCATAGCCATTATTTCTGGCTTCTCGTTATGGACCATCTCTTCTTCTACATTACTAGGTATTACTTTAAAATTTATATTTAGATTTTTAAGTAATTCCTTTCGTCTAGGAGAGCTCGATGCCAATACTATATCCATAGGTTCACCTCTTCATTCCAATACTTATTAGTTTAACATTATATTGTAAAAAATTCAACGTTCTTGTCGAACGATTTTCTTTGCAAAATAATAAAGGTATGGAATCTTTTCCATACCTTTATCTTTGCCATCTTATTGTATTTTAATAGCTTTTTTAGGACATTTTTCTACGCAAGCATGACATCCTGCACATTTATCTTGATCGATCTTATGTTTTTGTTTAAGTTCGCCTTCTATAGCATCGAACTTACAGTTTTTCTTACATATAGTACATCCTATACATTTATCTTCTTCTATATCAACTTTTCTAACTTTGCTTAAATCTCCTGATATAGCTTTTGTTGGACATTTAGCAACACAAACTTGACATTGAGTACATTTATCGTAGTTTATTTTAGCTAAATTATTTTCGAAATCTATAGCGTCAAAAGGACATGCCTTAACACATATTTGACATCCTATACATCCAACAGTACACTTAGATTTAACTTCTTTACCGAATTGTACATTGTTACAGTCTACAACTACTCCATTTTTATATGGCTTCCAATCTATTACAGACTTAGGGCATGCTTCTAAACATTGTCCACAAGCTACACACTTTTCTTCATCTATAACAGCTACACCATCTTCTACTTTTATAGCATCAAATTTACATACATTAACACAAGTTCCAAGACCTAAACAACCCGCTCCACAAGCTTTAGATCCGCCACCTAACATTGCTGCAGCTTTACAGTCTTGTATACCTTCATAGTTGAATTTTTCTTTTGCATTACTGCAAGTACCTTTACATATAACTTTTGCAACTTTCTTATCTGAACCTGAAGCTGCTACACCCATTATTTCTCCTATTTTATCAGCAGTATCTGATCCACCAACTGGACAAGCATTTACAGGTGCACTACCTTCTGCTATTGCATTTGCAAGACCTCCACAACCTGGAAATCCACATCCACCACAGTTAGCACCTGGAAGAGCTGCAAGTACTGCTTCAACCTTCGGATCTACTTCAACGGCAAATTTCTTTGCAGCGTAAGCAAGTACAACTCCAAATAAAAGACCCATTAATCCTAATACTAAAACTGAATTCAATATTGTCATAGTCTTCACCCCCTATTTTATAACTTTATAAGACCAGTGAACCCTAAAAACGCTATAGACATTAAACTAGCTGCTATAAGTGTTATAGGGAACCCTTGAAACGCTTTAGGTATATCTGCAAGTTCTAATCTTTCTCTTATACCTGCAAATAATACTATAGCTAGTGTAAATCCTATACCAGCTCCGGCTCCATTTATTAAAGTTTCTATTAAATTATAATCACTTGTTATATTAACTATTGCTATACCTAAAACAGCACAGTTTGTAGTTATAAGAGGAAGAAACACTCCAAGTGCTTGATATAGAGCAGGACTTGTTTTTTGTATAACCATTTCAACGAACTGAACTATAGAAGCTATAACCAATATAAAGGCTATTGTTTGTAAGAACTCTAACCCTGTTGCTACTAATATCATTTGTACAAAGTATGTGAAAAGTGATGCTATTGTTAAAACGAACGTAACAGCAACTCCCATACCTATAGCCGTATCAACTTTTTTAGAAACCCCTAGGAATGGACATATTCCTAAGAATTGAGAAGTTATAACGTTGTTTACAAGTACTATACTAAGAAATATAAGTATTAATTTCACGCTTTACACCTCCATTAAGCTTTATTTGAGTTTAATTTGTTAAATGCTGCAAGTAAAAATCCTAATGTTAAGAATGCACCAGGAGGTAATATAAATAATAAAGCTGGTTGGAAAGAAGCTCCAAATAAGCCCATTCCAAATAAAGTTCCATTTCCTAATATCTCTCTTACAGCACCTAATATAGTTAATGCTAATGCAAAACCAAGACCCATACCTATACCATCTACTGCAGCTAAACCTGCATTGTTTTTAGATGCAAAACTCTCTGCACGAGCTAGTATTAAACAGTTAACAACTATTAGAGGTATAAATAAACCAAGTGATTTATCAAGTGCTGGCAAGTAAGCTTTTAGTAACATACCAACTATAGTAGTGAATGTAGCTATAACTACAACGAATGCTGGTATTCTTATTTTATCAGGTACAATTTTTCTCATAAGTGATATAACTACGTTTGCACAAAGTAAAACTGCTGTTGTTGCTAACCCCATACCTAATCCGTTTGTTCCAGATGTTGTAACTGCAAGAGTTGGACACATACCTATAACTTGAACAAATGTAGGGTTTTCATTTATAAGACCATTTTTAAATACTTTTCCAATATTCATCACTTCACCCCCAACCTATTTCTTTACACTGCTAAAAGATTCTATAGCTGCATTTACTCCATCTGTAACAGCTTTAGAAGTTATTGTTGCACCAGATATTGCTACTATACTATTTTCTCCAGTAGCTTTTCCTTTAACAACTTCAAGTGCCTTATCTACACTTTTACCATTGTATTGATCTTTGAAGTTTGGCTCTGCTGCCTTTGTTCCAAGTCCTGGAGTTTCTTTATTAGTACCCATGTTTATTCCTGTTACTTTTCCATCAGCAGATATACCAACCATAAGTTCTATAGCTCCAGCGTATCCTGATGGAACAGTTTTAAATGCATATCCAACAACGTTTCCATTGTCTAATCCTTCGTATACCTCAACAACTAAACCTTTTGCAACACCATCTACTGGTTTAAATTCCTTTGCAGCAGGAAGTACTGTTTTACGAGCTTCATCATTTGCCTGTGCTATCATTTGTTCTATTATAGGTTTTGTGGCTTGATTAGTAGCACCAAGTGATCCAGCAGCTACTGCTGATATAATAAATAATACTATACCTAATTTAATCATATCTTTCATTATTTAGCCACCTCCCCAAATACTCTTCTCTTTGTATATTTATCTATTAGTGGAGTTAATACGTTTACAAGAAGTATTGAGTAAGATGCTCCTTCCGGATATCCTCCATACATTCTTATAACAGCTGTTAATATACCTGCTATTACAGCGTATATTATTTGACCTTTTACAGTCATTGGTGAAGATGAGTAGTCAGTTAACATAAAGAATGCACCTATCATAAGACCACCTGCTAAAGCTTGATATATAGCAAATGTAGCATCAAATCCTCCAAATACAAATGTTAATACTACAACTGTTAATATATAGCAAGTTGGTATAACGTAAGTTATTATTCCTTTATATATTAGGTATAAACCACCAAGTATAATTAATATAGCTGATGTTTCACCTAAAGATCCAGCTGTATTTCCTATAAATAAATCAAATAAGCTTATTCCATTTTGAGATAATGCAGTTAATCCTTCAGAACCTGCTTTTAAATATGAAAGAGGAGTTGCTGTTGTAACTGCATCTAAATTTCCATTACTAACCCAATTTACTCCTGTTTTAGTCCAAGTAGTCATTGCAACAGGGAATGATGCCATTAAGAAGGCACGAGCTCCAAGTGCTGGGTTCATAAAGTTATTACCTATACCACCAAATAATTGCTTAACTATTATTACAGCAAAAGCTGAACCTATTAAACACATCCACCAAGGTAAATATGCTGGAACGTTAAATGCAAGTAATAATCCTGTAACAGCTGCTGAGTAATCTTTTATTGTAACGTCTTGCTTCATAAATTTTTGATATAAAAGTTCTGATCCAACTGCACCTAATAAACACCAGAATATTACATTAACAGCACTAAATCTGAAGAAATATAGTGAAGCTAATGTAGCTGGAAGTAAAGCTATTAATACTTGTTTCATAATATAAGACGTATCTTCGTTGCTTCTCACGTGAGGAGAAGATGATACTATAAACTTATTATCCATCTTTTTGCCCCCTTAATTATTTACTCGCTTGTTGTTTTCTTTTGATAGCTACTATTTCTCTTTTAGCAACTCTTATAGATGGTAAAAGAGGTCTTCTAGCTGGACATATAAATGAACATGAACCACATTCTATACAATCTAATGCTCTATAGCTTTCTGCATTTTCATAATCATACTTTAATGAATGAGCACTTATATATAAAGGTTGTAAAAATGCAGGACAAATGTCTACACATTTACCACATCTTATACAGTTTTGTGGTTTTGGAACGTGTCCTTCTTTTTCATCTAAGCAAAGTATTCCTGAAGATCCTTTTGTAATTGGAACTTCTACTGTAGTTTGAGCGATACCCATCATAGGTCCACCTGATATAACCTTACCTACTTTTTTATCTGGATTAAATCCTCCACATTGGTCTATTACTTCACTATATGGAGTCCCTATTTTTACCATCATGTTCTTTGGGTCTTGTATACAATTCCCAGTTATAGTTGTTATTCTTTCTATAAGTGGCATACCAGTTTTCATAGCTATAGCAACTTGTGCTGATGTTCCTACGTTAGTTACAACAACTCCAGTTTCCATTGGTAGTCCACCTGATGGTACTTCTCTTTTAGTACATGCATATATAAGTTGCTTTTCAGCTCCTTGAGGATACTTAGTTTCAAGTCCTACAACTTCTATATTGCTGTATTGTTTTGCTGCTTTTGTCATAACTTCTATACAATCTGGTTTATTGTTTTCTATTCCTATATAACCTTTTTCTACATTTAAAGCTTTCATTATAGCTCTAAGTCCGTCTACTACATCTTCAGGAGATTCTAACATTAATCTGTGGTCAGCTGTTAAATAAGGTTCACATTCTGCCCCATTTAACACAACAGTATCTATTTTCTTGTCTGGTGGAGGTGATAGTTTAACGTGAGTTGGGAATGTTGCTCCACCCATACCAACTATACCTGCTTCTTTTATTATCTCAAGTATTTCTTCTTTAGATAATTTTTCTAAATCACCTTTTGGTTTAACACTTTCATGAATTTCATTTTTAAAATCGTTTTCAATCAATATACATATAGAGCTTCCACCAGGAGTCGCATGTTCCCCAATTGACTTAACCTTTCCTGATATTGGTGCATGTACATTTGCTGATACAAAGCCTTGCATTTCTCCAATTTTTTGACCAACTTTTACTTCATCTCCAACATTAACTATAGCTTTGGCAGGAGCACCTATATGTTGTTGAAGAGGTACATAAGCTATTTTGGGTTCTATTGCTCTTTCAATAGCTTTGTGTTCTGTATACTTTTTGTTGTGCGGAGGGTGTATTCCCCCTTTAAAACTTAGCAGCTTCATAGTTTACCTCCTTATCTATAAATAGATAAATTTTTAAAAAATTTAATAATCATAAATACATATATACATTATACTACATATTTCGCTAAACCTTAAGTATTGTTAAAAAATTATCCTTGTTTTTGCAAATTTTCATACAACTTTTTACCTACTAATGTGGTCTAAGGCCTTTAAAATAAAGTCTTTCCTTAGTTTATCATTTTGATATTTTTTATAACAACAATTTACTTCACTTTTATAGCCACAACCTCTAAAAGGCAACGGTTTCCTCGATTTTATTAGTTAAAAATCATTGACAAAAAAATGACCCCTAGAGGCCACTAAGTAACTTATTGAATAGAATTTATAAATGTAAAATATCCAAACATACTAGATATAAACAAACTTTGATTTATATAAGTTTTTTCTACATCATTTAACTTTAATGAAGAATCTATAGTTTCTTCAAGGTTATTGTTATATAATTCCAATGACTCTTTAAATTTTCCTAAATCTTTGTAATCTATCTCGTTTATTCCTTTATCTAGTGATTCTGTTATAGCCTTTCTATTGTCTAATATACCTTTATATTTTTCAAAATCAAATTCACCATCTTTACTTTGGCTCCAAAATTTAGATTCATCACCGAAATTCAATATTAGTTTATTTAAATCCTCAGATACAGATTTCATATATTCGTATTTTTTGGTATATTCAAAACTCATAACAGGTAACTCTGTAGTTGATAAAAATGCATCTGTAAAATCAGTTTTTACACTATCTAAATATTCTCTTGTTGAATTTTCATCTACAAATGAATATGTATATATTTTAGATACACCTTTATTTTCAACCATACAAAATGGTGTTTTATCTTTCAATAGCTTTTCCTGTATAGTTTTTATCTTTTCTTTATCAGTTAATGCACCAACTTGTACTGAATATATTTTCCAATCATTTATAGTTATTAGTGATGATTCATTGTTAGTTATTTCTTTTTCTTCTTTTACTTCAGTTTTTTCATCTTCTTTTGCTTCGTTTTTTTCATCTCCTGGACCTAAACCTAGTTCATCTGCAGTAAAAACTTCATCATCTTTCTTTGAAGTTATACTAAAAACATCTTTTATATTTACAATTCCACCTATTTCATCTTTATATTTATATGCTGTATAGCCACCTAAACTAGTTATAATTATAAAAACAGGTAGCATTTTAGCTAATGGATTAGATCTTCTTCTATTAAACCCTCTTCTTTTATTCATTAGTTTGTCCCCCCTAATATAATTCTTATATAAAATATATATTAAAGAGAATTCAGATTTATTACAAAAAAAAGATAAAAAGCTAATGACTTTTTATCTTTTTATATGTACTTATATAATTAAGGTCTTTTAGCTTTTACAAATTTATCGCTATACCATGCATTTAAATCAGATACAGTAACTTTCCCTGCTCCAGATGATGCATGTATAAATTTTCCACCGCCAACGTATATCCCAACGTGATTTATATCTCCATCTCTGTCAGTATCAAAGAATACTAAATCCCCTGATTGTAATTCACTTCTTGAAACAGATGTTCCATAACTACTTTGAGTAACTGATGTTCTAGGTATTGATTTACCCTCTGCATTTTTATAAACATAACTTGTAAATCCCGAGCAGTCAAAGCTGCTTGGACCTTCAGCTCCCCATCTGTATGGTTTGCCCATTTGAGCATAAGCTAAGTTTACAACTGCACTTCTATCAGTTCCTCTAGATGGAGCTTCAGTTACTGATTCTTGAGAGCCTTTACTTACATAACTAGAACTAACCCAACCTATTGTTCCATTTGAAAGTCTTACTTTGTACCATCCACTTTGACTTTCTAGTAATGTAACAGTTTGTCCTTTATATGCAGTAGTTATAATTGAATATCCTGTTCCAGCTCCACTTCTTATATTTAAAGAACTTGCTGTTATTGTTCCAGTTCCCGATGCTGGAGTTGATGTAGATGGCGCTGGTGTTGGTGTTGTAGAACCTATTTTTATGTAAGTTCCGCTTCCCCAACCTTCATTTCCATTTGAAAGTCTTACTTTATACCATCCGCCTTGACTTTCTAATATAGTAACAGTTTGTCCTTTATATGCAGTAGTTACAACCTGATATCCTGTTCCAGCTCCACTTCTTATATTTAAAGCACTTGCCGTTATTGTTCCAGTTCCTGATTCTGGTGTTGATGTAGCTGGTGCTTGTGAACCTACCCTTATATAATCTCCACTTCCCCAACCTGTTGTTCCATTTGAAAGTTCTACTTTGTACCAACCATCTTTACTTTCTAGTATAGTAACAGTTTGTCCTTTATATGCCTTAGTTACAACTGGATTTTCTGTTCCAGCTCCACTTCTTATATTCAACGCACTTGCAGTTATTGTTCCTACTTCTTGAGCATGAGAATCTGTTGCAGCCATTCCTAAAGCAGCTGCACTTAAAAATATTGACATAGTTATACCTTTTTTCATAATCCATTAATTCCCCCAATCTTATTATTTGTTCGATAAAGTTTGATATCTATTGAAATTTTAAGACAGTTTTCAGCATAAAAAAATATTATTTATCTATATATTACCCTATTTACCAACATATGTAAAGGAAGTTATCAGATAAGTTACAAATTAGTTACAAAAAAGGCAACCTCATAAAAGTTATAAGGTTGCCTATTACTATTTTTCACTTGGCAATATTTCTACCCAATAGTTATCTGGATCTGATATAAAGTATATTCCCATATCCTTATTCTCAAAGCAAATACATCCCATTTCTTTGTGCATTTTATATGCACCATCAAAGTCATCTACCCTTAGAGCTAAGTGGAATTCATTATCTCCTAAATTATAAGGTGTATCCCAATCTTTAATCCAAGTTAACTCTAATTTATGGCTTGTAGTTCCATCTCCAAGGTATACTATTATAAAACTTTTATCCTCTGGCTCTATCCTTCTAACTTCTTTTAATCCTACAGCTTTTTCATAAAATTCTAAGCTTTTCTGAAGATCTAATACGTTTATATTGTTGTGACAAAATGTAAATTTCATATTATTCCTCCTATGTGTTTTATTATTAATATAATACACTTATATTTTTATTTTTACAATTATTGGGTAATGATCTGACATATTCTCAAACAAGACATCATAACTTACTATTTCTACATCATCAGAAGTTAGTATATAATCTATCCTATTAAGGGTTGTTATATGAGTTAGTATATGATCCTGCTTTAACTCTTTTGCTACATCCTTGAAGTAGTTTTTGTCTACGTCTAAATAGCTTTGATTAAAATCTCCAACTAATATATATGGTTTCTCTAGTTTAGATACATATTTTATAATTTCATTCATTTGCTTTCTTCTTTCTTCTTTATCTAATCCTAGATGTACGTTTATAACGTTCAAATCTTTTCCGTTTACATTTACAACACTGTGAAGTATTCCCCTTTGCTCCCTACTACTACTTAAATATGTATGATTTTGATCTATTATTGGATATTTAGAATAATTTACAAGCCCATAATTCATACCTGTTTTTATAACATTTGCTCCAAAATGAAGATACATTCCAAGCTTTTGTTGCAAACTACTTACTTGAAATCCAACTTTAGCAGATTCATTAACTTCTTGAAGACATATTATATCAGCTTTACTTAAACTTAAAAACTTTATTATATTGTCTAGACTTGGAGCCATATCTTTGTCTAATCCACTATGTATATTATAACTTACTATTGTAACCTTATCTTTTATAGGAAAAATTTCTTTTTCATATGCATAATATCCAGCTAATATAATTACAACAAATAAATACACCATTATTTTATTTAAAATATTCCTTTTTATGTTTATGCCCCCCTTTATGATAAGTTTATAATAGTATATGCTTATACTGTTTTGATTTTACTTTATAAAAATAAAAAACGCTGATTTTAATCAACGATTTTTATTTTTATATATTTTAACACTGTTTTACGAAGGTATTTCCATCTACAGATTGAATAACTTCAAGCTCATTACCCGCTAGGTATGCTTCTGAATTAGGATCAGCGCTACCTATTGCATATATAGTATATATTTTATCTTCATTTATATTAATTGTAGATGACAATGCAGCTTCATTTGCACCAGTCGGATAAGCTTGTATATTATAACTACCAAAAGGAACATCTGCATATTCTGAACCCTCTCTAAAGGATATGTTTTCAAATAATTCATTTCCATTTGCCGTTATATAAACTTCTGGTGCATCTGGAGATAAATGATAAAATCTCACCTTTGCTTCACCTTCATTTACCATTTGAGTTGCATCATCGATTATAGGAAGTAATGTCAAATCATCTAAATTGCCTGTAGCTGCCACTGTTATAATTTGACCTCCAGGTACATCTATATTTATAGACAATACTGGATCATTTTCATCTCCAGCTGGATATACTTCAACATCATAGTTTCCAACTGGCACAGGTACATAATAACTAAAACTTTTATAATCTAAGTTCTTAGCTACTGGAAATTGATCTATATATACATCTACTGCAGGTGCATCTGGCGATGCATGAAATACTCTAACAAGTGAAAAATCTGTACTTACACATTGCAATATATTCCCATTTATATCACGAGAGTAACTATACATTCTATCTACCTCTTTTTTATATAGTATTAGGAACAAGTCCTACTATTCATATATGCAGATGTGTTCTCAAATGTTATACCTAAAATATAAATAATCATTTTCCCAATTATTCCAAGATCTATATTTATTATTTTTCAAATCATTTATTAAATCTTTATTTTCTTTCATTATAGTTGTCATAGTAAGATATTCTTTATTGTGTTTTTGTAAGCAATAATTCATAAAAGTATCTATTCCCTCAAAGCTTTCGTCTATACATACAAAGTTAGGTTCTTTTTTGTATCTTATAATACCTTTGTGGCCATTTATAATAATTAAGTTATTATTTTCATTTAAATCATTATATAAATCTTCACATATATCTATAAAAATAAAGTCGCAGTGAAATACATTGTTTCTTTTTTTGAAATAAGGCAATTCCTTAAATTCATTGAAAGATATGTCCCATTTTTTCACCTCGAAATTATCTAAGTTTATATCTTTGTTTATTAGATATTTGTATTTTTTTATAACCGTTACAAATCCTTGTTCTATCGTAAACCCCATATCTTTAAACATCTTCATACTTGCACCGTTTGATATATGGGTAGACGTTCCTATCTTTTTTATAATTCCGCCTTTAAGATCATCCTTTGCTATATCTAAAAGTTTATTAGTTATTGATTTTCCTAATTTATTTCCTCTATAGTCTTTGTGTACTCTAAGTCCTTCTATCCAACCTTTTAGATCAGGTAAAATAGTATATTTTCCCAATCCTACAACTTTATCATTATGTATAGCCCCCAGAAAAACTCCGTTTTCATCATCTACCCATTTATTAAATACTTCTGGTAGATAATCTGTTCCTTCCCATATATCCTTACACATTTCATATACATCATTATAATCTTCATAAGCTAATTTTCTAAATACAAACATATATACTCCTTCCAAAAAAATGATAAGCCTAAAGCTTATCATCTTTTCTTATTTTTTCTTTTATTATATAACTAATTATTCTTCTTTTTAATTCTTCTTCATTTTCATCTTCATATAAATCCATATCAAATGAATTTGCTATTGTTTCTAATTTTTCTCTTTCCTTTGACTTATATTCATTTATTAACTCAGATCTTATTTCTTCTGGATCTAATATCCTATCTATTCCTCTTTCTTCATATAAAGAATATCCTCTTATTATATGGTCTCTTTGTCTGTGTATATGGTGGGCTATTTTTTTAGTTATAATTTTATATGAATTTTTGGTAGTTACATTTATATTTAAATATCTAGCTAATTTAATAATTTCGGCCTTTGATCTCAAATGTTTTTCGTTTCTTATAATTCTCATAATATCGTGTATATTATCTTGATAAGCACATCTCTCTATTAATTTATCATATACATTATTTGTATTCAAACTTTTACTCAATTTCTTTAAGTTTTTATTTATAACTTTATCTACATTTTCCTCTACATATTTAAGTGTACCCTTTTTAGCTACATAATTTTGTAGTTCCTTTTGTGCTAAATCCATCAATACATTCTTTAAATCCTGTTTATAATTACTTTTATTGTTATGCTTATAATTATTTTTTCTTTCCATATTTTCACCCCCTGATACTTAATTATTCATATTATTATATTCCATTTAAAATAGATGTGTGTTTCTATATTTATAATAATTTTTTTGGAATTATGTATAACATTATAAACTTTGAATCATAATATATATATAAATTAAATAAACTCAATCTCCCCCAATTTTGAAGGTTCCTATTATCCCCCAATAGGAACTTTTTTTTGAGTTTTTGTACCCATTTTGATATCTATGTGAATATAATACATTAGCATTCTAATATTGTATTATTTATGGGGGTATTTTTATGGACATAAACTTAATAGGAGTTCCAATTTTTTATGGATGTGATAGGTACGGAGCAAACCTTGGAGTTGATAGTCTAAGAAAAAAAGATATTATAAGTACAATAAGAAAATATTACAATGTTTATGATTTAGGAGATATGTATATACAACAAGTTGAAGATAAAGATAAGTTTTCATTTCACCCTGATATGAAGTACTTAGACCCAATATCAGATGCCAATACTAATTTAGCTCATACTGTTTATACATCTTTGAAATGTGGTTGCTTTCCACTAATTGTGGGAGGAGATCATTCATTAGGGGTAGGAAGTATATCCGGTGCAAGTAAGTTTTATGAAAATCTAGCTGTTTTGTGGATTGATGCCCATGGAGATATAAATACACATTTAACAACTTACTCCAAAAATGTTCATGGTATGCCTTTGGCTGCATCTATGGGATTGGGACATGAAAAATTAACTAATATATATTTTGATGGTGCTAAAGTTGCCCCAGAAAATGTTTTTCTTATAGGGGTTAGAGATTTGGACCAAGGAGAAAAAGAATTAATAGAAAAATTGGATATGCATGTATATACACCAGAGTATATAAGGCGAATTGGTATAAGCAATGTTGTAAGTGAAATTTTAGAAAAATTAATGTGGCAAAATATAGATGCTATACACCTAAGCTTTGATTTGGACTTTATAGATGCTGCTTATGTACCTGGTACTGGAACTAGGGTCAAAAACGGATTTAGTGTAGAAGAAGCAAAAGAATTCTTAAGTAAGTTTGTACAAAGTGGAATGGTTAAATCAATGGATTTAGTTGAGTTAAATCCCTTGTTAGATATAGACGATATTACTTCAAATATAGGTATAGAACTTATAGACACTGTATTCTCAAATCTCAAATAAATAATAAAGCGGATGAAATATTATAATATTTCATCCTTTTATTATTTATTTCATCTCATTTACAAATTCTTCATGTAATCTTTTCTTTAAGCTTACACCTAATTTATTTAAAACTTCATCTAGTGCTTTTAATGTTTTGTATAGTTTTTCTTCATAACAGTTTTCACCCATATGGCCAATTCTAAATATTTTATCCTTTAAATATCCAAAAGCTCCTCCAATCATTATGTTGTGATCGTTTAGCATTAAATCGTTTATGTCATCAAATGATATTTTGTCTGGAATTTTTACAGATGTTACTGTATTTGAAAAACTATTAATTGCATATAAATGTAGTCCAGAATTTATAAGGCTTTTTCTAACTGCATTTGCAATTTTTTTGTGTCTATATATAGGGTTTTCTTCATCCAGATATCTTTCAATTGCCTTATTAAATCCATATATATTGTTTATTGGTTGGGTATACGGAAACCATTTATCTTCATACCAATTTTTCCATATAGCTAAATTTGCATAAAAACTACCTATAGGAAGCTTTCTATTTAATATCTTATTCCAAGCAGTATTGCTTATACTCAAAAATGTAAGACCGGCAGGAGCTGATAGGCACTTTTGAGATCCTCCTAATACAATGTCTATTTGCCAATCATCAATATGTAGTTCTTCCCCCCCTATTGCTGATACAGAATCTACAACGGTTATTATATTATGTTTTTTAAGTAACTTACATACTTTTTCTATAGGATTTGTAATACCTGATGGAGTTTCGCAGTGAACTAATGTGGCTACTTTAAAGTCATTGTTATCCTTTAGAAATTCTTCTAATTCTAAAACGTCTATTCCTTTTTCATAATCTCCTTTAAAATATACTACATCTGCCCCATAAATCTTTGCAAAATCTCCAAATCCATTTCCAAATATACCATTATCTATACATAATACCTTATCCCCATGCTCTATTAACGATGCACAAGCTGCTTCAAGGCCTAATATTCCTTCTCCACATAATATTAATACATCGTTTTGTGTTTTTAATATCTTTTTTAGATTATCAGCAGTGTTTTTATAATATTCATAGAAATTTTTATCCAAATCAGGGTTCATATTTGGCTTGGCCATTTCATATCTAACTTCTTCATCTATATGTGTAGGCCCTGGTGTCATTATCATAACTTTATTCATAAAATCCTCCTATATATCGAATTTGTATCTTTTTAAAACCTTAGCTATTGGAAGTCCAATAATAAGTCCTATAGCTATTTGTACTATATTTCCAGGTATAGAAGTCATTGGAGCAATCCAGTTTCCATATAATATTGCTTCTGTTAAATAATACCCTATTATCATCCATACTCCACTTATTAATACAGCAATAATATTATATAAATTGTTGTTTCCATTTCTATTATTACCCCATGAGATATGACCTATAATATATCCCATAACCCCTCTTATTATAAATGTAAATGGTGCCCATAAAACCCAACCAGATACAATATCAAATATACCCATTCCAAATGCTCCTGCAATAGCTCCTTTTCTTTTTCCAAAAACTATAGCTGATATAAAAAGCATTGTATTTCCTAAGTGAACAAGTCCTCCATTTATAGATATAGGAAGTCTTATATTTATAAATTTTGTAGCTATAAACACTAATGATATAAGAAGTGATGATATAACCAAATCCTTTGTTTTAAATTTGCTCTCAACTATTGTGCTCATAAATATCCTCCAAGTATATTTTTATTTAAAATTATTTTACTTAAAGTTGTACTATGTCACAATATGAATTGTACCCATACAATTAAAAAAACTGGAGAATAATCTCCAGTTTTTTAAAATTACATATTTTCTATATTAGTTACTTCAAATCCAACTTCTTCTATAACCGATTTTATATTTTCATCAGTTACACTATCTTCAACTTCAATTATTGCTTGTTTTCCTTCTAAACTTACATCTACTGATTTAACTCCACTCATGTCTTCAAGTAAAGCAGTTGTAACATGATTAACACAGTGGCCACAGCTCATGCCTTCTATTGATATTCTCTTTTTCATTGTAAAACACTCCTCTCATATACCCTGTATAGGTATATTATATAACCTTTGCTCATGAATTTCAAATATAATTTACTTTTTAGGTCCATAATTTCTAAGTAGCTCTTCTTCTCCCATTTGTACAAGTTTTTTGGTCATAAGTCCACCGACATATCCACCTAACATTCCATTTTCATGGGATGATTTACTTGCACCACCAATATTTGAATGTGGTAATCCCAATTCATCTGCATATTCTAATTTCATTAACTCTAAAGCTTTTCTAGCTTTTTCATCTATTATTTTATTTCTGCTCATTTTACTTCCTCCTTTTTTTATTTTCATATCTATTTTTTGATTATTTTTAAAAAATAATCTAAAAGCTTAAATATAAATAAATTCAATGTTTTCCATTTATCAAAATATAATCAATTAAAATTTTATATTTTATTTGTTTAAAGTGTTTTTTACGTGGTATATATTTAGTATCGAGAAAAAAATAGTAAGTATTTTTAAATATATAGGAGGAATTTATTATGAAAAAATTTATTTGTACTGTTTGTGGATATATACATGAAGGAGAAACTGCACCTGAAAAATGTCCAGTTTGTAAAGTAGGAGCTGAAAAGTTCATAGAAAAATCAGGGGATTTAGTTTGGGCTGATGAACATAGAATAGGTGTTGCCAAAGATGTAGATCCTGAAATAATAGAAGGTTTAAGAGCTAACTTCATAGGGGAATGTACTGAAGTTGGAATGTACTTAGCTATGTCTAGACAAGCTGATAGAGAAGGTTTCCCTGAAGTTGCTGAAGCTTACAAGAGAATAGCTTTTGAAGAAGCTGAGCACGCTGCTAAGTTTGCAGAATTACTAGGTGAAGTTGTTGTTGCTGATACTAAGGCTAACTTAAGTGCTAGGGTTGACGCTGAATACGGTGCTTGTGATGGCAAAAAGAAATTAGCTACTCGTGCTAAAGAATTAAACTTAGATGCTATACATGATACTGTTCATGAAATGTGTAAAGATGAAGCTAGACATGGTAGAGCTTTCAAAGGTTTATTAGAAAGACTTTTTAATAAATAATAATTATTTTAGTAATTATTTTAGATCTGTATAAATATAATTTATATTGTGGTAATAAAAAATATATTTTGCATAATTGGAGGGAATTATTATGAAGAAATTTGTTTGTACTGTTTGTGGATATATACATGAAGGAGAAGCTGCACCTGAAAAATGTCCAGTTTGTAAAGTAGGTCCTGAAAAATTCATAGAAAAGTCAGGGGATTTGGTTTGGGCTGATGAACATATAATAGGTGTTGCTAAAGGTGTAGATCCTGAAATAATAGAAGGTTTAAGAGCTAACTTCATAGGGGAATGTACTGAAGTTGGAATGTACTTAGCTATGTCTAGACAAGCTGATAGAGAAGGTTTCCCTGAAGTTGCTGAAGCTTACAAGAGAATAGCTTTTGAAGAAGCTGAACACGCTGCTAAGTTTGCAGAATTATTAGGCGAAGTTGTTGTTGCTGATACTAAGGCTAACTTAAGTGCTAGAGTTGATGCTGAATATGGTGCTTGTGATGGTAAAAAGAAATTAGCTACTCGTGCTAAAGAATTAAACTTAGATGCTATACATGATACTGTTCATGAAATGTGTAAAGATGAAGCTAGACATGGTAGAGCTTTCAAAGGTTTACTAGAAAGACATTTTAATAAATAATATTATTTTTATTGCATAGATTACCATTTAATGGTTATAATTTTATTATATAGTTAATTAATCCACTATATAATTTGCTTTGCTACAGGAATAGGGCTAAGGTTAATACCTTAGCCCACTTTTTTTATATTAGTTTTTCTGCTTGTGGAATTACTATAAGTCTTGTTCTTGGACCCGTTGCAACTCCATAAGCCGTTAGAAATCTAGGTTCATTGACTAGTGCAAATATTAAAAGACCTTTTTCTGAAATAAAATTAGCTCTATCAGGGGTTGCACCTATCATTAAAAATTGTTCATTTGCACCTATCATTGTACCAGTAGCAGTTATTAAACCTTCTCCTCCATTTACAGCACTTAGATAATATCCATTAATCGTTCTTATAGCAACTTTGTCTCTATTTAATCCTTGTGGTATTAATAAAAAAGTCTCACTTGGGCCTATTGTAATTGAATTAACAAATACATATCCTCCTCCGCCATTTGCAGCAGATACAAAAAAACCACCATCAATTTTTAATGCTACTTTAATTGTATTACCTGCTTTTAAGCTTTGTATTATTTTGTATATAGGAAGGTCATATTGCTCTTGTAATTCAGGAGGAATTATAAGTTGACTTGGCTGCTGCCTTTTATATATATTATACATAAGTACGCTCCTTTAACTATAATATTTAATACAGTATATGAATATCACTAACAAGGTGAAACAAAAATAACAACGCCAATTGGCGTTGCTACATAAACTAATCTTTGATCATAATTATCTATTTGTCACCTAATATTTTATCATAACAATAAAAAGGTTTTTCTTTTCCTAAAAAACTCATTTCCCCAATAAGCTTATATCCACATTTTTTAAATAATGAATTCATCTTTGTATTTATGGAATAAGTATCTGTTTTTAGATATCCTATATTATTTTCCCTTGCTAATTCTTCTGCAAATTTCATTAAACTTGTAGCAACCCCTTGATTTCTATATGCATTGTTAACTGCCATTCTATGAACTACCATTGATTTTTCATCTAAAGACCAATTTAAACCTGTGTATTCATCAGGCTCTATGTAATTAACACATATAAAACCTGCAACGTCATCATCTATATCTTCAACATATAAATCTTCTTTTTCTATATCATGTGCAAAATTCTTTGCTTGAGGATAATTTTCATCCCATTGTGTATTATTATAAGAACGCATTTCCTCTACTGTTTCTTTTATAATATTCATAATACTATTTAAGTCATTTGATGTTGCTTTTCTTATCATAATTATCACTCCTTATAATGTTTTGTTTCATACCACTCTTGTTCAATATTTTCTCTCATCTTTTTTGCTAGTTTACACATAATATCCTTTTCTTCTTCAGTGAATCCATTAAAACAGGTTTCTATATTTCTGTTTTCTTCTTCAACTATAAGATTGTAAATCTTAAGTGCTTTTTCTGTAGGATTTAGTCTATATATTCTCTTATCTAATTCATCTTGTTCCTTATTTATATATCCTTCTATTATAAGTTTTTGTATAGCTTTAGTTGTTGTTGTTTTATCAACTTTTAACAAATTTGATAGATTTATTAGATTAATCCCTGGGTTTTCACATACTCTAGTCAAAAATATAAACTGACCCTTTTGCAAATTCAATTCTTTAAACTTCAAATCACTTATTGAGTGTACTGTTCTAGATAATTGGCCTATTTCTCTTAAAACATTACTTTTTAAATTACTAATGGTAATCACCTCTCATTTTAGTTGAACATTCAACTTTATTTATATTATCATAATATAGTTGAATGTTCAACCATATTATGATATAAAGTTATCTATATTTGTGTATTTAAAACACATACTTTAAATATGCAAAATTACTTATGAATATAATATATCTACTCAACATATAATATAAAATCTTAATTTGTATATTACTATAGGAGGTTTATATTATGAATGAAAAGTTATATTTAGTTTATGAAAATCATCTAATAGGCAAGTCGTATATTACATCTGTCTCTAGACACGAGTTATGGAGTTTGGATAATATTCACGGTAATAGTTTCCAGGATATAGCATATTCAATAGGAGATGTGTCTGCAAATATAGCATTTTCTAGTTTTTCTAAAGACGAAGCAATAAGAGATTATAGCGAAAGAATAAGTAGATTAGAAGTAGAATCACCAGTATATTAATAAAAAACTCCTCTGGATATCCAAAGGAGTTTTTTAGTTTCATAACTTATGCCAATATCAATCTATCACTTAATGAATCTTCAGGTTGAGCACTTTCAAATAAACTTAGTACCTTTTCTATAGTTAGTTCACTTTTTTCCTTTCCTTTTAAATCTACTATAATCTCTCCTCTATGCATCATTATAAGCCTATTTCCATTATTAATTGCATGATTTAAATTATGAGTTATCATAAGGGTTGTAATTTTCTTATCTTCAACTACCTTATTAGTTATACCTATAATCTTTTCTGATGTCTTTGGGTCTAATGCAGCAGTGTGTTCATCAAGAAGAAGCAACTTAGGATTTGATGCAGTTGCCATTAAAAGAGAAAGTGCCTGCCTTTGCCCCCCTGACAAAAGGCCAACCCTTGTATTTAACATTTCTTCAAGACCAAGGTTTAATTCACATAAAATCTTCTTAAAATAAGGAATATCCTTTTTATTAATACCTAATGTTAGATTGTATTTATTTCCCTTATTAAATGCCATAGAAAGATTTTCAAGTATTGTCATTGAAGGTGAAGTTCCCAAAGTTGGATCTTGAAACACTCTTCCAATAACCTTAGCTCGTTTATGTTCAGGAAGATTAGATATCTCCTTATTATTTAGCTTAATAAAACCACCATCATTCATAATATTTCCAGATATCATATTTAAAAGTGTAGACTTACCTGCTCCATTACTTCCAATAACAGTTATGAAATCCCCTTCTTCTATATTTAAAGATAAATTATTAAAAATAACATTTTCATTTATAGTTCCTTTATTAAATACTTTGCATAGATTTTGTATTTTTATCATTTTTAACTTCCCCCTTACTAGTCATTATAATTGACTTAAATTTAATAAAATCTCCATTTAAACTAAGTGCACCAATTACTACAACAGAAGTTATTAACTTTAAGTCCGTTGGGGGAAATCCTAAATTTAGCGCTAATCCTACACTTGTTTTATATAGTATTGAACCTACAATTACAATTGTTGTAGCTTTTAAAATTGAAAACTTTCTTAGGGCAGATTCTCCAAGTATTATAGCTGCAAGGCCCATTACAATTATTCCAGTTCCCATACCTACATCTGCAAACCTTTGATGTTGAGCCATTATAGATCCTGATAATGCTACTAATCCATTAGATACCATAAGAGCAATTATTTTCATTATTCCTATATTAACACCTAAAGATGTTGCAACACTAGGGTTATCCCCTGTAGCTCTTACAACAAATCCAAGTTTTGTGTTAAAGAAAATATCTAAAATAACTTTAGCTATAATAGCAAATATAAAAATTATCAATACCTTAGAAATATTACTTGAGAATATTGTTGTTTCATTGAATAAAGGTATATTTGATTTTCCCATAATTCTTAGATTTATTGAATAAAGGCCTATCATAACTAATATCCCAGAAAGTAGGTTTGTAATTTTTAGTTTCACGTGTAAAAATCCAGTTACAGCTCCTGCAATAGCCCCAAATAATGTGGCTACTATGCAAGATAAAAAAGGATTTACTTCTTTAGTTATCATTGTAGTAGCCACTGCTGCTCCAAGGACAAAAGTTCCGTCTACTGATAAATCTGGGAAATCTAAAATTTTGTAAGTAATATATACCCCAAGGGCCATTATTCCAAAAATTAGCCCCTGTTCAATTATAGTAATTAAGAGATCTATCATTATTACTCAACCCCCTTAAGAAGTTGAGCCTTTTTATTTAACTCATCTGGAATCTTTATATTAAGTTTTTTGGCTGTATCAAGATTAATAACTAGATTGGTATCTTCTAAAGTAGTTACAGGGATTTCCTGGGGTTTCTTTCCATTTATAATATCTACTGCCAAAAGACCTGTTTGTAACCCAAGTTTGTAGTAATCTATACCTTCAGTTGCAAGAGCTCCTTGTTTAACCATTCCTTCTTCTGATGCTATAAAAGGTATTTTTTTCTCAATGCTTTTATTAGCTATTAAAGATGTTGAAGATGCAACTAGATTATCAGTTGGTGCATACAATACATCAACTTTATTCAATAAAGATTCAAGTGCTTGAGGTACATCATTAACACTAGTAACCCCTGCTGTAATTATTTCAAATCCAAAATCCTTAGACATTTTTTTAATAGCATCTACTTGAATTTCAGAGTTTCTCTCACTTGTATTGTATAATACACCTATTTTCTTAGCATTTGGAATTAATTGTTTTATAAGATTAAACTGCTTTTCTATTGGAGTTGCATCACTTGTACCAGTAATATTTGTCTCTGGCTTTTCCATAGACTTAACTAAACCAGCATCTACTGGGTCAGTAACAGCAGTAATTAAAGTTGGGATTTCAGTTGTTGCATTCAAAACAGCCTGGGCTGTAGGAGTTGCAATAGCAAGTATTAGATCCTTTTTGTCTGATACAAAGCTTTGCGCAATAGTTTGAGCTGTTGGCATATCCCCTTGAGCATTTTTGTAATCAATCTTTATATTTTCACCATCTTTAAATCCCTTTGATTTAAGAGCGTCAATAAATCCCTTTCTTGAACTATCCAAAGCAGAGTGCTCTGCTATTTGAGTTATTCCAATTTTAATAACCTTGTTTTTTTGTGATTCATTACTAGACAGGTTTTCTACTGAACAACCTGTTAAAAGAATTGAACTCGTTAAAAGAGTTGAGATTAGAACTTTGATTTTTTTACCTACCATGCTACCATCCTCCAAAATATTATAATTTTTTGTATAATAAAAAAGCTCTCCGCAGAAAGCACTATACACTTAAACAATCCCTAATCAAGGGCCCCTACAAACCTACCATGCTACTATTATCCTACTTAGCTTCTATCCTACTTAATCTTCCTATTCTACAATAACTTCTATATTCTATTTTTTTATATAAACTATTTATATTTATTATTGAAACTAAATATACCAACTAAAAATTTTAATTAATACTGTATACAATATATACTTAGTTATTATTATATAAAACATTTTTATTTTTGAAACATGTACTATACTTTTTCTGCAATTATACGATGCCCCAAACCTATAACAACTTCATTGAAGTGCAAAAGACCCATACTTGCAAATACACAAACACATAGATGTTCTTTATATCTTGCAATTCCAATTTTCCCTCCAACATTAAACCCTGTAGCTTTAGCAGCAACTTGCATAATAGCTTCTCTTGTTGCTCCTGCTACTCCACCATCATGTGAATGGCTCTCTATTGTTATTCCACTTCTTCTAGAAGCAATAATTGCTCTTTCAACTACTTTGGGAATAGATGTTATTAGGTCTCCTCCGATGTTTACAGCAGCTGTTAATATCTCCTTATTCTTGTAATCATTAATGAGTTTTTGTTCATCATTTCTCGAAGATATAGCCATTTGTATTGATGCCTTTGCAATATCGCTACTGTCCCATCTCATTTTTTCACCTTCCCTTGGTTTTACTTAAATTATTATATATAATATATCAGTTAACAAAATTTGTAAATAATAATTTATAAATATCAATTAACTTTATTTTTTAGATTATCAAATGACAATATTTTACTTGTTATTTTGCAGCTTCTTTCGTTTTTCTAAATTCTTTTAGTAAAAATAATATTACTATAATCATTGCCCCTATATCTGCTATTGGCTGTGAAATCCACACTCCATTTAGACCATATATTTTAGGCACTAAAATTATTACAGGTATCAATATTATAACTTGTCTTAATAAACTTAAAAAAATAGATATCTTTGCACTACCAATTGATTGGAAATACATTGCTCCTAAAATAGAAATACCTATTGTAGGTAATGTTATTATATATTTATTTAAACCGTTAAGTGCTAATTTCATAAGCTTAGCATCATTTGTAAATATCCCAACAAATAATTCTGGGAATAATTTAATAATTATACACCCGATAGTTAGTATAATAGTTGATAATATAATAGCCAATAATAATGTTTTTTTAGTACGTTCGGGCTGCTTTGCTCCATGGTTATATGCAATTATAGTTTGCATTCCTTGACTTAATCCAAATACAGGCATTAAAAACATTAAAGATATTGATGACACAGCTGTCATAGCACCTATTGCCAAATCTCCTCCATATACTTTTAACACTCTATTTGTAATTAAATGTATAGACCCTGCTGCAAGCTCCATAAAAAATGGAGTTAATGCTATAACTACTATAATCTTTAATAACTTTTTTTCTAATTTTATATTTTTTATTTTTAATTTTAGGCTTGATTTACCTAGTGTGAAATAATGAGCTGACCACAAAAATGTTACTAATTGACATATTACAGTACCCACAGCCGCACCTCTTATTCCCATATCAAATAAGAATATAAATACTGGGTCTAATATTAAGTTTAGAATACAGGTTATTACCATCATTTTTGCTGCTAAATTTGGATTTCCATCAGCTCTTATGGCACTATTAAGAGCAAACCCTGGTAAGTTAAACCATGCTCCTGCAAATATTACACTCATATACTCTCTTGCATACTTAATAGTATCCTCACTTGCGCCAAACATATAAAGTATATTATCTAAGAAAAATATACCTACCAATACCATTACTATACCTACAACTAATTCTAAAGCAACTGTATTCCCTAGAATTTTTTCTGCTTCATCCCTGTTGCCTTCCCCTAGCTTTATTGATATATTCGTGCTTCCACCAATTGCTATAGCTACACAAAATGCACCTAAAATTGTAAATAAAGGCATAGTTACTCCAAGCCCGGATATGGCAAGCGCTCCTACATCTTTAATAGACCCTATAAACGCTCTATCTACAGTATTATATAAAGATGCTGTCATCATAGCTACTATTGCAGGTACTGAGTATTTTAATAATAAAATTCCTATTTTTTCGTCTCTTAATGCCTGTTGGTTGTCCATAATTTCCACCTATCCTACCATATCATAAGTTATGCATACTGGTTTTTTATTTCTAGGATCTTTTACAATCTCTGCATCTATATTAAATAATTCCTTAAGATTTTCCTTCGTCATAACTTCATCTGCATTTCCTTCACATGCTATCTTTCCTTTTTTTATACCTATCATATGATCTGCAAATCTAGCTGCATTGTTAAGCTCATGTATTACCATAACTATTGTTGTACCATGTTTTCTATTTAACTCTTCTAATAAATTAAGTACTTCTAGTTGATGTGCTAAGTCTAAATATGTTGTAGGCTCATCAAGTACAAGTATCTCTGTTTGTTGAGCCAAAGCCATTGCTATCCAAGCCCTTTGTCTTTGTCCTCCAGATAAAGCTTCTATTGGTCTATCTCTAAACTCTTTTATTCCAGTTACTTCTAATGCCCATGTAACAATGTCATTGTCTTCCTTCTTTAACTTACCAAATCCCTTTTGATGAGGAAATCTTCCATAGGCTATTAATTCTTCTACAGTAAGACCACTTGGTGCTTGAGGACTTTGGGGAAGAACAGCCATTGTCTTTGCTAATTCCTTTGAACTTTGTTCTTTTATATTTTTATCATTTATATATATATCGCCACTCTTAGGTTGTAAAATTCTAGCTATAGTTTTTAAAACTGTTGATTTTCCACAGCCATTAGCTCCTATTATTGTAGTTATTTTTCCCTTTGGTATATTTAAATTTAAATCTTTAACTATATCTATATTTCCATATGAAATATTTAAATTTTTAGTACTTATACAGTTCATAACTATATCCTCCCGACTATTTAAGCAACGGACCTGTTTTTTAGGTCGTTGGCGACTTTTTATTCTGATAACATCAAATAAATGAAGTATGGAACTCCAATTATTGCAACTACTATCCCTACAGGAATTTCCATAGGTGCTATCAAGTTTCTTGCTATTGTATCAGATACTAATAATATTAATGTTCCCACAAGTGCAGCTGTGGGAATTAATTTTTTATGCTTAGGCCCTACTAGCTTTCTAGATATATGAGGTGCAACTAAACCTAAAAATCCTATACTCCCTGCTACAGATGTTGCTACACCAGCTAAAATTACTGCATATATTATTAATTTTCTTCTTTCTTTTTCTACTTCTATACCAAGTCCCGTTGCTAATTCATCGCCTAAATTAAGTACATCTAAATACCTTGACTTATATATTGTAATTGCGATAAATATTATTATAAAAGGCAAAATAGCTAGTACATACTTCCAACTTGCACCCCATATACTACCTGATGTCCAAGCCATTATTCTATTGAACTCTGTCGTTGTAAATTTTAACTGAAATATAGTAAGCAGTGATGTAAATGCAACATTTATTCCTATTCCGATTAATAATAATCTTGATGAATTTATTCCATTTTTCCATGCTAATATATAAATTAAAAATGCTCCAAATATTGCTCCACCTAGTGCTACTACAGGCATTGTAAATATTGTCATATTACTTATACCATCGTAAACATTACCATTCATAAAATAAATATAAATTACAACAAACAATGCTGCTCCAGAGTTTATTCCCAAAATTCCTGAGTCTGCTAAATCATTTTTGGTAACTCCTTGTAAAATAGTACCTGCTGTAGCCAAAGCTGTTCCTACTAATATTGCTATGACTATTCTAGGCAATCTTAGCTTAAAAATAGCAATTTCATGACTTTTAGAACCTTCTCCTATTAATGTCTTTATTACATCTAATGGAGCAATAGATAGTGATCCCATATTTAAGGAAACCAAAAATGTAATAAATATTAACAATATTAAACTCCCTGTAACTAGGGCAAACTTTTTATTTTTATTCATATTCATAATTATTTTGCATCCTTTCTTACAAGGTATATAAACATAGGAACTCCTATCAGTGCAGTAAGTGAACCAATTGGTGTCTCATAAGGAGGATTAATCATCCTAGCCATAATGTCACTGTATACCAATAAAACTGAACCTAATATCATCGAGCTAGGTATTATATATTTATAATCTGATCCTACTATAACCTTAGCTATTTGAGGAACTATAAGACCTACAAGCACTATATTTCCAGCAACTGAAACCGATGCTCCAGTTAAACATATTACTATTATTAAGGATATAAATCTTACTAAATTTGTTTTTTCACCTAATCCTATGGCTACTTCTTCTCCTAGGCTTAGAATTGTTATTTTAGGTGCCATTATTATAGCCCCTATTAATGCAATGCCTCCTACTATTAACAATAGTTTTACCCCTTGCCAATTAGCACTTACTAGCCCTCCAGAAATCCAAAAACTTAATTGTTGAGCTAAGTTGAAGTACATTGATATTCCCATTGCTAAGGATATTAATAATGTCCCCAGTGCTGTTCCAGCAAGAGCAAGTTTTACTGGGTCCACCTTTCTAGCTGACCTTGAACTAACAAAATAAACCAAAGATCCACTTATACTAGCTCCAAGAAAAGCAAATATCATAAGTCCAAAACTTCCAATAGCTAAGTTAGGATATATCCTTTGCAGTACAAATGCTACTGCTATCATAAATGTAGCACCTTGCGTTATACCCATTACCGAGGGCTCTGCAATAGGATTTCTAGTTATTCCTTGCATTATTGCACCAGCCACCGCCAAAAATCCCCCTATAAGTGCTGCTGCAATAGCTCTAGGTATTCTAACATCTCTAATTATTTTTATATTTACATCGTTGTTATTTGTATATAAACTTTGTAGTATTGTTGAAAAATCTATTTGTTTAGCCCCTAGTGATATAGACATTGCCATACCAGCTAAAAGTAAAACAAGTCCTATAATCATTAATGAATAAGCTAAAGTTTTTTTCTTCAATTTTGCCATTTTGAGTCCTCCCATAACTTTAACTACACGTGAAACATCCCATAAAACTTAAAATTTCACTTTGATCATGTCTTAAGTGACCTTGAAAAACAGGTCTGTTCCTCAAAAATATAAAATAGTAGGTGCTGAAAATAAAGTACTTTCATCACCTACTGAATATTTAGCTACTATTTTACAACTTCATCTTTGATTGATTGTAATACTAATTCTCTTCCTATTGGATTGTAGGCTTGGCTGAAGTATGGGCTTGCATCAAGTATTGTTACATTGCCTTCTTTTACTGCTCTTATTTGTGACCATACTGTACTTTTATCTAAATCAGTTTTATCTGCTTCTGTAGCTATAACTATTATATGGTCTGCATCTATTTCAGTTAATCCTTCCATAGTAACAGTTGGCAAAGTTATACTATCTTGCTTAGGCATATTAGCTGGTTGCGGTAATTTCATATCATCTTTTAAAACTGTTCCAATTCCACCTTCACTAAATACCATGAATTTGCCTGACATAGCTAGTACTGTTAAATATGTTTTATCTCCATTAGCTTCTTTTATTTCTTTACCTAACTTTTCTGCTTTTACATAATAATCATCTAACCATTTTTGGGCTTCTTCTTCTTGTCCAAATAATTTAGCTACATCTTTAAATTTAGCTTCCCAGTTATTTGATTGATCTTCTAACATAACTGTTGGTGCTATTTCTTTTAATTGATCATATATTTTTTCTTGTCTTGGTGCCATTATTATTAAATCTGGTTCTGCTGCTAGTATTGCTTCAATATCCATAGTGTCCTGCATTGAGTGACCAACTACTTTTGCATCTCCTAATTTATCTTCTACATATGTAGGAACCTTATCCGTTTGGTATGAATCTACATTTGCCGTACCTACTGGAGTATGTCCTAATAATACTAGCTCTTCACTATTTCCTGATATATCAACTATTCTTTGTGGATCAGCTGGTATTTCAACTTCTCCCTTTACTGACTGTACTATTCTTGTTTCTGCTTTATCACTGTTACTTTCACTGCTTCCCGAACAACCAGTAACCAATCCAAGTGTAGCTACTGTTACTCCTAATAATACTAATGATTTTAACCTTTTCATGTAATATCCTCCTAATGATTTTTCCTATGTAATTATTATCATTCACTCTTGTTAATAATAATTATTATCAATTGACTTATAAATTCATTATATCATTTAAATAATTTATGTCAACATTTGTTAAATATATAATAATTTTTTATATTTTTATTATATATTTGTATGTAAATCTATCTTAAAAGATCAAGCAATGATGTTTAATAGAACTTTTGGCGATCTTCTTGTACGAGCAGCAAATTAGCTATTGATGTAGTTGGTTTAAAAAATGATGCTGTTACAGAGTGTACTCTAAGCTGAAAAAATATTTGAGTCTTTAAGACTTTATAAAACAAAGAAATTAAGGTCCTTAGAATGCAAAATTAGATATATAGCACTACCATTATTGTCAGACCATGTATTAAGAGAGGTTAATCATTTCTTAATATTGCTTAGAAGATTTAATGGAGAGATATAAAAAGGAGTGTGTTTTTAATTAAAAACACACTCCTTTTTAAAATAACTTCTCAATATTATCTTTTGTTTTTTAATTTTTTTAGTTCATCCATTATGTTATCATTTAATATCCTTATGTGAGTCCCTTTCATCCCTAGAGACCTTGACTCTATAACTCCTGCACTTTCGAATTTTCTTAATGCATTTACTATAGATGATTTTGTTATACCGACTCTTTCAGCTACTTTACTTGCAACAACTACTCCATCGTTTCCGTTTAATTCTTCAAACATACGTTTAACTACCTCAAGTTCTGAATATGATAATGAATCCATCGCTATTTGAACAATAGCTTTCTTTCTCATTTCATCTTCTAATTCTTCACCTTTAGCTCTTAGTATTTCAAGACCTACAATTGTAGCACTATATTCTGCTAGTACTAAGTCTTCATCACTAAATTTTTCTTCAAATCTAGCTAGTACTAATGTTCCCAATCTTTGTCCGCTACCTAGTATGGGTACTATAGTAGTATACTTGCTATATCCTGATATATCATCAGGGAAAACTTCTAGCAATTCGTTTCCTGTTAGATTATCTACAGTTTCATTTAACTTCATTGCATTTATTGTGTATTCTATTGGATACGTCTTTTCAGTAGTTTCTGGGTCTTCTATAAGTGCACTGCTTTTTTCATGGAGTAAATAAAGTCCTATTAATGTACCCTTAGAACTTAATATATATATGTTAGAATTTAATACATCTCCTAATACATTTGCTAGTTGGTCAAAAGATACATTAGTACCTCCAATAGACTGTAGTACCCTATTTATAGTTCTTGTTCTTTCTAGTATTTTACTTGACAAACCTAATCATCTCCCAATAAGATTTATATAAAACTTTCATAACATAGTTAAATAAAGTTTTTGTAAATATAGTATTTTTTTTAACATTGTGTCGACTATTTATTATAATAAAGAATCATAAAAACTTTTGCAGGTTCATTACTCTCGTTGATATATGCATGTGGATGATCTGCTTCAAATTTTATAGAATCACCTTGAGAAAGCTTATATATATCGTCTTTAATACGAACTTTCAAAGAACCAGAAGCAATAAGGGTATATTCTTCTACACCTTTATAATGAGGTTCTGACTCATGGATACTTCCAGGGTCATATTCATTTAAATAAATTTCGAAATTCTTTTCATCGTCATATTCAAATAACGTGTAAGAATTGTATAATTCTGTACCTAAAATAGGGTTAAGCGATTTGTTGTATATAACTGATACAGGTGGCTTTTTTTCCTTTACAAGGGTACCAAAGGCAACTTTTATTCCATTGGCAATTTTCCACAGAACTGTAACAGTGGGATTTGTAACACCTCTTTCAATTTCACCTAGCATACTTTTACTTACACCTGTTAAATTAGATAAATCTTGTAGTGTAAGATTCCTTTCCTTTCTAATAGCATTTAAATTTTGTCCAACTATAGACTTAATATCCTCCATGGCAACCTCCGTATTTTATATCGTGAAAAAGTACGATATATCGTATAATGTACGGCATAGCATATTTATTTACATTATATAATATTTTTTAAAAATTTAACAGTACAAGAAAAGGTGTAAATACGACTAATAATAAAGTAATACAACTTAAAAAATTAAATGTTATGGATGAAATAAAAGACAGTGTTCCTATTTCCATTGGCTGTATTCCCGTTGCAATTACATTTGGTTTTCTTGCAAAATCATATGGTATTCCAGATATTATAATACTCTTAATGTTTATAGTAATTTAAATAGAATTGTATAATCTACAAATTTTCTTTTTTATATAATTCTCTCGTTACCTTCAAAAACATTATTTATTTAGTTTGATTTCGTAGATTAGCAAAAGATTAACAAACCACATAACTTCGATTTATTGTAAAAAAATAACAACGCCTATAAGCGTTGCTATTACTGGTGCGGAAAGGGGGACTTGAACCCCCACGAGAATACTCCCGCCACCCCCTCAAGATGGTGCGTCTGCCGATTCCGCCATTTCCGCATGTTTAATTATATAATTATATTTTAAAGAATTTTCGCAAAATAGTCAATAACAAAAGAGCTTATAAAAAATTATAAGCTCTTTATTTTATATTAGTTTATTTTTATTCATATAACCCCATAGATAAATACTTTTCTCCTCCGTCTGGAGCTAGTGTTACTACAGTTTTTCCTTTTCCTAATTCTTTAGCAACTTCAATTGCTGCAAATATAGCTGCACCTGATGATATACCTACAAGCATTCCTTCTTCACTTGCTACAAGTCTTGCTGCATTAAAAGCATCTTCATCTTCAACAGTTATTATTTGATCAACTAAATCTGCATTGTATATACTAGGTACAAATCCAGCACCTATACCTTGTATTTTGTGTGGTGATGGGCTACCACCTGATAATACTGGAGATTTTGAAGGCTCAACAGCTACAACCTTTATATCAGACTTTAATTCTTTTAATTTCTTTCCTACTCCTACTACAGTTCCACCAGTTCCTACACCAGCTACAAATGCATCTACATTTGGTACATCTTCTAATATTTCTTCTGCAGTAGTTGCATAGTGTTTCTCTGGATTTGCTATATTTTCAAATTGTTGAGGTACAAAATACTCTTCTCCAGCAGACGCTATTTCTAAAGCTTTTTCTATAGCACCTTTCATTCCTTTTGCACCTTCAGTTAATACCAATTCAGCGCCATATGCTGATATCATATTTCTTCTTTCAACACTCATAGTTTCTGGCATTACTATTATAACTTTGTATCCTCTTAATTTTCCTATCATAGCTAAAGCTATACCAGTATTTCCACTAGTTGGTTCAACTATTATACTTCCTGGTTTTAATAATCCCATTTCTTCAGCTTTTTCTATCATTCCAAGTGCTGCTCTATCTTTTACACTTCCGCCAGCATTGAATTTTTCTAATTTTACATATATATCAGCCATATTTTCATCAGCTATATTGCTTAATTTTAACATTGGTGTTTTACCTATCATTTCTAATACACTATTAAATATCATTTTTATTTCCCCCTTTATATTCTTCCTTAATTCCTATCAATTTACTATGTTTTAATTATACAACTTAATACATTAAAATGTCAATAATAAATTACTATGTTTTTGAACTATAATTTCCCAAATAAAAAATAGGGATTTATCTTCATAAATCCCTATTTTTATTTTATTTATATAGCTTGTTCAGTTAGTTTATCTACGTTTGCAAGAATCTCGCCTATGTTTCCTTCTATAAATAAATCACAGTCTATATCTTCAGTTTTTACATCATCAATAACTACTAATTTACCTTTAGTAAGCTTTTTAACTTGATTCTTTGGTGACAAAAGTAAATTTGTTCCTATAACTACTACCAAGTCAGCCCCTTGTATATCCCCTATAGTCCTAAACCACTCGAATTCACGATAAGGATCTCCATATAAAACTATATCTGGTCTTAAATGCGATGAACACTCTCTACATTTATTTTTATTTAAAAAATCCTCAGATGTATGTTTAGTTTTACAGTTTTTACAATATATATTATTTATTCTTCCATTTAAATGATAAACTATATTACATCCAGCATATTCATGAAAGTCATCTACTGCTTGTGTAGCTATTGAATGAACCAAACTGTCTCCTTGCCATTTAGATAATATTTTATGGACATTGTTGTGATTACATTCTTGTAAATCCTTCACCCTTGTACTGTAAAATTCATGGAATTTATCGTAATTATTATCCAAAGAATCTACCAAAGCTGCTATTTTAGGATCGGCATCATTCCACCATCCTTCTTTTTCAAAAATATCTGGTATATTACTATCTTCATTTATTTTATAGCCTGTTATGACTATTGTGTTTTTAGAATCTTTTAGATAATTGGCTAGCAATCTTTCATTAGTCATACGTTTATCCCCCTTTAAAGTCTTTCATGTTATTTTTCTATATTAAGGCTCTCTATTCCTTCATATATATCAAAATCATTTGAATTAAAATCCCCTTTTATTCTTTTGTTTACAACTATATTGTCGTTAGTTATAGCAAGTGGTACAAATAAAACTTTATCTCTTACATATTTTTGAAGCTTATGATGACTTTCAATATCTTTTTGTTTTCCTTTATATACCAAAGTATCTTGAAGATATTGAGTTAACTTATCATCTTGATAATTTAATGAGTTTATTATAAAGCTTGGATCTGGAACATGAGAAAGCTCCCATCCAACTAATGCTATGTCGTACTCCCCTTTTGATAAAGCTTGTGTCATTTCATCTTCACTTAATTCTAGTGTAGTTACTTTTATGCCTATATCAGCTAAATTATCTCTTATTGTGTAAGAAGTTTTTATTCTTTCAAAGTTATCTTTATTTACTATTAGTTTTAACTCTATTTTTTTCTTGCTAGTAACTACATTTTTATTCTCAGCAGTATTATTTGAATTACTTTCGTTATTTGTATTTTTTTCACTTACTTTACTTAGGTATTCCTTTGCCTTTTTCTTATTATATGGATAAGGTTTTAGGTTTTTATTATAGTATTTAGATGTTGGATATAGAGCAAAACTAGTTCTTTGTGCCTGGTCTATATAAGCTTCTTTTACTATGCTATCCCTATCTATTCCATGTATTATAGCTTTTCTAAAATTTATATCTTTGATATAAGGATTATTAAAATTAAGTATCATATTTTCAAATCCTCTACCTTCATAACTTATAGTTCTAAATTCATTTTCTCTAAAACTAGCCAAATCCTGTAAACTTACTTTTGTTATATCAGTTTCTAAGGCCATAGTCATCGTAACCTGTGCTTCTTCATCAGGAACTATACTAATTCTTATATTCCTTGCATCTTCTGGTATATCATCATGATAGTCAGTATTTGGGACTAAAAGCATGTAGTTTCTCGGTTCGTACTTTTCTATTTTGTATAGTCCAGTTCCAACTAAATTACTTCTATCAGACTTTATTTTTTCATCATCTAATCCATCTAAAATATGCTTTGGTATTATAGGAAATGTAAGTGTTTCTATAGAAAAAGCATATGGAGTAGTAAAGTTTATAGTAAAGTCCTTTGAAGTATTTACTACTACACTAGATATATTAGCTACCAAAGGATTGTATGGATTATCTTCCTGTGCTTTTATTGTATCTATAGTAAACTTAACATCACTAGCTATTAATTTTTGCCCATCATGCCAATTACTATTTTTTAAAGTTATATTAAGAGAATTTCCCCCGCTCCCGAAACTGTAACTTTCAACAAGTTGCGGAACTACATTGTAATTTTTATCTATTTTGAATAAACCTTCGTATACTAATTTCATTACATAATCTACAGAAGTATAATTATTTAAAATAGGATTTAATGTAGCTGGCTGAATCATAGATAAATTTATCTCATCAGAGTTAATAGCGCTGACAACTTCATTTTGCTCATCTTTTTTATTTAATATATTTTTACTACATCCGAAAAGTAGAGATGCCGTTAATACAATCATTAGTATAACTCTAACTTTTTTCATTAGTATCTCCTTCCATTTACTCTCATGTACTAGTTGTACAACTCTGTATATGTCCTGTGATTTTTTTGTACTTTTTCTAAATAGTTTGCCGTTTCTTTAAAAGGTATAACATGAAGCTCATTTCCGTCCTTGCTATACTCTTTATTTTTAAGCCATTTAGCCACATTTCCAGAACCGCCGTTATATGCTGCTATTACTAAATTTGTATCTTTAAACTCCATATACAATCTATTCAAATACCAACATCCTATTTTTATATTTGTCTTTGGATCATATATATCTATATCTTTTAACTTAAGTTCTTTTTGTGCCCACTTTTGAGTAATAGGACTTATTTGCATAAGCCCTTTTGCATCTTTATGTGATATAGCTTTTGAATCAAATTTACTTTCAGCCTTTATTATACTAAAAACCAAATATGGATCTATATTATATTCATTAGAATACTTAAATACATATTCATTGTATTTTATTGGATATGCAGTTTTTAAAACTTCTTCACGTTCAAACATTACCCCTACTACCAAAGCTATGATTATAGCTATAATGACAAGGATTTTTTTAGTCACATCATATCTCCTCCATATTTTTCAAAAATTCCTCCACTTGTTTATTAAGCATTTCTAGATCATATGAATTATCTATTATATAATCTGCGTATTTTTTCTTATCGACCTGACTCATTTGAGATTTTATTCTAAGAATTGCATCTTCCCTAGAACAATTATCTCTTTTTATAATTCTTGTAATTTGAACTTCCTCATCACAAACTATTAAAAGAATTTTATCCACTAATTCACAAAAATTTGCTTCTATTAATAATGGCGCATCAACTATCACCATTTTTTCATTATTTATTTTATATTCATTTATTCTAGACTCGATAATTTGTTTAATTTTTGGATGAGTTATGCTGTTTAATTTTATAAGTTTAACATCATCATTAAAAACTATATTTCCTAGCTTTTTTCTATTTAAAGTTCCATCAGGATTTTTTACTTCATCTCCAAAGTAATCAAATATCTCATCTAAAGCAGTTGTGTTATTTAGTATTTCTCTAGATATTTTATCTGCATCTATTATATTTATATTTTTGCTTTTAAGTATATTAGATACAGTACTTTTCCCAGTTCCTATACTTCCAGTCAAACCTACAACTAACATATCTTCACCTACTTTGTATCGTACCATGATTTACCTACATTTAAATCTACCTTTAATTCAACATCCATAGAAATTGCATTTTCCATTTCTTTTCTCATTATATCTTTTACTATATCTATTTCATCTTCATAAGTTTCTATTATAAGCTCATCGTGTACTTGAAGTATAAGCTTAGATTTTAAGTTGTTTTCTTCAAGTTTATTGTAGACATTTACCATAGCTATTTTTATTATATCTGCTGCACTTCCTTGTATTGGAGCATTCATAGCAAGTCTTTTTCCAAAGTTTTTAAGAATATTATTTCTCGAATTTATCTCAGGTATATATCTTCTTCTATTTAATATTGTTCTTACATGGCCATCATTGGTAGCTTCCTCTATAACGTTGTCCATATACTCTTTTATCCTAGGATATTTTGCCAAATAAGTATCTATATATGTCTTAGCTTTTTTAACTGGTATATGTAAGTTTTGAGATAAACCAAAGTCACTTATTCCATAAACAATACCAAAGTTAACAGCCTTTGCAGCACTTCTAAGTTCGCTAGTAACTTCATCAAGTTCCACGTCAAATACTTGAGATGCAGTTTTTGTATGGATATCTTCTCCATGTTTAAACGCATCTATCATATTTTCATCACCACTTATACTAGCAAGTACTCTAAGTTCTATTTGAGAGTAATCTGCATCTACAAACTGACAGTGCTCATCTGAAATAAATACCTTTCTAAGATTTCTACCAAGTTCAAGTCTTACAGGTATATTTTGAAGGTTAGGTTCTGTAGATGATATTCTACCTGTTGTAGTTATAGTTTGGTTAAACGATGAATGAATTCTCTTACTTACTGGATTCATTATATTTAATAAGCCATCTACATAAGTAGATTTAAGTTTAACTATTTGTCTATATTCTGATATTTTGTTTATTATAGGGTGTTTGTCTTTTAGTTTTTCTAAAACTTCTGCATCAGTTGAATAACCTGTTTTTGTCTTTTTAACTACAGGCAATTCTAGTTTTTCAAATAATATAACCCCTAATTGCTTAGGTGAATTTATATTAAATTTCTCACCTGCAAGTTCAGATATATCTTTTTCTAGAATTTCTATAGAAGCTGTAAATTCAACACTTAACTCTTCTAATTTTTGTTTATCAACCTTGATTCCCTCGTATTCCATAAAACCTAGTACTTCAACTAAAGGCATTTCTACATCATGAAAAAGACTATCCATATCCATTTCTTTTATCTTTTCTTCCATCATAGGCATTACATTATATACTACATATAATATATCACCCATGTGAATTTTAAGTGTTTCAAAATCTAATTCCTCGTATTTCTTAGCCTTTACACCTTTTCCTAGTAATTCTTCCTTTGATGTTAGCTTTTTATTTAGATATTTAGCCACAATATTGTCATATGAATAAGTGGAACTAGCTGAATCTATTAAATACTCTGATATAGTTATATCAAAACTCATATTATCAAGCTTTATACCGTAAGATCTAAGGGCTATATAATCTTCTTTTAAGTTGTATCCGTATTTTTTTATTTCTTTACTTGATAAAATTTCTTTGAAGTCTTCTATATTTTCTTCATTTATATAGTATATGTTTTCACCATCTAAACTAAAGAACATATGTAATATGTTTTTGTTAAGTAAATTGTCTACCTTAGTTACAGTTTTTAATAAAACATATTTTTTTTCTTTTATTTGATTTATAAAATCATTTATATTTTCTAATTTATTTATACTTATATTTAAATTTTCTTGGACAACCTCTGAACTTTCATCACCTGATGCATTGTTAGAAATCTTTGATATTAAGCTGTTAAATCCAAATTCATTAAATAATTTTATAACCTCATCAGTATCGTATTGCTCTAATCTTAATTCATCTAAATCTATTTGTATTGGCATATCTCTAATTATTGTAGCTAGCCTTTTACTCATTATTGCTGATTCTTTATTTTCTTCTATTTTAGTTTTGACACTGCCCTTTAATTTGTCAGTGTTTTCTAGTAAATTTTCTATACTTCCAAATTCTTTTATAAGTTTTATACCTGTTACTTCTCCTACACCTGGTACTCCTGGGATGTTATCCGACTTATCTCCCATAAGTCCTTTCAGGTCTATAAATTGATTAGGAGTCATTTGATATTTTTCCATTACTTTATCAAAGTCGTATTCTTCCACATCAGCTACACCTTTTTTAGTTATAAGTGTTGTAGTGTTGTTTGATGCTAGCTGTATAGCATCTTTATCTCCAGTAACAATGTATACCTTGTAGTCATTTTGTTCTGCTACTAATGATACTGTCCCTATTATATCATCAGCTTCAAATCCCTCTAATTCAAGTCTATGTATTTTGAAAGAATCTAATAACTTCTTTAGAGGCTCTACTTGTACCCTTAGTTCATCTGGCATTTTTTTACGCCCTGCTTTGTATTCTTTGTATTCTAAATGTCTAAATGTTGGGGCTTTTTTGTCAAATGCAACGCTTATGTGTGTTGGCTTATATGTATCTATTATCTTAAATAGCATTGTTGTAAATCCGTATATTGCATTTGTATGTAATCCATCTTTATTCATAAGTTCTGGAAGTGCATAAAATGCTCTATTCATTATTGAGTTTCCATCTATTATAATTAATCTTTTGTCCAAAATTATCACTCCTAAAATTATTATGTTCTTATTATAAACAAATCTGCTATATATTATATTATCACAATAATTACTATTGTATTGCATAAAGTTTCCTGTGGTGTTATAATATATTTAGTTAAATAATGAGCCGGTTTGCTGGAATCGGCAGACGGGGCGGACTCAAAATCCGTTGTCAGCAATGACGTGTGGGTTCAAGTCCCACAACCGGCACCAATAAACAACTAGAAACAGTTGTAAAGATTGAAAATACTAAGTTTTATAACTTGGTATTTTCTTTTTTTATGCCCTAATACCCCAACCACAGAAAAATGTATCTTATACCCCAATAATTTAAGGAATAAAAAAGAGCATGATCCAAAATAGACCATGCCTATGAGTGAGATTATCGCTGCATTCAAATAAAAGGTATTCAGAATATATCCATCTTTATATCTATTTATACATATACTTATTAAATTGACTATGCTTAAAATGAATGTTTAGATTTTTAAATATGGCTCTGTTTTAATATAGTGTTGAAATTGACTATATATTGAAAAGGAGGAGAAATATTTCTCCTTCTTTTGCTTCATGGTATATAAATATTGTGCAGTTAATTCTAATCTTAAATTGTAATGTGTTATTTATAACTATATTACTCCCATATTATCGTTATAGATTATATTGTTAGTATATATCCATTATACCATCCTATAATTAAGCCTTCATAACATGCTGCAATAAGGAAAGCAGCTACTAAATGCCATATCCAGCTACTACGCCCATTTCGTTTTAGTTTTAAAGCGCTACCTATATTCATTGCTGCAAACAACCATGCAATCGTAAACCAGAGAACAGAAAATATATAACGACCTAATGTTTCGTGTGGGTCATAAAGCCAAGGAGAAAAATAAAACCATAGTACTATAGGTGAGAATATTGCTGTTGCAAGATATATAAAGTTCAAATAAATCTAACCCCCTCCGTACAACTTCTTTTTAGCACACAGTTTTATACAACTGTGTAATAATCTATAGTTTGATTATATATTAAATATAACAATTTCAACACTGATTTAAAACATAGCCTTAAATATAGATAAATAGATTTAATAGTCTTAAAATATTTTTTTAATCTAGCGTTATTTATAAAAAGTATTTTTTGAGTATTTTTTCTATTAAATCTTTTGCAGGCAATCATACAAAGTATTGTTTACTTATCTTTTTAAATTAAACATCACTTTCCTAAATCGCCTTAATTATTTTATTGAATACACAAAACTAAATATAAAGTCTGCTGTATCTATAAGACCAACAAATAAAAAGGATGCCCTGTTAAGAGTACCCTTTATAAATTATTTTACTTCTAATATTTCGCAAATTTCATTAAACCGTTCTATAGCTTCTTCTTCAGTTGCGAAAGACTCTATATACTTAAATGTTTCTACTTCATCATATTTTGGGATTCCATATTCTATATATACTTTATTTTTAGTTCTATAAAATTCATTTATGTTTTTTGCATTAATTACATAAATTGATGATTGCTGATATACTTTTAGAAATTTACTCATAACAACCTCCTATTTTATTTTTAGAATTAAAATAAAATACTTTGAGTTATAATTAATACACTATATATTGCTAGGTATGATACAATTCCAGTGGCAAACTTCTTGTAAAAATTCTTACCTTTTAAAGTTATGACATCAAATGTTATTGATACAATCGCTATTGAAGGAATAATCGCTATTACTAAAGCGAGTATGAACTCTAAATTAATAACATCAGGCTTAACAGCAAACATCATGTATGTACCTAATAAAGCTGTAATGATAGTTATATATAATTTTCTATGTTTTGCAAGATGTTCTGCTCCTTTATCTACCTTATCAAAGAATTGAATTAGTTTATCCAATATACTCACCTCCTCCCTATCCGTTTTTAATTAATGTATATGTTAAGATTTGGAGGTTTAGACATTACTAATCAATTGTAATTATTAATTACAATTGATTTTGGATATGTTTTTAATAAGTGCTAAAAATATATATTAGAAACGGCATTTTAAAATATATCTGAGAGGTAAAAAATATGAAGAGAATAATATTAATATTTTGTATGGTAAGTATGTTTATTATAGTTGGAGGATGCTCTAATAAAGTAAATAAACCGAATTTAGAGAATTCAACTGACCAATTAAATAAGCCAAATTTAGAGAATGCGATAACCAAACCAAAATTAGAGAATTCAATAGACAATTCTTCTGAATTCGATTCAAATAATTTTAAGCAAGAATTTAGCAAAGTTTATACATTTAATAATCTAATGCATGGTTTTTTGTCTGTAACTCCCATCATTATTGAAGTAGATGACGAAAAAATTTCGATATACGAATATAAAAATAAAAGCAAACTCCAAAAAGATGTTGATTCAATAAGTGAAGATGCTTCGAGGGTAGGCTTTAATACTTGTATACTTTGGGACCGCCCACCACATTATTATAAAAAGGGCCTTATTATTGTTGAGTATTTTGGAGATAATCAAGAAATTATAAAAAATATTGAACAAGTTATGGGAAGCCAATTTGCAGGTCATAAGCCCCGCTAATATTGAATATAGACACTGTAAACAGTTGATATTACAGTTATTTATAGAGGATTAATAGTATTAAGAAGCTTTTAGAAGTAGCCTAAATTCAATTTAAATAAGCCTCTTTTTAAGGACTCAAAAAACTCAAGATATTTCTTTTTAGGGAGTCAGAAAAGTCAGGAATGTAATTATGTATTAGTGGTTTTGCTCAAATAGAAAAGGAATTAGATATAACCTAACTCCCTAAACTTATCTTTAATATTTCTATCCAGTTTATTTAGTTTCTTCCTATCCATATTCATCATTTGCTCCACTACTGGCCATTTATAATCGTCTCTATATTTTAAATCTAAAATTTGTTTTGCCTCTACAGTTAAATTATATATAAGATCATCAATAGAGCTAACTATCTTACGCATTTTAAGTTGAGTTTCTTTATCGTATTTATCGTAATGATATTCAAACTGTGCTCTTATACTTATGTATTGTCTAATTACTTGTTTTAAAAGCATAATATCACTCCTTTTTTAAGGTGGGCGAAATGGCCGAAATATATAGCCCAACCAACTCAAATTTGAGGTCGTCTCATAAAGTAAAATGACCTAACGGATTGTTAGGCCACCTGGTTGGGTTTTTAGTTTAAATAATTATATACACAAATGACAATGCGGGGTAAGCATTGAATACTTATATTATACCATATGTAGTGTTATGCGTAATACTGTTCTATATAAATATTACTGTTAGAATATATGTTTTTATTTGCCTAACATTTTTCTTATTCTATCTGATCCAGCTTTAGCTTTAAATATTATTATATTGTCCCTCTCTTGCTCTAACTTCTTTACATCCTCTATAATCTTATAATATTTATCATACCTCATGTACTTTGGCTTACCCTCTAATAATAAATACCTGCTAGGATAAGGATATTGTAATTTATGTTCAGGTACATTTAATTTAGATGCTAACTTATATATTTTATATTCTATTAGTGATGTACCCCCTTCGTCATAGAGGTTTGTTCTATTCTTATATATGTTTATACCTAATTCTTTCAAACAACTCCTACAGACTAAGTTTAAGCCCTTAAAATATAGCTTTGTTCTATTTTCCCCACAATACGGGCAAGTTAGAAACCTTTTATATCCGTATCCTGTTTTCTGATAGCTTATATATATTTCTTCATCATTTATATTAATTATGTCATCCTCTACAGTTATGTTTAGAGTAATATTATTTATCTTAATACTACCTTTTACATTTTTCTTAGATAAATTGTTTATGTCTAGGTAATACATTTTAAAACCTCCTAAATACTAAGCTTATTCCATATATACATTATATCATTTAAACTTATTAAAAACCTTATATTTACTAGGCTGTAAACACTATTAATTGATTCCGTTATTAGCGGATTTGTTAATCGACCGAGTACCGACCGTCCTCGACCTGGCTCCCTCGTCCTGGGTTGTGACTCATATTCCGACTCATACTAATAATAGGAGTCGAGTTTAGAATTCTTCTTAATCCTTAACTTATACAGTTATACCTACAAATAAAAAAGATATAGCACTTAAGCTATACCTGATATTAATATATTTATTTACTTTAAGCACTTCCTACAGGCTATTTCTAACCCTTCAAAATACAGTTTTGTTCTATTGCCATTACATACAGGACAAACTAAAAGCCTCTTGCGACTAAAGCCCTTTTTCTCATATGTAGTATGTATTGCTTTATCATTTATATAAGCAGTGCCATCTTTAATAGTCATGCCGTAGCTAATATTATCCAATACTACAGTGCCTTTTAAGTTATCCTTAGGAAAATTCTTTATATTTAAGTGATTCTTCATTTAATACCTCCTAACTATTAAGCTATACCTATCCTTTCAAAAAAATTAAGTCTTATTAAAGCCACTTCCTCGGCTGTTTTCTTATATGTCATAGTTTCAGTTTGTTTTATTCTTTTAGCTTCATCATACCTTCTGAAACCTTCCCACTTTTCGCTTATATATTTACTTCTACGTTTTAACATTCTCCTAGCTCTAAAGTCATTGTCTCTAGTAGCTGTCTTCGATACATTTAATTCTTCAGCTAAGGTTGTAAATGTCTTACCTTCAAATAGTCTTGAATATAATACGTAATACTCTTTTTCGCTCAAATACTTTTTCATTTCTCCTATATAGAAACCTATTATTATCTTATCCTCGGTCTCTTGCTCTATGTCTACTTTATGATCCTGGATTGTATCCTCTATTGTTTTATCTTCATCATCACCAACTGTAGTATTAGTTGATATTGTTTTTATATCGTCTTTTCTTTTATCGTAATTTCTCAATTTAATTTCTTTGTATATTTCTCGACTTATACAAGTAGCTAAATAATTAAGCTTAGGAATGCCAATATCTTCTTTAAAGCTTCTTATGCCACCTATTAACCCTATAGCTCCTATTTGTGCTAAATCCTCTTTAGTTAAATCATTATATAATCCATTTAATTTCCTATGTATTTTATTAGCTATCTTGTATACTAGTTTTTTCCACTGTTCCCATACATCATTATTTAATTCTTCCATAGCTATTCCCCCTATAGTCAAATAAAAGAGGGCCTATTAAAGCCCCCTATGTATTTATATTGTAGCTAAAAATGCTAATTGATTTAATGTTCTATTTTCGTCTCCCTTATCCATTACATGCATATTTTGTACTGTTATATTTACTGTTTTATTATTACTAACTTCTTTATCCTTTTTATCTAATCCTAATAATCTAGGTAATTCTTTAATAGGTAGTATAGCTTCAGGTCCTCGTTCTCCGCCTATCATAGGATTAGGGCCATTATATCCAAATACAGTAGGTTTAGTTAAAATACCACCTTTAGCATACCATTCTAACTTTGGTACACTTGGAGGATTTATACCTAATGATCCAGTTATTCTTACCTTTGGTAATTTTGGTAATTTGATTTCAGGTATCTTTAATTCTAATTTAGCAAACAATCCTTTTATAAAGTCTATAATAGTTGTTATTTTAGTTTTAGCTGACTCTATAGGTCTAAGCATAGCATCCTTAATATTATTCCATATAGGTGTAGCTTTTGCTCTTATGGTATCCCAGTTTCGCCATAGATAAATTCCTGCAACTGTTAATGCTCCTATTGCTAAAGTTATTAAACCTATAGGACCTGTTACAAATGCCATTGTAGTACCAAATACTTTTGCTGCTATATCCATTCCGTATAATGCAGCTATTGCTACAGTTTCGGCAGTGCTAAATAGTTTTGTAGCTATAGTTGCTGCATTTACTGATATAGCATATACTCCAATTCCTGTAGCTAAAGTTCCAAAAGCCGCCGCTAACATTAATAATCCAGTTTCGTTTTCTTTTGTCCATTTTTTGAGATCTTGCATTTTATTGCCTAAAACTTTTATTTTCTTGTTTGCATTCTCTATTTTATCAGTCAAGCCTTTGATACCACTAATGACATTATCAAGAAATGGGGCTCCTATGGTTGCCATAAAAGATTTAAATGTGGTAGTAAGGTTCTTTGTACTATTAATTAGATTATCAGCTTCCCTTGTTCCTTGCCCTATAGCTCCATTTCTTTTATAGGTTTCCTCCATTAAATCAAGAGCCATATTCTCACGTTGAATAGTAGTAAGTTCGTTCCACTTCTTACCGTATCTATCAGTTGCTTGTCTATTTATTTCTAACTCATTAGTATAAACCCCTATGTTATCTATCATGGCAAAGTTACCTTTTAAGAAAGATACCATAGCTTCATTCACATAATCTAAGTCCTTATCATAATAAGCGGCTGCATCAGAAGCTAATCTTGTTGCTCTTTCAGTCATGGCTAAAGATTTAGAAACATCAGCACCTCCACCTTTAAACATACTGAAATACATTGACCAGTTTTTCTTTAGATCATTAACATGTACGTTCAAAGTTTTAGATTGCTGATTTATAAGCTTTAAGGCTTCTTTTGCTCCACCGCTTTTAAAGGTTTGTTCAAATTGTGCGTTTAAGGCCTGGGTATCAGCAGATGCTTTAATAATTGCAACACCAAAATCTTTTATTTTATCAATAGCAAATCCTGTGGCTATAAATGCACCTAATTTTTTAAATACTCGTGTCATCTTATCAGAGCCTTTTTCTGCTTTATTTACTATATCATCAATACTTTTATTGGCTTGACTGTTATCTACTGCTATCTTTCCAACTATTTTAAAAACCTCTAACATGTTCCAATCACCTCCTTATATATATTTTACCATTAAAACGTTGAAACTACAGTGTTTTTACCAATATAAATTCATTAATATGTAAATATTTCAGAACCTTACAAACGGATATCAAACTACACTAGAATAGCAAGAAGACGTTAAGAAGAAAGGATATAAATATACATATTTAATACCTACATAACTATGTTATAATACCTTCATACTTAGCTAAATAGGGGGTATTATGATATTAGATAAATTATTTAAGAAGAACCTAAAAAGTAAAGTGTCAGAACGCGTAGAATTATTCAAGAAACTTAAGAATGAAGATTTATTAATCGAGGAGTTTATGATTGATAAAAAAGGAGAAGATATATATCTAATAGTTACAGTTTCAGACTATGGTAGAGCTAAAATCGGAAAAATACATATCTTTGATTATAAAGATAGTAAGGATAAAGTGATTTTTACCATTAACAATAATGAACTTGTCATAGCAGATATTCAAATATTTAATAGTAAAAATAGGGGAATTGGAACTAAGGTTCTATCTATTTTAGAAAAAATAGCAATAAATTATAGTGTAACTAAAATTACAGGAAAGCTATTTAGCACAGATGAATCTAATTTAGAGAGACAAGTACATTTTTATCAGAAAAATGGATTTAAAATAACAAACGGTTTATTAGAAAAAAGTATAACATATTAAAGTACAACAAATAGGTTGACATATAGTAAAAAATGATGTACAAGCGCATATATGATAATTGAGTAACAGAAAAAGTAGTAGGATTAATTGCTTGCTATCTTCTTTTTTATGCCTATTTTGAATAAAATCTATTTAATAAGAAAGTATTGTTTTCTCAAATTTGAAAATAAACATTTATCTTTTTCTGCTTTGACTATTTTTTACTGTAATAATTGTAAACTACATAGGTTTTAAACTGTATATCTTTTAATATATATAAACAAGCAAATATAAAGAATACCCTGGAAAAAGGTATCATCTGCAAACTTATATTATGCTTAGGATTTTAGCTATTATATTAAAATATTTTTCAGGTTATAACGCCCCTAATAAGCTATTTCTTCAGGAGTATTTTTGAATTCTAGATTAATTAGTATTTTTTCTAACTATTTTTATTATTTTGGAGGTTTTTATAATTTTCTACAGAATATTAATATTAAGTTACCAAATATATATTAAAGGGGGGAAATGCTTATATGCATAAAAAATTAAGCAAACTTATAGCTATTGGGTTAATTTCTGTACTTTCATTATCTACAGTATTAACTACTGTAAATGCAGCTGAGAATTCCGATAACACAATTCTAGAAACACACTTGGAAAATGCAGAAATTCAACCAGGGGATATTGAAGGGGCAATGGATTTACTAGATAATATTCAATTTGATTCAGTGGATTCTGATAATGAAAACATAGGTTATGTACAAGAAGGAAATTACGAATCTATAGTAAATACGGAAACAGGAGACATAACACACATAATTTATGATTCTAATGGAGAAATATCAGAACAATATACGACTAATTACTATGAGAATATAAAAAATTTCGAAACACAGACGCAAGAAGAAGCACAGCCACAAGAAAATGTACAAAATACAACATCAGTAAACACGGTTGCTGCTTATAGTACAACGGGCATAATAGACTCAAATAGTACGACAGGACCTACAGATGCACTATTTTACGCCGTTAACAGAACTACTAGAGATTATATACAAATAAAAAATTCAAGCGGAACAACTAAAAATTATTCAAAAGCCTTAGGAACTTACTATTCTGGAAATACTAAATATTTTATGGATTCTGTTGATAATGCTGATAGATATGTAAATAATCTATATGGTAGCATTGGAGGTACTGCACTTGTTGCTATAGTAGGTTATTTTGGATTAATAGGTGGACCACTTACTGCTACAGCAGTCAAAGGGGGCTTAGCAGCACTCGGATTAGCTTCTTTATATAGTTTAGTTAACAGTATAACTACCAATTTTAATGATTATAGATATTGGGTTCGACAAGCAAATCACTATTATTACAATATTTAATAAGAGGGTATCTATATGCAAAAATATATAGCAATATTTAGCCTAGTACTAGTTATATTAATTAGCACTATTGTATTCATGTTTTTTAAAATAAATGATTTAGATAGTAATGTTAAAAAATTAACACATGAGTTAGATTATATCAACACACAACTAACTCAAATCAAGGATGAAGTAAAACAAAATAAATAATTTACATAGTTAAATTAATATAATTACAAAATAAAGTGGCCTAACGATTGTTGGGCCATTAGGTTTGGGTTTCATATACTTAAATAAAGACAACCATAGAGAACAGATAGCCTTATAATACGAGGTGGGTTTACTAATTGTACTCATATATCTTTTTATACATTGGATGATGCTAGATATATAAGTATAGGAGAAGATTTAGTTCTAATGATAGAAGAATTAAGAGGATAGTTAATAACTATTCTTTTTTTATGCAAAAAAATAAGGACATAAGAGTCCTAAAAATTATTAATAAATATTATAAGTCTGTCTAAACATCCTTTTGCACATACCCATTACTTCACTATCGTAAAATTGCACTTTATTTATTAAAGCTTGTAGTTCGTTTGCAGTATAGTCAAAATCTAAATCAACGTTATTGTAACATTGGAAGACTTTTCTTACAGCAATTTCATATATTCCTAAAGCCTTTTCTAATTCATCTATATCGCATGGAAGTAAAATGATATCATATAGTTTAAAATTAATTAGTATTAAAATAGAATTAAATTATATTATGATATTTAAAATTAATCACATCTAGAATTTATATTAAATGTATTGTGCAATTATGTGACGGAGTTAGACTCAATATAATTATAGAAAATTGAACATGAATAAGCTCCTATACATTAATGTATAGGAGCTTATTTAATAATTTCTAATTTATTCAGTAACTAAGTTGAATTCTTTTTCAACTTCAACCATTTCTTCAGGAGACAGTTTTTCCATTGTTATTCCTGTAGCTCCATATAATAATGAAATTAAAGGATTTATTAAGTTAAGGAATGCGTATGGTAAATATGCTAGTGGAGATACCCCTAGTGTAGCAAACATATAGGCACCACATGTATTCCATGGTATTAATGGTGATGTTAATGTACCACTATCTTCTAAACATCTCGATAAGTTCTTAGGATGAAGTCCACGCTTTCTAAATTCATCTTTATACATTCTTCCAGGCAGAACTATAGATAAATATTGATCCCCTGTAACTATATTAGTAAGTGTACAAGAGAATAGAGTAGCAGCAACTAATCCAAATGTACCTTTTGCAAACTTTAATATAGACGCTGCTATAGCTTCTAACATACCTGTTGCCTCTAGTATACCTCCAAGAGATAGTGCACAAAGTATAAGTGAAACTGTCCACATCATACTATCAAGCCCGCCACGGCTTAATAAATCATCAACAGCGGCAACACCAGTTTCTGAAACATATCCATAATGTGCAGCATTTATTATATCTCCTAGTGATGCCCCTTGGAAAACTCCAGCAAATACAGCACCTAATAATGCACCTGCTATAAGACCAGGTATAGCTGGAACTTTAAAAATTACCATAGCTATAACACCTATAGGAGCTATGAACAATACAGGAGTAAGTGTATTGAAGTTACTAGCTAATGAACTTCTCATTAGTTCTATTTGTGCAATATCAAGTGCTTGACCTGAATATTTCATTCCCATTATAGCGTATATAATCAATGATATTATTAAGGCAGGACCTGTAGTAAATATCATATGTTTTACATGTTCAAATAATGTAGTCCCGGCCATTGCAGGAGCTAGGTTAGTTGTATCTGATAATGGAGACATTTTATCTCCAAAGTAAGCACCTGATATTATTGCACCAGCAACAACAGGAGCAGGTATTCCAAGACCTTGTCCTATACCTATTAATGCTATACCAACAGTACCAGCAGTTGTCCAAGAAGAACCTGTAGCCAAAGCAACTATACAACATATAACTGTTGTAGCAACTAAGAATATTCCTGGTGATAGTATTTTAAGTCCCCAATATATCATTGCAGGAACTACACCACTAAGTATCCAAGTTCCTATTAATGCACCAACTATCATAAGTATAAGAATTGCCTGCATTGCCATAGTAATTGTATTAAGGATACCTTCTTCAAGCTCACCCCATGAAAAACCTAATCTTGTAGTAGCGACTAACGTAGCTACTATTGCACCAAGTATTAATGGAATATGAGGAGAAGCTTCATACTTAAAAATAGCAATTGCTAAAAATGCTATTAATGATAATATAGGAATTAGTGCTTCTAATAAATTAGCTTTTCTTTTGATTTTCGGATTAGTACTCATAATATACCCCCTAGGCTTTTGTATATATTTTTGTAAACGTTTTCCGTATTTGCTATATTTCTTACATTTATATTTTTAGTACCATAAATTTTAAAGAACCCCTATCTGATTATCTTGTATTATCTCCTTCTAATGCAAATGTTGTGTTAATTACAGGTCTGTCTAACATTACAACATCTAATGCTAGAGCTATGCCTTTACTTAGCTTTCTTAATACCATTTGTTTTCCCCCTTTTGAATTTAGTTTTGACATGATGATATAAATACCATCTATGTATAATAATACCATAAATTGGTACAATAGTCATAATTATTGTTATTTTTTATCACCTAGGTTTTAATTCTATTAGTCCTTAGAATTTAAAAATACTTACATTTAATGTAAGTATTAGACACTATTAAAAATATTTAATTTTATCCATTAAATGTTCTGACTATTATGTTCTCCAAAATGTAGTTATATTGATTTTCAATGTCTTTGAAATCGCCCTTTTCCCAATCATTCAAAATACTTAACAAATATTCCTCATCTTTATAATTATACTTTTTTATTAACTTTCTAGCTTTATTTATATTAAATTTGCTTATTAATCTTTTGCCCCAGATACTTCCCTCTTCAGATATTACTTTTGTATTTCCCATTTGAAGCATTAAACCCATTAATTCTTTATAATTTCTTTCAAATTTTCTTGGACTAGGCTTTTCAGCTACCATACCATCAACAAGAATAAACTTTTCTGATGAAGATGGATCAGAATTTAATTGCTCTAAAAAATTATTATCTAAATATACTCCATAACTAATTAATACACCAACTATAAATAATATTATTGCATTTTTCTTTATTTTACTTCTATTGCTTTTTATCCATTCCATTTTCCCACTACCCCTTCTGTGATACATAATTACATTTTATATTATAAGCGAGTTTATAATAATATAAAACTAATATTAGTAGTCTATTTACTTATAAAATAAAAACAATAAGAGAGCTCTTATTGTTTTTATTTTATATCTATTGTTGAACTGGATTATTTGATAATTCTATTAAACTTATTATAGGAGGATTAAATACTCTAAATTGTAAAAACTTTGGTCCACTAGCACCTAACCCCGGAGATACATATTGAACTCTCCCATTATAATAATGAACCCCTTTAATATTAATTTCTCCTGGGAATAATCCAGTATTAGGTGAGCCAATAGCTCCAATAAAGGGAAGTCTAAATTGCCCTCCATGTGTATGGCCAGATATACTCATATCCCAATTAATCCATTCATTATCAACTGCCTTTAGAGTATTTGTTCTATAGAATTTTATGTTTTCATTCTCATAATTTATTTCCGTAGGCACATGTGCTACCTCAATTTTAAATGGATCGGATTCATTTGAAAATTCTTTTTTGAAGTCAACTTCAATACTTTTAACTTCATCTGGTTTTTCCATAGCTATTTCATTAACTGCAACATATGGACTAAATGTAAGCCAAATAGATGCATCATCTTTTTTAAGTTTTACTCCTGGATATAAACTTTTTACATTATATTTAGTAAACAAGTCTACATACTTATTTCCCTTTACTAAAGTTGATATTGAATTGTCTACATCTGCATTACCTAATATAAAATATTTTTCAACATCTTTAGGTAAACCTTTCAATAAATCTTCTAATGGCTTTAAATCTGGATTATCTTTATTTACATAATCTCCAGTAAATAAAATAGTTTCATAATCTACTTCATTTATTTTTTCTATAAGCTTTTCTTGGTTTTTACCAAATTTTTTTCCATGTAAATCCGTTATTTGCAAAATCTTATACCCTACAAACTCTTCTGGTAAATCTCTATGATTCATAGTCACTTTATCTATAGTAACATTTTGATTTTCAACGAAGATATATCCAATAACCCCCATAATTAAACACATAACTATAATTGCAATTTTTCTATATTTCATTTTTATCCTCCTAAAAATTAATTTTATTATCCCAGCACTTAGTATAATTATTAATTCTTAAGATTTAGCATCTATATTTCTTAAGTATTTCTTACGATTTTAATTTAAATATAAAAATTTTGTGTATATTATTCAAAATAAATGACTAATTATTTTTAATACACAATATTTTGTTATTATTCAGAATGTTATCCACTACATATTGTGGTTAATGTTGATAACAAAGTATATTTAGGACTTTTTTAATAAAATTATGTAAACTTATCCACAGAAAACAGTAAATATACATTTTTTGGATTTATATTTATTAAAAACTTGTCCTTCTGATATAATTTATTTAACTACTATACTTAGGGGGATATTATGAAGAAAAAAAATAAAAAATTCAATACTAGTACAATTGTTATGTTATTATTTGGAGCTTTATGTGGAGTTGCTATGGGATTTATATCTAGCATGGATTTTGCTCTTTCCTCTCAATCAACCCCTGATTATATAAACATAATTATATTTTTATTAACATATATAGGTGCCGTTGCGGTACATGAACTTGGTCACGCAATAGGATTTACATTAAATGGTCTAAAAATGAGAGCTTTATTTATAACTATGTTTTTACTTATAAAGGAAAACAAGAAATGGAAGTTTAAAATCCGTCCAAATAATGTTACAGCAATTGGTGGTATCGCTATTCCTGACTTGGATGTAGTAAAAGATGAAAATGAATTTAATAGACTTCAAAAATCATATGCAAATGCAATTATATCAGGACCAATTACATCTACTATCCTTTTAATTGGAGGATTGGCAATTTCAACTAGTTTTATATTTTTAAGTTCTGATATATATTTGCAATCTATATTTTTTAGTTTTGCTAAGTACCTTACTATAATTTCATTATTTTTACTTGGTACTTGTTTCTTCAAAAGCGAAATAGCAATTGGGGATTTTCCAGCATACAAACTTTGCAAAAAAGATGGATTTTTTGTAGCTATCCAACTATATCAATATGCTCTATTCTCATCAGACCCTAATAAAATAAGAAGTGAAAATAAATATTTAAAAGAAGTTATACTAAATGGACTTTCCCAAAAACTAGAAGATAAGGATACTAGTATATTTACTTTAAATATATTAGATACACTTATAATTGAATATTTATCAGGAGTATCTAAGGATTTGCCAAAGGTGGTAGAAGATTATATAGACTTTTTAATTGATAATAAAGAATGGATGTCGAGGTTAAAAAATTATGAAGTATCTCAAACTTTGCGTTTTCATATAATAAGGCTACTTTATATAAATGAGGAAAATAGAGAAGAATCAACTAAGCTTTATGAAGAACTTAAAAATGATGTAAATATGAAAAAACCATTTATAAAATACTTCATAAAACAAACAGATCACCTTTTTGGATATGCTGACAATAGCAATTATCTCAAAGATAAAAACAATATTGTAATTTCATCGGCACATGGCTTATGGAAAAACTTCGATGGGTACTTTATAGATGAGACGAAATTAAATGAATTATAAACTAAAAAGACCATATAGACTAAACTATATGGTCAAAATTATATTTTTCCTACAAAATACCTAACATCTTAAGAGCAACTGGAGTCCACGAACTTAGCACCCAAAGTACCAACATCCCTAGAATAATTATAGTACTGGTGCTTTCTTTCTTTCATCTATTTCAGCTTGATAAGTGTTGACTTTTTCTCTTGTTAATCTATATCCGAATACCATTATTAGTCCAGCAACCAAAGCAAATATGCCAGGTATAAATAAGAATACATTTATTACAGCACTTTTTAATGCTAAAGAAGCAGTTGTTGGATCTGCTCCTGCAACGAATCCCGCTGCAGCTAATACTATAGGAATTATTGTACCTCTTGATACCACAGCTGTTTTAAGAGATAAGTTCATTAGGCCCATAATAAATGGATTTGCATTTTCTCCTGTTTTCCATTCACCGTATACGACAACATCTGAATATAGACCTACCATAACAGATGTTAATATACCAAGGAATGCTCTTGCAAAGCAAACAACTACAAAGAACATCGTTACGTTCATTGCTACAAATTTACAGAAAATAAGTGATAATGCCAAGCCAAATAAACTAACAATTGCTGCTGTTCTAGTAGATAATGCCTTTGCCATTGCTCCACTTATATATGCACCAACAACCTGTGCTATAGCTCCAACTAATAGATAAATTGGGAATAATGACATATCTTGTGCAACATATGTGAAGTAATATGCAGCAGCTGCTGTCATTATAAAGTTTGTCATATATCTAAAGAAATCTCCTACTAGTAATACCATAAGAGGTGGATTTTGGAAAAGACTCTTTATAAGAATTCTAAAAGTTACCTTTTCTGATTTTTTACCATTTAAAAGGCCTCTTTGAACTTCTTCTCCTGTTTCCTCATATCCTTCTGTTATCTTAAATACAGTCCAATAACCTAACATCATAAGGAAAGCCATTATTCCTGCTAATAATGTAAATCCTAATACTTCATTACCAGTAGTTTTTCCAAGAAGTAGTGCAAAAGGCATACCTATATATGAGAAGAATACCCCTGCTAAAGAAGTCCATGTAGCACGTCTTGAAGCAAGAAGACTACGTTCTTCAGGATTATTTGCCATAACTGAAATTAAAGAAACATTTCCAACCCATGCTATATTCCAAACAATGTGGCTTAAAATAAATCCTGCACATACTATTGCTGCTGCAACTGGTTCTGGTCCAATCTTTGTAAACTGGAACATAAACAGTATTACAACTAACGGTGGTGCTACTAGCATCCATGAGCGATTTCGACCCCATTTTAATGGTTTCGTACCACTTATAATTCCACCATATACTGGAGATAAAATAGCATCAACTATACTTGTTACAGACCCTATAAGAGCAACCATAGGAAGTGAAAACTTCGCTACATTTGTTAAGAAAAATACGAAACAAAATAGTTCAACGCTGGTCATAAGTGAAAATCCAAGGTCACCAACGCCATAAAAGGTTTTTATGGTTTTGCTTAATGGCTTTTTCATACATACACACTCCTCAATATTTTTTATAAGGGGTAACCATTTTTAAAGATTTCATAAATAATACCTTGGTTGCTCTAACAAGAGTCTATAAGTTTTAAACTTCTTACTCAAAGTTTTAAAATATTAGTATATACATAGAGCATAGACTCTTGAGATAAAAATCTATGCTCTATTTATTCTTAAAGAACATTACAATATATAAATATACTGGTGACTATAATAATAAGAACATAAGGAACTGGAATAATCTATCTTCATAACCTTGAAGTTTTTCTTGACCAAAATCAGATACAGATGGATTATCAGCTCTATACTGATTCCAAGTTCTGTAATATTTACTTTCTAGTGGTCTAGATGGCTCTACCTTGTAATCATCTTTATTGAACTGCATACCTGCTACTTCGCCAGCATTAGTATATACACCATAATCTCTAACAAATTCTGTAACAGCTCTTAGATTCTCCATATTTATATCATTAATAGAAAGCGGATTTTTATCAAATGAGAATATATACTTACCACCTGGAGCTAGAATATCTATTAATTCCTTAGCCTTATCAACACATTGTTCCTTAGTATGAGTCTTAAGCATTGTTACCGGATATAATCCTGTAATAATATGCTTTTTACCTAATTTCTCTTTTATTAATTTTGGATTTCCATATTCAAACATCATAAGTGTATCTGTAGGTAGTTCATATAAATAATCTAAATATCTATCCCAGTTATCTTCACAGAATATTCTACAGTGAATTCCGTGAGATGCATATTCATCAATTAATCTCTTGAAACTAGGCCACCATAGGTTTGCAAAGTCCTTTTCTCTCATAAATGTAGGCATATGAAGTGGTAAGAATACGTGAGAATAATTTGATACAACTTTAGGCATACCTTTTTGAAGAACTATTGGATAAAGTGCCTCACAAGCATCGTATACTTTCTTAGGCATTCTTCTTACATCCATACTTACACCTTTGAAACTCCTAAGTTGATCTGCCAAAAAGTCAAATGGTGCTTCTGTAAATCCACCTGACCCAAGAGGTCCTCCAGGATAATATCCATATTTTTCTGTTAATTTGCCAACCAATGCTCCACCTGTCATCATATCGTTGTTATATCCAAGAACACCTTTAGTAAAGCTCAACATCATATTAACAGGGTCTTCTAAATTAAGTGCTTTATATTGTCTAGGGATAACGTTTTCAAGCAAACAATCATAAGGCTTTTCAATTAAAAAGTCGTACTCCTCTGGTAACATACCAACTACTTCTGGATGTTGAAAAAATCCATTAGAACCCATGATAAATGATTGTGATTCTAATGCTTGATAATAAGATGGATATCTTAGTGAGCTTCCACCAGGAGCTGCATCAGTATAAAACTCATGGCAAAGTTTATCTAAAGTCTTTTCTACTATCATAGGATTCCACTGTGCTTCTACTATGTTATGACCTCCATATTCAGCTACAAGCTCAAAAGGTAAACTTATATTAACCGGAACTCTCTTTGGAATTTTATTATCAAAGACATCTTGGAATATACTTATTCTCTCTTCTTGTAAAGCTTTTACATCAGTCATATTATTTCACCCACCCTTGACATATTTTTATACCTTCTGCAGCATTAGTTGTAAATGCATCAGCACCTACAAGATCACATGCTTCTTTTGTCACAGGATTTCCACCGATTATTACCTTTACATCTTCCTTTAATCCAGCTTCTTTCAAAGCATCTATAGTATCTTTCATTGCATCTATTGCCAAAGTTAAAACTCCACTCATTCCTACTATCTGTGGTTTTAATTCTCTTACCTTCTCGACAAATGTATCTACACCTACATCTATACCAAGGTCATGTACCTCAAACCCTGCAGCCTCTGCCATACTTTTAAAAATATTTTTACCAATATCGTGTAAGTCACCTTCTACTGTACCAAGGACTATTGTTCCTACTTTTTCTGATTCACTTGATCCTATAACAGGTTTTAAAACATCTATAGCACTCGTCAATACTTCCCCAGCAAATATTAGATCGCCAACAAAATACTCTCCTCTATCAAATAAATCTCCTACAATTGCCATTCCTTGTTGACATGCATTTACAACCCTTTGAGCTTCTTCTTCACTAGGATTTGTTTCCAAAAATTCATTTAGCATATCTAATACCATTTCTTCATCAAGATCTCCAACGGCTTGTTTTAATACATTTAAATCTAACATATTCAAAATCCCCCCTATTAGAAAATCTAACTTGTATATACAGGATATATTTATGTATATACTAAATTGTATTATTTATTGAATCATTTATTGCACGTCCTTGCAAAAATATCTAGAATTTTCTGAATTTATATTAACTTTTTGAAAGTTTAATTTTATTAACAGTACGCAATCTAATTTCATATAAATATAATAATATAAGCTATCCAATTATATTTAAGGTGGTGATATTATCAATCGTCAAACGGTATACGATTCCTTAAACCCATGCATCGATTATCAGGCTTCAATAATTAGAATGTTTAATCTTGTTCCAGGATTATCAATAGATATTTATGTAAATGATATCCCTAGATTTGTCAATGTAGAATATAGAGAGCTTAGCGACTATATTCCAACTGTACCTGGAAAACGTAATGTGAAAATTTATCAGTCCCAAACTAACAATCTTTTATTAGAAGTTCAAGATTTTGAAATACCTGCTGGCCAAATAATGACCTATGCTTTCTTTGGTAGCCCAAGCAATCTAAGACTTTTGCCAATAATAGATGATGTTAATGAAAAAGTTATGCGAGATCGCACAAAAGTTAGATTTTATAATTTAGATGCTAATAGCATAACATTTAGTGCAAATCCAAATATAGGTTTCACATCTAGAGCTCTAGCTTCTGGTGAAGGAACTAACTATTTTGAAACAAATCCAGGTAATTATACATTGCAACTTCGTTCATCTACACAACGCCCCCAAACTGTGACAATTACCTTGAATCCAAGTAGGCTATATACAGTGTATTTCTTTGGCAGTGTAAATCCAGATTCTCCAAATTATGCTCAAACTAATATATTGCAAGTTACATTAGTTGCTGATGGAAACAGTTTATTTCATAAATGTATTTAAATAAAAAAAGACTAGGTATTAGCAAAAAATCTAGTCTTTTTTTATAATTTTAATTTCTTATTTTTAATGTAGTATATACCTAAACATATAATAAAAGTTGTAACAACTATAATTGAATAAGTCTCCATAATATAAATTATTTGGTGTATATTATCACCTAAAATATATCCTAAATATATTAATATAAAGTTCCATATAGATATTCCGATAGCTGAATATATTATAAAAACAAATATATTCATTTTTAATATTCCTGCTGGTATTGATATAAACGTTCTAGCTAATGGAACTGCTCTAGCCAATAAAACTGCAGATTTATCATGTTTTTTTAATAAATTCATAGATGAATTAACTGATTTTCTTGTTTTGGGAAATTTTTTTAGTACATACTTAATTACAGGTTTACCAAAATATAATCCTATATAATAGTTTATAATGCTGCCTATTACCCCTGCTAGAATCGATACCAAAACTGCTGAATATAAATCTATATTTCCACTAGCAACCATTATTCCTACAAAAGACAAAACAATTTCGCTAGGCAATGGGACATTTGCATATTCTAACATGACCAAAATAAATATACTTATCAAACCATATCGTTGTATAATTTCTTGTATAGTATTTATATCCATATTAGCCTCCTTAAAAGTTTTATCTTTATTAATTTCCTTATCTTAAGTTTATTACAAAACTTTAATTTTAACTATCCATTAACATTTCATTTTCATTACAATGTTGTAACAAAGGCGTAACCCTTTATTGATAGTAACAATATACCTTTGAAAACTTATCTTTTCATACTTTGCATTAATTATGTATATTGCCATTTATTATTTTATATTATAATGTATTTTATATTATAACTTATACTATTGATTAGATTATATAAGATGGAGGAAATTTATTGATTACTACAGTAATAAAAGCTTTTGTTTCATTTGTCGCCACCAATATTGATGATATATTTGTCCTTATGCTTTTTTATTCCCAAATAAATAATATTATGAAAAGAAAACATATTATTATTGGTCAGTATCTTGGCATTATTACTTTGACTATAGTAAGTATTATAGGGGCTTTGGGTATATCAATAATTAAAGATGAATATATAGGTCTACTTGGGTTAATTCCAATATATTTAGGAATAAAGACATATGTTGATTATATAAAAGAAAGTAAGAATACTGAAAATTCAAGTGATATTGAAGACATAACGGAAAATCAAGAAAACCATACAATAACTTTTATTGGGAAGTTTATTAATCCAAGTATTTTGAAGGTATTCATTGTAACCTTTGCAAACGGCGGAGATAATATTGGAATTTATATTCCACTTTTCGCAAGTATGAATTGGGTTGGTGTTTTGGTAACAGTAATAATATTTCTAATTTTAACTGCTCTATGGTGTTTTATTGGCATAAAGTTGGCAGAACACCCTTTTGTCCAGAAGAATATAGAAAAATATAAGTATATTTTTGTTCCAATAATATTTATAGGATTGGGAATTTCTATAATAATTACATATTAAGTAGATTCATATAATATAAAGTTGGCAGAAAGGCAGTGATTATAACTATGAATGGATTAATAATTCTAACAAGTATGTTTTTTGTAACATTTATTGCCTATAACTTAATTAAGATTAGAATATTTAAATATATTTTAGCTCCTATAATCAGTATTTTATATGGATTTATGCTATTCTTTATTGGCATGGATATAAGTGGTGGTTTATACTTTGCACTTTCTGTAATGCCAGTTATTGTTGGTTTACTTTATATAATTAAGCATAATTATATAAATAAGAAGTGAATTATTTAGATTGCATTTGTATAATATCATAAACAATATATAAAGATAAAAAATATTACTTTTAGGAGGTAAAAACATGGGAAATGACAAAAGATTTGAAATTAAATCTTCACAAGGAATGATAGAGACTTATAGAGTAATAGTGGATAAAGAAACTGGAGTAAATTATCTATATGTTAGTAATGGAACTTCTGGGGGATTAACTGTATTATTAAATTCAGAAGGAAAACCAGTTATAACAAAAGATTAATAATATATTTTGTTATAACTGAATAAAAATCTTTTATAAATCAATAGAAAAGGCTAATGATTATGATGAAATTTAGTATAGTTTAGAAATTGAAAAGGAGCATGTTTATTATATCAACAGCTCCTTTTTAAATATATTAATTTATTTCATATATCCTTCAGTACTATAGTTATTGTACCTTTTGATATACCAATTCTCCACCAATATAAGTCTGAAGAACTTGAACATTATCCAAATCTTCTCCGTCTATAGTGAAAATATCCTTATCTAAAACAACGAAATCCCCATTATATCCAGATATTAACTGTCCAGTATTAGGTAACTTACTAACCACTGCTGCCTTTTTAGTATAAAGAAGAACAGCTTGTGGTACAGTTATTTTTTCATCTTCATTAATATTTTGACCTTTGTAAGCCTTTCTTGTAACAGCTGCTTTTAAACTTATAAATACATCTTCTGCAACTGGCAAAAGTGTAGCAGGACTATCAGAAGATAGTGCAAAATGTTCTACGTTATCATATACAGATTTTAGCCCATAAGTTTGATTAAATCTCTGATCATCTAAGTTTTTACGATAGCTATCGTATTCTGCATAGAAGAATATTATCTGTTGAGTCAATCCAATACCATATTGGTTTATTTCTTCGATCATATCACGACTTAAAACAGTACAGTGCTCAATACGTACAGAAGGTCCACCTTCTACCCAAGGCTCTTTATCTTTGAAAGTATCAATAATTAACTGAATAGCTGCATCTCCCATAGCATGTATTGCCAACTGTAGTCCACGCGTTTTTGCATATTCGTAAGCTTCTAATAACTCATCTTGAGACCCTACAGTAAATCCACGATCATTACTATTTGGATAAGGCTCCTTCATAAATGCAGTATGACCAGAAATACTTCCATCCATGAATAACTTAATTCCATTAATACGAATTTGATTTTCTTCATTTTTTGTACCTACAAGTTCCCCACTATTACTATCTTTGAATTGTTTCCAATGATAATACATACCTAGACGTTGTTTAAATCCGCATTTTGTAGCTTCGACGTATATATCATAGTCATTTGGCATAGCCATAATTTCTGTTACACCAGTAATTCCAAGCTTTGCAAAACGATTAGTTAATTTTGCCAAAGACTGTACATTTTCTTCAAGAGTCACCGGTGGCTTAATTTTATCTATAAGTTTTGCTGCACCTTCTAATAAAAAGCCAGTAGGTTCTCCATTTTCATCTCTTTCAATTATTCCACCTGGAATATCTTTTGTATCCTTTGTAATTCCTGCAAGTTCTAATGCCTTAGAGTTTACAACACGAGAGTGAAAATCAGAACGAGTAACTTGAACAGGGTGAGTTGTTGAAACCTTGTCTAAATCTTCTTTTGTTGGAGTTCTTCCCTCTTCCAATTGAGATTCGTCAAATCCCCATCCTTCAACCCATGAGTTTTCATCTTCATGATTTATTGATTTTTTCAAAGCCTCAATCATTTCTTCAATGTTGTTTACATCTGGAGCCATACAAGAAACTTGTTCTTGAATAGCTCCTACGTACATTGGGTGAATATGAGAATCTATAAATCCTGGCACTACTGTTTTGCCATTTAAATCTATGTATTCTCCTACAAGGTCTTTTGTATCTCCAGTCCAAATTACTTTACCATGTTCTAATATCATAGCAGAAACAAATGTAGTTTCATCTTGACCCGTAAAAATCTTTCCATTTCCATAGGGAACTTTGCTCATATTAATTCCTCCCGTTATATCTTCTATATTTTAAAATACATATATCCTTAATGTTTATATTTTCAATAAATAATAATAGCAATTTAAATACCAAAATTCTAAATAAAGATATAGTATCAATAAAAAAATTAAATTTACAACCTATAAATTAGATAGTTATGGGATTTTTGTTTAATTAAATATTATAAATATTTGTTTTGAAATTCACCATTCAATTTGAACTATTTCAGAGTTATAGTCAATTTTAAAAATTAATATAAAACTAAAGTAAAAATTTTTTAACTAAAATTATAATTTTTTTTACTTTTGCAACCCTTATTTTCATGATAATATACAACTTTAGTAAAAATGTTTAGCGGGTATAGTATTGAAAGTAAGCGATAAAATAAAAGAATTGAGAATAAATAAGAACTTAACTCAAGAAGAACTTTCAAATTAAGCAAACTATAGAATAGTTAATATAATATCAAATTATATTTTTTCGCAAATTGTATGATATGATATATAAGTGAGTCAAAACTACTTATTATTAATAATCACTTTAATTAATAAATTCAAATTGCTCAAACTTATCATTTTGATAATCACAATCATTAAGGGGGAAAAAAATTGAATAAGCCTAAATTATGGACAAGAAATTTTATCAGTATTTGTATTGCTAATTTTCTTGTGTTTACAATGTTTTATTATTTATTAGTTACACTTCCTATATATGCACTACAAGACCTAAAGGTAAGTTCATCAGCAGTTGGACTTATTACAACTGTATTTTTAATTTCGGCAATTATAACTCGTCCTTTCTCTGGAAAGTGGATGGGAACACTTGGAAAACGTACAATCTTTCTAGGTGCCCTACTTATTTTATTTGTATCATCAACTCTTTATTTTATACCGAAATCTATTACGGGAATTCTTATACTTAGACTTTTTCATGGAGTCGGTTTTGGTATGGCTACAACGGCCATGGGTGCTATAGTTGCAGATCTTATACCTAAGTCTCGTCAAGGTGAGGGTATGGGGTATTATGGTTTGACCAACAACTTAGCTATGGTTATTGGTCCCTTCTTAGGTCTAGTAGTTATCCAAAATCAAGGAGCAAACGCAGTATTTATGATTCATGCTGTTGGATCATTAATTGCATTACTTTCAGGATTACTTGTCAAACTTCCTAAGTTAACATTGGCCAACAAAAAATCTAACTTAAATGCAGGGTTTAAAGAAATGTTTGTAATTCCTGCCATTCCTATATCATTAGTTGCAGGATTTTTTGCATTAGTTTATTCTTCAATTATAGCCTTCGTTTCTGTATATGCTAAGGAAATTGGATTAGAAGCTGCTTCTAGTTTTTTCTTTGCTGTATATGCCTTAGTTCTGTTAGTTTCAAGGCCTTTTACAGGAAGATGGTTTGATAAATACGGAGCAAATACTATTATTTATCCTTCTATTTTGTGTTTTGCAGTTGGAGTTTATCTACTTAGCATATCTACAACAGCTGTGATGTTCCTTGCATCAGCAGGCCTTATTGGTCTTGGTTGGGGAACTGCCGCTCCAAGTCTTCAAACAATAGCAATTCAAGTAGCATCAGTAAAACAAAGACCTTTAGCTACTGCTACTTATCTTTCTATATTTGATATTGGATTTGGGCTTGGTTCATTTATATTTGGTTTGGCGGCATCAAATTTAGAATATGGCTTATTGTATTTTTACGGCTCATTGCTTATTGTAGTTGGAATTGGAGTTTATTATTTACTTCACGGAAGAATTGCTTCACGTAATTTAAGTAAATCTGATGAAGTTGTAGAAACTGAATCTTTAGGATATGAGGCTTAAAATAATATTGAACTCAAAAAGCGTTGATATAAATATCAACGCTTTTTCTTATAATTAATTTAAATTTATAATTGCTTCATCATTTGATACAGTTACATCGGTTACTCTTAAATAATATTCTATATTAGGATTTAGCAAATCAAATGCTATGTACCCTGTTTTAGTTATGTTTGGATTTATTTCATCAAAGAAAAACATATCATTATTATTTACATATACATCTGCTTTGGAATCTGGTTCATATACGATTCCGTCTTTGTCTACTAATTGAAATTGTGAATTATCAACTATTCTATCTTCTTTATCATTGTTTGTAACATTAATTTTTAGTATGAGATATTTGCCCTTTGCCTTTTTATTAATATAATTGTCACCTACAGTATCTTTGAGTTCTGTTCCATCTACTTCATAGGTTAGTTCGCCAATCTGTATCTTATCCCCTATTTTGTGAGCATCGGCTACTTCTTCTTGTTTAGTGTCAGTATTGACAGTTTGTATAGTAGAAACTTTTTCACTATCTAATGAACTTATAATACTTAATGCAATAACACTTATAATACCCCATTTCAAAAATTGTCTCATCCCATACCCCCTTCTTTTGAAACTTAAATCCTTATAGTATATTTCGCTGTATGGTAATACCTCACCTTTCTATAATATCCAAATATTTCTAGATTTATTCGAGTTTAATTGTAATAAAAAAAGAAGTGATTTCTCACTTCCATTTACCTAATTTTGCTATATATATGTTCAGCTATATAATTAACTATAAAGTTCTTCAAACTAGAATTAGTCAGTATCTCCTTAACCAACCTATCATTTCCCTCTATTTTCTCTTTTAATATACAGTAATCAAGTACTTTATTATAAGTTAATTATATCATTTATTTTTTAAAAAATTTATAATAAATGTATAATAATTTATAAAATGATAATAATAGTTTATGTAAAATAAAATATTCCAAGATAGCTCAACGGTGGAGCACTCGGCTGTTAACCGATAGGTTGAGGGTTCGAATCCCTCTTTTGGAGCCAATATTTAAAAGAGTTGTCATATGACAGCTCTTTTTTATATTTAAAAATTGTAAAACTACCAAAATATGTAAGTATTTTACTTGTCTATTTTGAACATAATAGATTTGTAAGTAATACACTTACAAAAAAATAAAAACTTATGGAGGTAACATCATGAACAATAACAACAATAGAAATGAAAACAATAACAACAGGAACAACAATTTTAACAATAACAGGAATGAAAACAACAGAAACAATGAATTAAACAACAACAGAAATGAAAACAACAGAAACAATGAATTAAACAACAACAGAAATGAAAACAACAGAAACAACAATAACAGAAACAACAACAATAACCAAAGATAATACATAAAAAAAGAGTTGTCATATGACAGCTCTTTTTTTATGTTCAAAATATACCTACTTTATTATCCTTGAGTATTTTCGTCACTTCTGTATTCTAAAATATCTCCAGGTTGACATTCTAAAGCTTTACAAATCGCCTCTAAAGTTGATAATCGAATAGCCTTTGCCTTTCCATTTTTCAATATAGAAAGATTAGCCATTGTTATTCCAACCCTTTCAGAAAGTTCTGTAACGCTCATTTTCCTTTTAGCCAGCATCACATCAATATTGATTATAATTGCCATTTTATTCACCTCATATCGTTAAGTCATTATCTCTTTTTATATCTATGGCTTCTTTTAAAAGCTTTTGAAGAACACCAGCAAATACTGCAATGGCAGAAGAAGCAAAAATAAAGATTAATGGGAATCCTAAGATACCTGGGGCGTCGTCTGCATCCGCTATGGGATATAGAAATGGTAGCAGTCCTGCATATATAATACTAATTGTGATTGCACAATATTTTATATTCTTTAGAGCATTTACAGATAATTCAGAGAAAGCTTTATTCTTGTCAATATGGCCTAAAAGTTTTAAAGTCTGATACAGAGCAAAGAAAAACGATATAGCTGTTGCATATACACCTGCTAAAACTAGATAGCCAAAAAAATCTGCACCTCCAGGCAACCAAAATATACATAAGGCAAGAATCGGAATTCCAATAAGAATAACAGCTATCCTTAAAATGAATGTTTCTCTTAGTTTCATAAAAAGCACCTCACTTATCTATTATTAATTTTATTTTAATATATAATTTATCGTTTTGCAATAAATTTTTATCCTTTTAGTTATATTATTATTTTTATACAAATATCCTTTAAATTTTAATATTGATTCAATACTTCTTTTCTATTTATAAAATTTAATTCTATTATCTAATGTAAGGTCTACTGCAAGTTCATCAATTTCTAAATACAAAAATGACCTTATATAGGTCATTTAATTTATATACACTTGTGTAGTATGGTATTTCCACCTACTACCAATATAAATTGTAATATATTTCCTAACATGTAAGATGATGAAGTATGATCTAAACTTTCAGCAATATATACAGTATGTATTGCTGAAAGTTTAGATTTAGATTATCTAGATAACTACTTTATACTTTGTTATATATATAACAAAGTATTTTTTATGACCAAAATGTGTTTTTAAAGTTCAAAATGTTTGAATAAGTAAAGGTTGATGTTATTATCTACTCATATATCACTACAACAAAATATCAGAACAGGATAATCAAATTTTGATTTTGTCCTAAAATTTAACGAAATATTGGGGGTAAAGCAGAGATGCCAAACCTTATAATATATAAAAATCAAGTTCTCTAAGTTTTCGAGAGCGTACTTACACTAATGAGGAGGAATGATTAACAATGCAAAAGAAAGTATCAAAAGTGCTTATTTCCGTTCTCTCGCTAATGCTCCTAGTCACAGGATGTAGCAGCACCCAGACGGGAAACCAGAATCAAAACACTGAAAAAAATAAGGCGTCCAAAGAAACTGAAGCCGTTTCTAGCGCATCTAAAACTAGCTACACAAGTATCGATAAACTAAAAGATAAATATGATATCATAATTATCGGTGCGGGTGGTGCCGGAATGACTGCAGCCCTTGAGGCAAAAGCTAACGGCATGAACCCAGTTATTTTTGAAAAAATGCCGGTTGCAGGGGGTAATACATTAAAATCATCTTCTGGAGCGAACGCCTCCGAAACAAAGTTCCAAAAAGAACAAGGAATTAAAGACAGCAATAATTTATTTTATGAAGAGACATTAAAAGGCGGTAAAGGTACTAACGACAAAGATTTGCTTCGTTTCTTCGTTGACAACTCTGCAAGTGCAATCGATTGGTTAGATTCCGAGGGAATTAAATTAAATAATATAACAATTACTGGAGGTATGAGTGTAAAACGTACTCACCGACCTGAAGACGGTTCCGCAGTGGGTCAATACCTTGTTAGCGGTTTATTGAAAAATGTACAAGAACAAGATATTCCACTTTTTGCAAACGCCGAAGTTAAGGAAATAATAGAGAAAGATGGCAAAATTAACGGTGTTAAAGTTATCTTCAACCAAGAAGATGAGAAAACAATTAGTGCAGACGCTGTAATTGTGGCAACAGGTGGTTATGGGGCTAATATGGATATGATATCCCAATTTAGACCTGATTTAGCAGATATAGTTACAACAAACCAACCAGGAACTACTGGTGATGGTATAAAAATGGTTGAAAAACTTGGAGGTACAGCGGTTGATATGGATCAAATCCAAGTTCACCCAACAGTACAGCAAGAAAAATCTTATCTTATAGGGGAAGCAGTTCGTGGAGAAGGCGCAATTCTAGTTTCTAGCAAAGGTAACCGTTTCGTAAACGAACTTGGTACTCGTGATGCAGTAACATCAGCAATTAATTCACTTCCTGAAAAATCGGCTTTTCTTGTATTTGATGCCGGCGTAAAATCTCGTGCTAAAGCCATTGAGCAATATCAAGAAATGGGCTTCGTAATCGAGGGAGATTCTATAGAAGCATTGGCAAAAAAAATGAATGTTCCGGCTGACCAGCTAAAAAAGACTCTGGGTGCTTGGAACAACTCTGTGAAGAATAAAAAGGATGCTGAATTTGGCAGAACAACTGGAATGGACAACGACTTGTCTGGGGCGCCATTTTACGCTATCAAAATTGCTCCTGGAATTCACTACTCTATGGGTGGCGTGAAAATCAATGCCAACTCAGAAGTTTTAAATAAAGAAGGTAATCCTATTCCAGGTCTTTATGCAGCAGGTGAAGTTACTGGGGGCTTACACGGTAATAACAGAATTGGCGGTAACTCTGTTGTTGACATAGTTATTTTCGGTCGTCAAGCTGGAATTAAATCTGCTGAATACGTAAAAGCACAATAAACACCAAAGTTGTATCAAAAGCACTCATTTATTGGGTGCTTTTTTATTTTATAAAAATTTATAAATAAATGTATAATAACAAAAAAAATGATAATAATAGTTTATGTAAGATAAAACATTCCAAGATAGCTCAACGGTGGAGCACTCGGCTGTTAACCGATAGGTTGAGGGTTCGAATCCCTCTTTTGGAGCCAATAGAAAAAGAGTATGGTCTACTCCCCCTGATCATACTCTTTTTCTATGTAACTGTCGTATTGAATTAAAATTTATCAACTATTATTTTACGTATTTGTACCTCACTTACATTGAACTTCCTTGCAAGCTCCTTGTAATTCCCTCCATCAAAACTCTCTCTAATAACTCTATTTCTAATAGGTTTCACAAGTGAATTTTCTGTAGGTATGTATAGTGAAGTTCCCCCACATAACTTACATAACTTACATAACTTAATAAAATCATCTATTCCTATTTCATCAACTATATCCATAAGTGAAATCGGTATATCTTCTTTGGTCAAGTATTTCAGCATATTATCCCCCTACATAACACTAATTAACTACCATAAATTCTATAATTTAATTTCTGTCCTTTAAGCTCTACTATATAGTCCTTACTCATCTCTATAATCCTACTTCCAATAGATTCGTCTAATTATAAAAGTTCATCTAATAATTTCTCAGTACTGACTATAATTGGTTTGTTTTTTAGATATCTGTAATTAATAAGCTCAAATATAATATTTATATCTGACTTAGTAATACTCCCTTTGAATAAATCATCAATTAAAAGCACCTTAGCTTCTTTGTATCTTTTTAGCTCTCTATTGTAATTTTCTTCATCCATAATACTTTGTTTTATCCTAGTTATAGTATCTCTATATGGCATATACACAACCCCTACAGATTCTTTCATAAGATTATTAACAATAGCAGTTGATAGATGAGTTTTTCCACTACCTACTTGTCCCATAAGTATTATAGAGTTTTTTCTAGTATCTTTTATATTTTCAAAATTAGAATAATATCCTTCAGCTTTTGAGAAAGCTTCAAGTAGTTGCAAAGAATGTATTTAAACCTAAAGGTGCTGATTTGGTGGGAATTGTAGAAGCTAAAATAATAGCTACCGATACTACTGAATTTGAATTAGTATAGTTATATACAAAAAAGCTCAGTATTTTATACTGAGCTTTTTGGGCATGAATTTATATAGGTTTCGCCTTTATTTACTTTCTCTTTCTCTATCTGTACTTTTTCATCTTTATAAGAACTAAATTCTTTTCTTATTACAATTGCAGTTATTATAGTAGCTACAAGGTCCGCTACTGCTTGAGCTATCCAAACACCATCTAATTGTAAGAATCTAGGTAATATAATTATCATAGGTATTAATAATATTACTTGTCTTAATAAACTTAACATCATAGATTTCTTAGGCTTACCTACTGCTTGAACATATGTTGAACCTACAATTGATATAGCTACTATAGGTAGGGCAAATGAATATTTTTTAATTCCATTTACAGTTATATCCATAAGTTCTTTGTCTTTACCAAATAAACTTACTAGGCCTTCTGGTGCAAATTGTATTACAAGCCATCCTAGTATTAACATAATAGTTGAAGCTATTACAGATATTTTATATGTTTCTTTTGCTCTATTATAATTTTTAGCTCCATAGTTATATCCTATTATAGGCTGAGCTCCTTGAGTTATACCAAATATAGGCATTAAGAATACCATCATTATTGAAAATATTGTAGCCATAGCTCCTATAGCCAAATCTCCACCATATGTTTTCAAAGCATTGTTACTTATAACTTGAACCAAACTTGCAGCTATTTGAATAACAAATGGTGCAGTTCCTATTACAACTATACTTTTAACTGATTCTGTTTTTAATTTTAGACTTGATATTCTAAATTTCAAGTTAGATTTTCCTCTAAAGAAATATGAAAGACCCCACAAAACTGAAAATGTTTGACATATTATAGTTGCTAAAGCAGCCCCTTTTATTCCCATATTTAATACATTTATAAATAAGAATACTAATATTACGTCTATTACACATGCAACGACCATTATCATTGCTGAAAGTCTAGGATTTCCATCTACTCTTATCATATGGCTTAATGATAAAGAAAGAACAGCGCATACTGTACCTAATAATAATACATTTACATAAGCTTTGGCATATGGTAGTGACCCTTCACTTGCTCCAAATAATTCTAATATACTATCTGCAAACAAAAGCCCTACTATTGTCAGTATTATTCCTATAATTACTGATAATGTTAATGTATTTCCTAAGATTTGTTCTGCCTCATCTTTTCTTCCTTGGCCTAATTTTATAGATATATTAGTTGCTGCGCCTATACCTACAAGTACTGCAAATGCTAATATTATAGTTGTAACAGGCATAGTTACACCTACTCCTGTTATTGCAAGTGGCCCAACCCCTGGTATGTTTGCTATAAATATTCTAGCTATTATGTTATATAGTGCGTTTACCATCATTCCAATTATGGCTGGTATTGAATACTTTATAAGTAGTTTTACTATCGATTCTGTACCTAACATCTCTTGACTTTTATCCATATATTATCCTCCTATTTTTTACTTGTACTTATACATACTTTTTTAAGTAATTTAATAATAATTTCTTTTTCTTCATCAGTAAGATCTTGAGTCATTGTATTTTCCAATTCATCAAAAACCTTGTAAACACTAGATTTTACTTCTTTTCCTTTATCCGTTAAATATACATTGTGTGCTCTTTTATCACGTTCATCCTTTAGTCTTACTATAAAATTTTCATCTTCAAGCTTTTTTAAAGCTCTAGCTGTTGTTCCTTTATCTATTTTTAATGCATTAGCAATATCGTCTTGAGTTCTTCCATCTTTTTTATAAAGTTCTATGAGGAACATTACTTGCCCTGAGCCTATTCCTTTTTCAGAAAGAGATTTTGTAATAAATATTCCACCTTTTCTATAAATGTGAGATATATATTTTCCTATATTTTCATTTCTATCCTTTTCCAATGTATTCACTCCTATTTATAAATGTCAAATCACATTATACGCAACTATATATTATATGCATATTAGTTGTGTTTGCAACTATATTATAGTATATCATATTAGTTGTGTTTGCAACTATATTTCTATAATCTATTTTTTAACATATTAAATATTAATATTAGGTAAATAAATCAACTTAAAATTGTGAATTTCATATATTACTAATATAAAAAATTAGCACTATGTCATATTAATAAGGAGATACTATATTGAATAGCAGAGAACATACTCAAGAACCTCCCACATTATTTAGCTTCTTAAATAATGAATTATCTCTACCCTGTTTAGATTATACAAGTGGATTTGTTAGAGCATTTAACGCCTTGCCTTCAGAGGTTAAATTTGATGTATATATAGACAATATATTATTGGAAAAAGAACTAGAATACAAACAATTTAGTTACTATATTCCAACATCATCACTTGTAAGTCATAATATAAAGGTTTTTTATTCGTCTGATCCAAATATACCTGTGATAGATACACAAATAAAAATAACAAATGCAAATGTAGAAACTTTATGTATCTCTGCAAAACCCTAGATTATTAATTGTAACAGGTGACCCTACCCAACAAGTTTATCGAGATAAAGCATCCCTTAGATATGCTAATTTAACAGAAGATAATATTATAGTTAATATAACTACTGCTAGTAATATTACCGCATATATAACTTTGAAACCAGATGAGTATAATAACTATTTAGTTGCTGACCCAGAAGCATATAGATTTAGATTTATTTTAGCAGATAATCCAGAAAGTAATTATACCCCTTCTATAACTCATAGTCTAAATCCAACTAGAACATATACATTTTATATAGTTGGAAAATTAGATATTGGCGCAAGATATCCATTAGAAATTGTAATATCAGTAGATATGACAACAGTAATAAAAACATGTCCACCTGATATGAAAAAAAACGGTCTTTCTAAATAGAAAGCCGTTTTTTAATATACATAAATTCAATATGATTTTTCTAACATGAATTTCACTTATCTTAAATTCCCTATATAATTATTTATTTTTTCCTGAAGCTACAAAAGCAGCTATTTCATTTGCAGAGCTCATACCAGTTTGCAAAGCACCTTGTATCCAAGCGTGAGTACCTGATATGTGCTCTCCTGAAAATACTACCCTACCACCATACTCTGGTAATTTTGAAACATAGGAAAATAGCCTTTTTTGATTGGGAGCAAGATAATGAAATCCACCTTCAAATGGATATTCCCTATTCCACTGAACAGTTTTATAATTGATTAATATCTTATCTAAATATCCCCTTGGAAGGTTATGAACCATTTCAATATTTCTTTTAATCTTAGTAATTCTTATATTATCTGGTAAGTTACCTAATCTTATTGCATCTAATGCATAACTATATGTGAATAATACTCCAGGATTATAAGAGTTTTCATTACAATTTTCATTTATATCATAAGATGGATACCAAAGAGATACTATAGGCAAATCAGTATAAGAACCTCCTCCACATATTGGTCCATACAATCTATTTTTTTCCCAAAAACGTTCTTCAAACAATATAACAGTTTTGTGTGCTGTTTCATAGTTTAGTTCCCTTATAGCTTGCATTTTTTGAGTAGAAAATTGAGGATATATTTCTATATTTCTAAGAGATGAAAAAGGAATAGCACATACAACATAATCAAAGGTAGAACAATGTGTTTCTTCTTGGTTATATTGATAATATAGTGTTACAGGGCTATTATTTTTAGGTTGAGTAATTCTTGTTACATAATGATTACTTTTAAATGTAACATTTCCTAATAAATCATTGTCTATATCTTTATATTCTTTAGGATACTTACTAGTTAATGATTTATAAAATGATAATGGTAAATTAGCCATTCCTCCATCGATTTGATATACAATTTCAAAGTCAGCAGTGTATTGTTCTTGAAGAAATTCTAATACATTTGTATATAAAACTCCTCCTATAAGTGAATTTACACTAGATAACATACTTATTGCGTCTTGACTTAATCCATATAAAGTTGTTGCCTCACGGAAATTTATAGAATCAAGATATAAAATCTCAGGACTATAATATGGTTTAACCTGAATTAATTCTTTCCTAACTTGTGGAGTTAATTTGAATAAATAGTAATTGAAAACATCATTTAATAATTTATTCCATGGGGTAGCTCTCTCCCTAGGAGTTAAATTATACAAAGGATATATGTTCCTTGACACACTTATTCCATTAGGATCGTTTTGGGCATAGGTATTTTTAACATATCTAATTGCATTCTCATTTGACCATATAAATGGTTTTGTTTCAAGATTGAAAAGATCTATATAGTGCCAAGATGTTTCATGGCCAATTGGTATTCTCATAGCACCTAGTTCAGCATACAGTTTTTTATCTTTATCAAAATAATGGGTGTATATTCTTCCTCCAATTCTATCTTTTAGGGCATCAAATATAGTTATATTAAATCCTAGTTTTCTAAGCTCAAAGGCAGCAGCAAGGCCTGATGCTCCACCACCAATAACTGCTACATTTATATTTTTAAAAGACCCAGGCTTAGCTATATTAGTAATATCAATAGGAGGGCTTAATATATTTAATATATTTTCATAATCTTCTACTCTATTTTCGTTTTTTAAAACTTCATAATACATTTCATGTCTTTGACTTTTGTTGGGGCTATTTATTAATGTACTCATCACAAGCGCTCCTTAAATTTATTATATTTATATATATGTTTAAGAAGAGGTGTGTGATTACTATATTTCTTTAACATTAGATAACAAAATTCATATATTAAATTAATATATATTATTGAAAAAGGAGATGTCATTTTGTTTATTTATAGACAACAATATCCAGACTTTACAACATTGTTTCAATTTTTAAATAATGAACTAGGTAAGATTTGTTTACCTTATAAAGTGAGCCTTGTTAGAGCACTTAACGCAATACCTTCAGATGCTAAACTTGATGTATATGTAGATGAAATATTATTAGCCCGTGAACTAAAATACAAACAATTTAGTTATGCTATAGCTGTATCAACACTTAGAAGCCACAATATAAGAGTTTTTGATTCTAGCAAACCAGATAGCCCTATAATAGAAACACAAATACAAATACCTGAAGGTCATATAGCTACAATTGCTATAACTGGCACTATAGAAAATCCTAAAATACTCATGTTAACATCTAGTTCTAATCAGCCAACTTATAGTGATAGGGCCTTAATTAGATACTCTAATTTATCCAATAGCGACATTACAGTTAATGTAATAAAAAGTCAGAATGTTATTTCATCTACAATAGTCAAAGCAAATCATCAGGGTCAATATGAAATTATAGCCCCAGAAACATACAAATTTCAATTTAAATTAACAGATTCTGTAGGAAATAATGTTTCATCTTCTGCAATACATGAAATAAAACCTACTAGAATATATAAGTTTTATCTTGTAGGAAGTCCAACTAATGATCAAGATTATCCATTAGAACTTGTACTAGCAGTAGATATTATGACAGTAATAAAGCAGTGCCCACCTATGAGGAACTATTTTTTATAAAGGAGGTGTTATTTTGAATAGACAAGTGACTAATATAAGTTTATATGAATTTTTAACTAAGGAATTAGTTCTTCCTTGTATATCCTACAATACTTCAATTTTTAGAGTTTTTAATGCATTGCCATCAGATGCTAAATTAAATGTATATTTAGATAATGAATTGTTGGCTACTGAACTAGAATACAAACAATTTAGCTTTTATATACCTATACTTGAAGCTGAAACTCACAATATAAAAGTTTTTGTTTCCGGTAAAAATAATACTCCAATAATAGATACACAAATACAAATATATCAAGCACAAATTGAGACATTGGCTATAGTTGGTAATTTACAAAACCCTAGTTTATTGGGTATACCTGGAGAACTTAGACAAGAGCTTTCCCCTTACAAATCAATAATTAGATATGCTAATTTATCCAACAGTAATGTTGTAATTAATATAATATCTAATGAAAACATTATTCAATCTGGACCTATTAATATAAATGAATACAATAAATATTCACTTTTAAATACAGGATTGTATAAATTTGAGTTTATAAATCAAAAAGACAACTTTAAAACTTCTGTTGACACTATTTTAAAGCCTACTAGAGTATATACATTTTATCTTGTAGGAACTTTGGATTCTAATTCTCCAATGTATTTAAGTTATCCATTAGAGCTTGTAATATCAGTAGATATAGCTACAATACTAAAACAATGTCCACCGGATATGAAGCGATATAAAGGATGAACATTTTTATTTTAATAATCATATTTTATTATTAAAGGGGTGAAGAAATGAACACATTTTCTCATAGAATATATTATTATAAAATTCAACCAGGAGATACATTACAATCTTTAGCACAAAGATATTATACAAGTGTTAATTCGATTTTGGCTGCAAATCCATGGTTAAATCCTTATAATTTTTGTGTAGGCCAAATGATTTCTATATATCCTGGAAATTATATATCTAATAATAGACCAACTAATTGTATACCAAACTCAGTATTTGAACTAAGTAACCTTATGCGACTTCTTTGGATGCAGCATATTGAATGGACAAGGGAGGCTATTATATCCCTTGTTGAAGATTATCCAGCTAAGGAGTTAGTTGTTGAAAGATTACTTAGAAATCCAAAGGATATAGGAAAGGCCCTTGAGTCTTTCTATCCAGACCAAATAGTATCAACATTTATCACTTTACTAACAGACCATTTGACAATAGCAGCAGATCTTGTTAATGCAATAAAAGCAGGTGATACAGATACTGCTACTGATGCAAATAAAAGATGGTATGAAAATGCAGATCAAATTGCCACATTTTTAAGTAGTATAAATCCTTATTGGCCTAAGAAAGAAGTTTTGGAAATGTTTAATAGACATTTAGATCTTACAAAGGAAGAGGTTTTATATAGAATTAACAAAGACTATGAAAGTGATATAAAGAACCATTACGATATAATGCAAACACAAATTTTAGAAATGGCAGATATGTTTACAAATGGAATTGTAAAACAATTTCCAAATAAGTTTTTGAATTAATGTATATAAATTTCTATTTTGTCTATAATTAGAATGTACGGAAAACAAAAACATAATTCCCCCAAGAAGTAATACTTAGAAGGCCAGGATATATCCCCCATATCCTGGTCAATTTTTTTGTATTTTTTCAATGTTAGGTAGTATTCCTACATTATCTTTTCCTAATATAATAATACTTATATATTGCATGAAAATTACAATTATTTACTACAATTTAAGTTACTATAAAAGGTAAATTATTCATGTTGTCGAATATATATATCAAGACAGGATTATGGGGGGATTTACATGGGTTTAGCAACTAATAACTTAGAAAATGTAAAGCTAGTGCAGCCAAAATTTAACACTAATACTTTTATTTTAGTTATAATAGCATTTATCTTATTTACAGTAAGAATGTCTGCACCATTTGCAATAACAGCTATAACAATTATTCTTTTTGCTCTTATGCTATTTGATACCTATGTACTTAAAGTACCATGTATATTTTCTTATAGAATAGACTTTGAGTGTCCATGTTGCGGACAAACAACATCTCTTAGACTTGGGAGTATAGAAAAAACTTTTAAAAAAATAGACCACTTAGAAATTAATTGTAAAAACTGTTATAATATATATAATTTATAGAATTCGTGCTTGCTTTTGCAGGCATTATTTTTTTTGTACTTTTACATTGTTAAAATTAAAATGTTATAATATAGTTAATAACTAAACAACCGGAGGATAAAAATGGATTTCAAACAACTTGAGATATTTGTAGCTGTAGCAAAACATAATAGCTTTTCAAAAGCGGCAAAAGAACTATTTTTAACACAGCCTACAGTTAGTTCACATATGCAAAATCTTGAAAATGAATTAAATACAGTTCTTATTAATAGAAATAACAAAAGTGTTAATTTAACTGAAGCTGGAAAAATACTATATGGACATGCCCTTGAAATACTAAACAATCGCCAAAAGGCACTATACAACCTAAATGAATATAGTGGAAAAATAGAAGGAATTATAGATATGGCATGTAGTTCTATTCCTGAAACTTATATACTTCCAGGATTTCTTAAGTTTTTTATAAGCAAATACCCTGATGTTAAATTTAATATAAGTCACTACGACTCACAAGATGCAATATCAGAAATAATAGACGAAAAAATAAGCTTTGGGTTTGTTGGAAGCAAAGTAAATAACCCTCAAATTAAGTATGTAGACTTGGCAGGCGATGAACTTGTTCTTATAGCTTCTAAAGAATTAGAAATCCCTAACGACAACGGCTATATAAATATAGAAGACATAAAAAAATTCAATTTTATAATGAGAAAAGAAGGCTCTGGAACTAGAAATCTTATAGTAAAACAATTTGAAAAAAATAAAGTAGAACTAGAAAATTTTAATGTTATAGCCCATGTTGAAAATAACGAAACAATAAAGGAAATGGTAAGAATAGGACTTGGACTTTCATTTGTATCTTATAGATCAGCTATTGATTATATTGATACTAATAAAATAAATTATTATAAAATAAAAAATATGGAATTTAGTCGTAATTTTTATTTTATTCATTCAAAAAAGAAAACATTCACTCCACTAGAAGAAAAGCTATTAGATGGATTATACGAATATTTTGATATTACAAAAGGAGTTGTCTAAGACAACTCCTTCCTTCTATTTTACAAAAGCTTTGTAGCCTTTGTACATTTCATATATATCTGCTTTAGATACTACTTCGTATGGAGCATGCATGTTTAAAACACCAACTCCACAGTCTATAACATCAGCACCATAGTTTGCTAGTATATAAGCTATAGTACCTCCGCCACCTTCGTCAACTTTTCCAAGTTCGCCTATTTGCCAGATTACATTGTTGTCATTAAATACACCTCTAATACCCGACATAAATTCTGCACTTGCCTCACTAGCTCCACTTTTTCCTTTAGATCCAGTATACTTAGTAAGTACAACCCCTTTTCCCATATATGCATTATTTCTCTTATCTATAACTTCTGGGTAATTTGGGTCATATGCATTACAAACATCTGCAGACAATACCTGAGAATTAGCTAATGCTCTTTTTAGCTTTAATTCACAATAATCCGTTTGTAAATTAATTAGTTCTGCAACAGTATTTTCAAAAAACTTAGACTGCATACCAGTACTTCCCATAGAACCTACTTCTTCTTTATCTACAAACAATCCAACTGATGTGTATATTGGATTTTCAGCTTCAATTACAGCTCTAACTCCTGCATAGGAACATACTCTATCGTCATGTGCATATGCCAATATCATAGATCTATCAAATCCTAAATCTCGAGCACGTCCTGCTGGAACTATTTGAAGATCAGCACTTAAAAAGTCACATTCAACCATTTGGTATTTTGCATTTAATAATCTTAATACATTGCATTTAATAGCTTCTTTTTCTTCATCTTTAATTGGCATATGCCCAACTAATAGATTTAAGTTTTCTCCAGTTATGCCTTCACCTAATTTCTTTTGCATTTGACTTGATGCCAAGTGAATTAGTAAATCTGTTATACAAAATACTGGATCATTGTCGTCTTCACCTATAGATATATCTACTGTAGTTCCATCTTTTAATATAACTACTCCATGTAGTGCTAATGGTATAGTAGTCCATTGATATTTTTTGATACCGCCGTAATAGTGAGTCTTAAAAAATGCCATCTCTCCATCTTCATATAGTGGATTTGGCTTTAAGTCTATTCTAGGTGCATCTATGTGTCCACCTATTACTCTCATTCCTTTTTCTATATCTTCATTACCTATAACAAATAAAGCTACTGCTCTATTTCTGTTAACTGCATATATTTTGTCTCCAGGAGATATGCTCTTTTTATTCATAGCTTCTTCTAATGATACAAATCCATTTTCCTGTGCTATTCTCACTATCTCTTTAGCAGACTCTCTCTCTGTCTTTCCAACATCTAAGAAATGCATATATTCCTTAGAGTATTTCATTACAGCATCTAAGTTATCGCATTCTTTCCAAACATTTTTGAATTCGTGTTTTAAATTTTCCATAAATACCTCCAAAATACATTTACTACTTCTTATTATTTTCCTTTTTGTGCTTTTCATATTCATCTGGAGTCATTACTTTTATAGTCTCTAAGTGTCCTTTAAGGTTCTTTTTAAAACCATCTATGTATTCTCTTCTTAAAATGTCTCTTTCTTTAATTTCTTCTTCTGTAAGTCCCACACTTTTGGATTTTTTTGCCAATTCGTTTATTCTATTTATCTTTTCTTCAGTTATCATTGTATTTCCTCCTAATAAAATAATTTGTTGTTTGTAAAGTGAGATTTATACTTATAATTTTGTAAAAACTCATCTAGGTTATTAGATATTATATCTATACCATTTATTATTTCGTCAACTGATGTTGAAGCAATATTAATTCTAAAATACCTATCGTCTACTGGATTTTCAAAAAAATAGCTTCCAGGAAGTATTAATACCCCTTTGTTTAACATAAACTCTCTGAAATCATGAGATGAATAACCTCTAGGAAGTTCCAAAAAGAAGTTTATTCCACCCGATGGTATGTTGTATTTTATCTTACCTTTTAGTTTATTGTCTATAGATTGACAACATGTTTCAAACTTTATATTATATATTTTCCCAACATTTTTCAAGTAATCATACCAATCAAAATGCTCCATATAATAATAAAGTGATCTTTGTATAAGGCCCGATGTTGATATATCACTTGAATATTTTGCCCAAAGCACCTTATTTAATATCTCTGTAGGCATTTCTATAAATCCTATTCTAAGCCCTGGCATAAGTATTTTTGAAAAACTTTTTATATATATAACTCTATTACTATTATCATATGACCTAAGTGGCTTATTGTCATTTGAATTAAATTCAAAATCACTAATAAAATCATCTTCTAATATATAAAAGTCGTATTCTTCAGCAAGTTTTATTAATTGTTCTTTTTTCTTAGTAGCGTATGATATTCCAGTTGGATTTTGAAAATTTGGCATTACATATATTAATTTTGGTCTTATTTTTTCCAACTTCATTTTGAGAAGTCCTATGTCTATACCGTCATTTAGCATTGGTATACCTATAACCTTAGCCCCTCTAGTTTTGAACACCTCAAGTGCTCCACTATATGTGGGCTCTTCAACAAATACAACATCTCCATAATGTATAAGGCTTTTACAAATAATATCTATACCCTGTTGTGCACCAGATATTATTTGTATATTGTCCTTTGAAGTATTTATATTAAGATTATTAAGATATGAACATATACTTTTTCTCAAATTAGTATAACCTAACCCATCGTCGTATTCAAATATAGCTGGCCCTTCTTTTTCAAGTGCCATATTTATAGCTTTTTTGAAATTATCAACTGGGAACATATCCATAGATGGGTTACCTATATCAAAGGTTATAACATCTTTGTTTAATTCTATTTTATTTTCTTCTTTGTATCCATTTATATCACATACATAACTTCCACTTCCTACAACCTTGTATATATATCCTTCCTTTTCAAGTAGTTCATATCCCTTAACTATAGTTGTATTGTTAACATTAAGTAGCTCTGATAATTTTCTTATTGGAGGAAGCTTTTCGTGTTTGTTAAGTTTATTATTTTCTATCATATCTTTTATACGAGTATATATCTGCAGATACTTTGTATTATCTTCATTTATATCTATCTTGTATCTATTCATATTACCTCCTCTATAATATTACATTCCTTGAAGGCTATTATCATCTTTGGTATTATTATTATATAATATCAAATTTTAAATAAAAAGGGGTCATTAATATGTTCTACGATTATCATATGCACTCAGACTTCTCTGCTGATTGCAAAATACCTATGAAGGATATGATAGAAGGTGCTATAAAACTTGGGCTTAATGAAATATGTTTTACTGACCATGTTGATTACGACATAATAGGTGAAAAACCTTTTGAAGTAAATTATGAGGATTACTTTGAAGCTTTAGAAAAATACATAAGAATGTATAAGGATAAAATATCTATAAAAAGAGGTATGGAGATAGGCCTTCAACACCATATAATAGAAAAGTGTTCTAATGATGTATGTGCTCGTCCATTTGACTTTATTATATGTTCTGTTCATGCAATAGATAGAGAAGATTTATATTACGAAAATTTTTATAAGGATAAATCTCAAAGTGAAGCATACAGGGTATATTATGAAAAACTATACGAAATAGTTAAAAATTATAATGACTACTCTGTTATAGGTCACTTAGATATAGTAAAAAGATACGGTGGATATGAAAATCCGCTAAAGGACAATGACTTTGTAGATATAATAGAAATGATTTTAAAGGAAATTATTCATAATGGAAAAGGTATAGAAATAAATACATCTTCATTTAGATACAATCTTCCTGATTTATCTCCATCTACTTATATTCTTCAAATGTACAAGGATTTAGGTGGAGAAATAATAACTACAGGCTCTGATTCTCATATACCTTCAACAATTGGTTATAAATTTGATTATGTTTATCATACTTTAGAAAAACTAGGATTTAAGTATATAACTAAGTTTGATAAAATGAAACCTGAGTTTATAAAATTATAAAATTCGCTGCGCTCATGTCGCCAACGACCTTGAAAAGCAGGTCCGTTACTCAAAAACTCACAATATAAATAACAAAAAAAGAGTATGTTTTCAACTGAAAACATACTCTTTTTTTGAAAAAATAAGTTATAATCTTTAAATTATTAATTATTACTATTATCTTTTATTACTGGGACAAAGAAATAAAACTCACTTCCTTCTCCAAATTTTGAATTAACTCCAATATCTCCACCATGAGCCATTATAATTTCTTTACATATTACAAGGCCAAGGCCAGTACCTCCAACCTTTCTATGATCAGAACTATCTACTCTATAAAACTTAGTAAATAACATAGGAATACTTTCTTGCGGAATTCCAAGACCTTTATCTATTACAGATACATATATAAAACCATCTTTTTCTCTTAATTTTATTGTTATTTCATCGTAATGTGCTGAATACTTTATTGCATTTGAAACAAGATTCGTAATAAGCTGCTTTATCTTTAAATAATCACCATATATATCACTATAATGTCCTGTATCTAAATCTAGTATAATATTATATTCTCCAGATATTTCATAAAGTTCAATAACTTCATCTATAACATCTAATACAGACATTTTGTCTTTTATAAATGCATGTCTCCCACTTTCTATTTTCTGTATATCTAAAAAATCATTTACTAGATCTGATAGTCGCCTTGTCTCTTTATACATTGTATCGTAATATTTTTTTACTTTTTCTCTTTCTAAATCTTCTTTACTAATTAAAAGTTGAATTAATGCTAAAACTATAGTTATTGGAGTTCTTATTTCATGACTGACTGTATTTACAAACTCAGTTTTCATTCTGTCTATTTCTTTTCTTTGTGTAGCATCGTCACCATATGCTAACATCCCTGTAACATTTCCGTTATCATCTTTTAATAAAGAAGTATGCCATCCTATTATTATCTCATCGCCGTTCTTTGTGGTTACATAACTTTCGTAATAACTTTTGTGATCTATTGGAATACCCATTACCTTTATATAATCTCTTTTTTGTTCTTCTCTTTTAGGAGCAATCACAAAGTTATCAAACCAGTTTTTGCCTATAATATCTTCTTTACTGCATTTTAAAATTTCTAAACCTTTTTTATTAATAAGCTTAACATTTGCTTCTGTATCAAATGTAAGAATTGCAACATCTGCAATATTAAGATAACTTTGTGCTAGATCTCTTTCTTGTATAATCTGTTTTTCATAATCTATTTTGTCAGTAATATCTCTGCCTATATTCACTATATCAGTAACATTACCTTCTTTATCTTTTATAAAACTTCTTGATATTTCAATAAAAAAATATGTATTGTCTTTTCTTTTATGGTAAAATGTTCCTAAATTTTCTTTATGTGATTTTTCAATTGAAATTTTATAATCATCTTCATTTTTCCACAATACTGTACTTTTTTTTCCTATTATCTCATTATCACTATATTTATAACATTTTCTAAATGCATTGTTTACAAACTTTATATTATAATTTTCATCAGTTATATATACAATATCATTTATATTTTCTATTAAGTGATATTGTATATATAACTTGTCTATTTCATTATCCTTTATATGTGAAATTTTCGGACTCAAATTTTCCATAAAACCTCCTTTTTAAAAATTCTGGTTTTAGATAAGGTATGTGCCTGTGTTATATCCTATTTCTTACTATTTTACTGTCTTTTTAATATTATTGTCAATTTATATAATATAAACTTAATTTTTAATTATAATGAAAAAGACCAATTATATAACTGGTCTTTACTTAACCAAAGCTTCTAGTTTATCTATATCGTAATAAAGCTTTTCTATATCTATAGTCTTTAGTTCCCTTTTTTCCATAAGTATCTTACCATCTACTATAACAGTATCTACATCTGATCCTTGAGCTGAGTAAACAAGATTGCTTACTGTATCAATATCTGGATATAAATGTGGTTTTCTTAAGTCTATAAGAATTAAATCAGCCTTATACCCCTCAACTACATCTCCTATATTCATATTAAATATATGCTTTCCATTATATGTTGCAAGTTTAAGAGTATCACTAGTGTTTAAAACTGTTGGGTCTAGACTATAACCTTTGTGTATCATTGAAGTTAAATGCATTTCTTCAAACATATTAATATTGTTATTACTAGCACTTCCATCTGTTCCTATTGTAACTATTGCACCTTTTTCTATTAACTTAGGCACAGGTGATATACCACTACCTAGCTTTAGGTTTGAAGATGGGTTGTGTGCACATATAACATTATTACTTGCTAGAATTTCTATATCGTCATCATTTATATGAATACAATGTGCTGCTACTACTTGACTATTAAAATATCCTAAATCATAAAAATATTTAACAGGTGTTACTCCAAATTTATCATGTGCGAAATCTACTTCATCTTTTGTTTCTGCTATATGGGTATGTATACCTACCCCTAGTTTATTTGCATAATTTAGTGAGTCTATTAAAAACTCATTAGAACAAGTATACATTGCATGTGGTGCTATTTTTACTTGGATTCTACCATTGTCTAAATTGTTATAGTTATTGTAAACAAAGTCTATGTCTTTTTTTATAGCGCCAAAATCATCTCCCATTATACTAACCCCTATGCTTCCTCTAAGTCCGCTATCATAAACTCCCTTTGCTGAATATGTAGCATTAAAGTACATATCGTTAAGTGATGTTGTTCCGCTCATTATAAGTTCTGCACAAGATAGTAGTGATCCTAGATATATATGATCATCGCTTAAGTTTTTTTCAGCTGGAAAAACATGATTATATAACCAGTCCATAAGCACCTTATCAGAGCCAACTCCTTTTAGCAAGCTCATAGGTATATGAGTATGGGCATTTGTCATTCCAGGCATTAGTAGTTTATGTTTTCCATCTATTTCATAACTATATACAAAATCATTAGGTATATCTTTACTTATAAACTTTATAATATCTTTTTCTATTCCTACAAACATATTTTTAAGTATAGTTGCTTTTGACCTAACTTGAAGTAAGTTTACATTTTTTATTAATATGTTCATTTTATATCCCCTTTCAAACTATTCATTAATTATATATTCTCTATAAAGTTATTATTTTTTCTTTTTTTTATGAATATATTTAATTATAAGGAGGTGATTTGTTGAGAGTCCCTAATCTAGTCTTTTCAACTATAATATTATTCATATCAAATTTTATAGTACGGATTTTAGGATTTGCTTATAGAGTATTTTTATCACGAGCCATTGGGGCAACAGGTCTTGGTATTTTCAATATGGTTATAAATTTACTTATGATGTGTGTATCACTTACGACAACAGGGGTTCCGGTTGCCCTTAATTCACTTATAGCTAAGAGAAAGGCCCTAAAAGATAAACACAATATGAATGTTTTGTTTATATCTACTTTGTATGTAGCTTTTTTAATATCACTTACAGTATCTATAGGGATTTCTTTATACTCAAACTTTTTGGCCTTTAAGTTATTAAAAAGCGCTCAACTAAACATATACATCTTGGCAATTGCTCCAGCTATAAGTTTGATAACAATATCAAATGTTCTTAGAGGCTATTACTATGGAATAAAAAAAGTTAGTATACCTGCTACTGGCCAAATTTTAGAACAATTGAGCAAAATAGCCTTTGTAGTTTTAGTAATTACTTATTTCAAAAACCCTAGTATGAATACTTTAATAGCTCTAATTGGAGTATCTGTAGGTGAAGTAGTAAACATACTATTTACTACATTTAATTTAGCCAAAGATCCAGATCTTGAAAATAAGTACACAATAAATATAAGAGAGTTTTTAAATGGAACAATGGAAACATTCAAAATGGCTGTACCTATAACATGTAATAGAATGTCCTCAGTGATGCTTCAATCTATTAGCTCTATGATTATACCAGGTAGACTCGCCCTTAGTGGTATGGAATACTCAAAGGCCCTTGGTTTATACGGTATTATAGGAGGTATGGTATATCCATTTTTATTATTACCTTTTACTGTTACTTCTGCGCTAGTAGTTAATCTAATTCCTAGTTTATCACAAGAAGTAGCAACCAAGAATTACAAAAATTTAAATAAAAAGATTTATTTTTCTTTATTATTGACATTTTCAGTTGGAATATTATCAAGTCTTACCTTTTATTTCTTTGGTGAGCCGTTGTGTGTAGCTATATTCAAAAATAAATTAGCTGGTGAGTATTTAAAAGCTTTATCACTTTCTTCACTGTTTATAGTTTTGAATCATACTTTATCTGGGATTCTTAATTCAATAGGAAAGGAATATATATCAAGTATCAATAATATAATAGGAATGTGTATACAGCTTATAGCCATATACTTCTTATTACCTATACCAAGTCTTAATATATATGGATATATATACACACTTAATGTAACTTCTATTTTGACTTTCTTATTACAATTTACGGTTTTGATGAGGGCAAAAACAAAATTAAAAGGGGGTTATTAAATGGATATAAATAGTAGTATGAAGCCTTTTTATATATACACTGAAAATGATATTTTGTATATTAAAAATATAAACGAGGAGACATCTAAAATAGCTGACAATATTAAGTTTTATTCAGTAGCTATAAACGACAAAGAAGACATACATATATGTTGTGTAAACTCTGAGGGGAATTTACTTCATATATACAATATAAAAAACAGTTGGAGAAGAAAGTTATTATTTAGATATAGAAATAATTTAGAAAATATTAGGGATATAAAACTTCATTTAATAGAAGACTATCTAAACATATTTTTACTAGAAAAAAGTTCATTAAGCTCAAACTTATTTCATGTAACTCATATTAACAAAAGTATAAATAAAAGAAAGTTGAGTATTAATGAAATAAACAATGTTATTTATGAAAATAACTCTTTTTATAAAATAGATGTAGATGAAGATAATAACATTAGATTTGAATATAACTGTTTTGAAGATAGAGGCAGAAGACGTAAGTTAAGGATATTTAATAATAAAAATAAAACTTGGTCTAATAAAGAAATTTCAGAAGAAGTTCAAGAAGAAAATGTTCAAAAAGAAGTTTTGGAAGAAAGTGTTCAAACTCCTCAAAAAGAAGAAATTATTGAAAAAGAATATCCTATACCAATGGAATATCTAAATAAACCTAGAGTTGAACATAAAAGAAATTCAAAGAATAAAAGAGTTAACCAAAATGATGTAGTAAATGAAACTAAAAAAGAATCTACTATTGAGGATGACATAATGAAATATTGTCACAGTATAAGATATAATAAATAAAAGAAGAGCTTAGATATCTAAGCTCTTCTTTTATTTACCATAGTAATTTTATCTCGCGTGATTTCTGTTCTTTTAGGTTTTGAAATTTTATTTTTATTTGTAGCTACAGAATTAGGCACAATTGATTCTACTTCAGAACATACACAATAAGTTATAACGAATTTTCCAAGTAATTTTTCTATATTAGCATTCTCATCTGGCAATGCTGATAAAAATATAAAGTTTTCATCGACAAATGCTTGTATACTATTACTTTGTTTTAGGAAAGGTATATTATCACTTCCTATAAAATTTGGAACAGATATACAATACATAAGCGGAATGCAAACTTCATCTTCTACAATACCTACTGCTTCGAATTCTACTTCATCAAAAGATTCGCCAACATAGGCTATTCCCTTTATACATATTACTATTTCAACACAAGCTTCTACCCATTCATTTACCTTTAGGTCGAATCGAGTACATCCTCTACGACTACATATATTTATTAAACTTTCATCTAGATTAATTATATTAGTCTCGTTAGAAGGTATTTTATTATCTATACCTGTATCGATTTCATTGCCTTGTATAAATATCTTATTACATATTTTTTTTATTTTAATTTTAACATTTGCTTCACAAATGTCTACCTTACTATTAAATGGGATATTATCTGGACTTGTTATTTCAAAATCTGTACATCTAGGGCTATGTTCTTTAACGCAAGTTTCTACACAATCAAATATCCTGTCTATTAATACAGGTTCAATCTTTTTAACGTCTCCCTTATTGGCTTTAGCTTTATTTACGTTAGCTTTATTTACTTTAATATTATTTTTTCTTTTATTGCCATTGTATCTTATTTCTACCTTGTTATTGTATCGTATCTCAGCTGGATTTATTATTTTAGCATCTGCATTTTTAAGGCTATTCTCTTCAACTATAGTTTCTACTAACTCATTTATGTTATCAACTACTATAGGTTCTACTATATCATTTAGCTCTTCTACTAACTCAGGTTCAATTAAATCATTTAGCTCCTCTACTACAGGCTCTACTGCATCATTAAGTTCATCTACTATTACAGGCTCTAATATATCATTTAGTTCGTCTACTATTACAGGCTCTAATATATCATTTAGTTCGTCTACTACAGGTTCTATATTTTTAGCACCTTCTTTAGCAATTTTAGGTTTGTTTTTTCGTTTATTTCTTTTGTATACTTTTACTTTATCTATATATACCTTATTCATAAATTTCACTCCTTATAAAAGACTTCCTATACTACAATATGAAATAATCTCCGAAATGTTATATATAAAATAAAAAAACCTAGGCAGTATACCTAGGTTTTTTTGAACTTACTCTTCTGATCTACATCCACATTTATGTTTCTTATTATTGTTATTGTTATCATTTACCCCTTGTATATTTTCACATATACTAGCTATGCCTAATACTCTTGATGGTATTGGTTGAGCAGAACCTAATAAAGCTAATTGTGCTCTTGCTATAGAGTTTACTGTAGTCTCTGCACATAATACGAAGTCTACTTCGTCTACACATAAGCGGAAGCAACCATGACAATCTCTAACTAATCTTGCATCTCCTATACAATCTATAGTAAATGTTGAGTTAAATCTTTGTGTTAATCTAGTATTATTTCTAGATGGTATAAATATTCTAGCAGGCCCAAATCTTAAGTCAAAATCTACTGCATCGCCAAAATCAGCAACAGCTGTAAATGTTGAGCATCCAAATCTACCTTTTATTTCTACTTTTAAATTTCTAACTATTGCAACTACATCTCTTTGAACGAATCTTACAGTAGCACCTTCTTCAGCATCATCAATATTACATCCTGTAAGAATATATTCAAATTCATCGTTACATTCTTCATCATCATTTACTAACTCTACTTCACATCCATTTACTCTAGGTTCAGTTACTTCATAATCTATACAGTCAAATGTTAAACAAACCTTTTCTATAGTTACGTCTACATGCTCTCCTTGTGGTTTTGGTCCACATAATTCCTCAAGTTCAAACTCTATACCTTCTTCTGTTTCACAATCTTCTTCATCAAATATAAATGGATGATCATCTTCATCTCTTAAAACTATACTGTCAAATATTCTATCTACTTCTACTGGAAATAAAACAGCATTTCTTACATTTATACTGTTATCTACAACTACGAAATCGCTTACACCTGCTACTTCTCCAGTACATGAATCTGGGCAAATTATACATTCATCCCCATCTATATCACATGGTTTTTCACATTTCTTTGTGCATGGGTTAAAGCAGTCATCATCATGATGCTTATCACATTTGTCATCACATTTGTCATGGCATTTATCATGCTTATGATCATCGCATTTGTTGCAAAACTCGTTTTTCTTACATCCACATTTCTTTCTCATTAAATCTTGCATATATACATCCTCCTAAATAAAAATTATTAAGATAGATTAAAAACACATCTTCTCACTATAATATGATTTTTCAGTTATAAATGTTACTAAGTTGGCAATACCAATAAAATTATTAGAATAAATTTATAAATATAACATTTACTAATTTATACTATGAAAACTATGTATAAATGTTTACTAATAAAATATATATATTAGTAGGATATTTTTTTAGGAGGGATGATTATGGCATTTATAAATACATGCGAGGGATTAATAAGAAAATCCAACAAGGATATGATACATTTCAAATACGATAAAGGCCTTGTGGCAGACTACATAACACCAGATGAAAATATAGTTGATTCTAAGAAATTAATACATGGAGACATATCTTTTATAGATACTTGTTTTGATGTAGATAATAATGACAATGTATATGGAGTTGTAAACAACAAAGAAGGTAATCTATTATATATCCATAATAATGATACAGGTTTTGATACATCAACAATTCTAAACTATGATTCTAATAAGTTTAATATATCTTATCCATATGTGAAAAACATTAATGGAGATAGACATGTTATATACTATCTAAGTAATAAAGCTAATAATACTGTATCAGCATTGTTTCACCACTACAAAAAAGGTGGAGAGTGGTTTGAAAACAAAATAGACTTTATAAATCACCTTGTTCTTAATAACTTTATAGTTACTTGGAATGGAGATACTCCTACTGTATTTTATTTTAATAGTATAGATGGAGCTGAAGAATTATTTGCTTGTAGATTTAATAATGCAACTAAAGTATGGTCCAATCCTATAAAAGTAACTAATTCTAAGAGTCCAAAGATATATTTATCAATTATTAAAGATTCTATGAATTTTTACCATATAGCTTTTTCAGAAAATGTTAATTTAGGCTATGCTGTAAAATATACAAATGGATATCTTAAAGAAGGTTCATTTGAAACAAATATATCGAATTTCGTAACAGGAGCTTCTACTTGTTCTTTCCCTAGCTTAACTCAGGTAAATTCAGATTTATACTTATCTTGGATTCAATACAATAAACTTTGTACCTCTATATCAAATGATTTAGGAAATACATGGAGCGATAGAAACATAGATGAACACAGCATAGAAGAAGATTTTATAAGATTCTCATTTAGATCTAATTGCATAAACGATAAGGACTATAGTACAGATACTGTATTTGGAACTAAAGATCCATTTGGAATATTAGGATTCTAAAACAATCCGTTGCTCAAAAATTAAAAAAGTGTGTGAATTTAAATTCACACACTTTTTTTGCAAAAAAAAGAAAATCCCGGAGCACCGTTTTTCCTCATAAATTCATACCTGAGTTCACCCAGGTGGGTGCCTTGATGTCAGTTTCTAACTTCCCCTGCGCAATGAGGGCTTGTTATCTGCTGTCAAACTCAGCTCCCGTAATAATACTGTAGGTTGAATTTATAAGTTATTTCGAATGCTCTAGGACTTTCTTTAATATTATTATAAACCATAGTACCATTTTTTAAAAGCATTTTTAATTTCCAATTTTTCTAATAAAATCTAGTTTTTCAACTTTTTATTTCTCGTCTTCGACATCAAATTCATCTTCTTCATACTCTTCATAATCATCTATTTCATAGTCTTCATCTTCATAAACATCTTCATAAACATCTTCATCTTCATCTTCATCTTTACCTTTTCTAAATAGACCACTCAACAATTCTAAATTACTTAAACTTCCTAAATTATTTAAATTTAATATAGATCCTAAGTTAAATCCTTCTCCATTTTCTCCTATATCATCTGGTAAGAATAATTCCGCAAATAATTCTATTTTATCTTTAATATCCATAGCTTTTTCTATAGATTCTTTTTTGTTTTCAGGGAATACTTCTAATATCTCTTTTATCATCATATTCTTTTTATCTTCTTCATCCATACTTCTAAAAAATTCCGATTCATTTATATCGTTGCTGTAATCTACACCACTTAATCTCTTTATCCCGCGAACTAAATCTAACATACTTTCTACTTTAATTAAAAATACTTGTTCATCACTTGTAACATACTTTTTACTTCTACTTATTACTTCTAGACCTCTATCTAAGTCCTCATCACTTAAATCTAATAGCTTCATTCCCTTATTTATATCTGACATATTAAAGTTAAAGGTATTATTTTTATCTGAGCTTCGCTTTTTTGATTTATTTATGTTAGTTTTATTTTTTTTATTGTTAACTACAACTGGTTTATTTTTTCCTTTATTGTTATTAAGTAAGTTACCTATATTTATATTTCCGTTGCTTAAGGCTACTATCCCAAGTAAGAATAATAATTTGTTACCCACGCCTTTTCCCCCCTTAAAAATACCTTATATTAAATAGTACTCCATAATATATAAAATATGTATAATTTATAGTTTTTGTTACTTTTTTTTCTAAGACTGCATATACATTATTATATGAGGGGGGATTTCAATATGAAAAAGGTTGATAAGTCAAAAGTAGAACAAATGGCCAAGGAAAAAAATATAGACAAAGATAAGATAAAACAAAATCTAGAAGAATACGAAGATAAATCCCAAGAGGAATTAATGGATGAATTAGCAAAAATAGGCGAAACTCTAAAAGGCAAAGAAGAAATAATGGAAAAATTTAAAATGTTCCTTGATGATAAGCAAAAAAAGAAATTAGACAATATAATGAGCAAACTTGCAAGTAATGATGCTCAGAAAAAAGTTCAAGAAAAAAAAGCAGCTAAAAAAAATAAATAAAATTAAAAAGTGTGTAAACCTAGGTTTACACACTTTTTATTAAGCTTTAGCTGGATCTAAGCTTTTATGTATATTACTCATTATTCTATCTTTTATTTCACTACCTTCTTTTATCATAGAAGTGCATTTGCTACTATATTCTTCAACTATTTTTGTATCTTCTAATCCCATTAAGTTAACCTTTACATTTAGTATGGCACCTTCCATACCACTATATGAAAGAAGTGTTCCTACTCCTACATCAGTTATAGCATTTTGGTTGCCATATCCTACTAAATATTCTAAAAGTCTTAGGGCTTCTAAAGATAATTCTGCAGTCTTATATGGTACTTCTATAGAAAATAAAGTTGCTTCTTGTATAGCCTTATTTCTAAAGTCTTTTTCTTCATCTGTTGCTTTTGGCATCTTAAAAGCCTTCATAACTTCATTAAAAGACTCAGTGTCTCTATCTACTAATTCCATTAACTCATTTCTTATATCCCCTAATTTTTCAAATCTGTTATTAAATTCAGCTTTTATATCTTCATCTAATGCTTCGTACTTTTTCTTTCCAAAGCTTAAATTAGCCATCATTCTAGCTAAGCTAACTCCTATATTTGAAGATAGTGCTGCAACAGATCCACCTCCAGGCGCTGGAGAATTTGAATCTACCTCATTTGAAAATTGGTTTAAAGTCATTTCTATTAGTTTCATATTTGTCACCCCCGCTTATAATTATATGTACAAGTATTATTAATATACTAATCTTTGATTATCTACAACCAACTTGCCTTCTTTGTATACTTTATTAGTATGATTTATTCCAAAATGATACATTAAGTAATCTACATTTGGAGCATCAAATATTACTAAATCAGCCTTTTTACCTACTTCTACAGAACCTATTTCTTTTTCTCTACCTATAGAGCAAGCTGCATTTATAGTAACTGAACTTAGTACTTCATTAGGAGTCATTTTAAGACCTAAACATCCTAACTGCATTATAAACTGCATATTTTCACTAGGACAACTTCCTGGATTATAATCACTAGATAAAGCTACAGGTACTCCTAGTTCTATCATTTTTCTAGCATTTGCGTAATTTTTCATTAAACTAAATGATGTAGCTGGAAGTATATTTGCTATAACTCCCTTATCTGCCATCATCTTCATACCTTCTTCACTAGCTGCCATTAAGTGGTCTGCTGATATACATCCAACTTCTGCAGATAGTTCAGCTCCACCAAGGGATACTATTTCATCAGCATGAACTTTTGCACCAAATCCTAGTTTTTTAGCTTCTGTTAATATTCTTATAGTTTCAGGTACAGAGAATACCCCTTCTTCACAGAACACATCACAAAACTCTGCAAGGTCTAACTCCTTAACCTTAGGCATCATTTCATTTATAAGTATATCTATATATTTTTCTGAATTCTCTTTGTACTCAACTGGTACAGCATGAGCACCCATAAAAGTAGAAACTAAGTCTACTGGATGATCATCGTTTAACTTTTTAGCAACTTGTAGTTGTTTTAATTCTGTTTGAAGTTCTAGTCCATATCCACTTTTACCTTCAACAGTTGTAACACCAAATCCAAGCATTATATCTAAACTTTTTTTAGCTTTATTATATAATTCATCAAAACTTGCTTCTTTTGTAGACCTAACAGTACTTAATATTCCTCCACCTTGTTTTAATATTTCTATGTAAGGAACACCTTGTAATTTCATTGCAAATTCATGTTCACGAGACCCTCCATGAACTATATGAGTGTGTCCATCAACAAGTCCAGGAGTTGCAGTAAGTCCATTTGCATCATGTATTTCAGTATTATCATCTACTAAATTAGAATAGTCATCGCCGCATCCTATAGCAATAAATTTACCATCAGCTATAGCAACATATGCATTTTTTAATATTTCAATATTATGCATATCAGATCCTACCCTTGGGGCACTTGTTCCAGCCATAGTAGCTAATTGTCCAATATTTTTTATTATTAATTGTGCTTTCATATTATCACTACTCCATTAAACTAGTTTCAAGTACTTTATCCATTGAGAAATTTTCAAGTCCTAAATAATAAGATGCAGTATCAATTAGTGCTTCCATAGGACATAATCCTACTACTTCACTTCCTGTTACATTAACTCCATATCTTCTAGCTTCCATTTTTACTGTTTCAAATGCTCTATACATAGCTGTCTTAGTATAGTCAGTTAAGTTCATAGTAACTTGAGTTATCCCTCTTTCAGGTATTTCTACTGGACCTGCTTTTATAAATCTAAATCCACCACTTGAATGTCTTATAGCCTTAGCAATTTTACTTGCTACTTCTATATTTGGTGTATCTAAGTTTATATTATAAGCTATAAGCGGTCTTCTAGCCCCTACTGCTATAGCACCAGCATTTGGGTGTTTAGCACTTGGTCCAAAATCTGGATACCAGTTTGGATCAGCAAGTTTTGCATCTAATCCTTCATATTCACCTTTTCTAACTGTTGCTAAGTTTTCTCTTTCTGACTTTGATGCAGCATTTTCATATAAAAATACTGGTATTTCATATCTATTAGCTACTTCTTGTCCCATTTCACGAGCAAGGTTAACTGCATCTTCCATAGTCATATATTTTATAGGTATAAATGGGCATACATCTGTAGCTCCAAATCTTGAATGTTGTCCTTTATGAGTATTCATATCTATTTCTTGTGCTGCAACCCCTATAGCTTCAAGTACTGCATTTTTAACAGCTTGTGGTTCACCTATTACAGTTACAACTACCCTGTTGTAGTCTTTATCTGCTTCGTAATTTAATAACTTAACCCCTGCTTTTCCTCTAAGTGGGCTAACTATTTTTTCAATTTTTTCTAAATCTCTACCTTCGCTAAAATTAGGTACGCATTGTACTATTGCCATATTAAGTTCCCCCTTTATCATATTATTGGCCCATCTTATAGATGAGCCAGTTTAAAATCTATAGAAAATTGTAATTTCCTACTGCTAAACTTGAGCAAGGTCGCATTTTCGTCGCTTAAGACATGAGCGTTGCGAATTTTATTTTCCTAATCTATCATTTACAAGTTCTTTTACTAAATCTTCATCAGCTATAAAAGGTAGTGTTATATGGTCTTCTCCATAACACATTTGGTTGTATTCCATAGCAGTAGTTATAGAGTTTTCATTTCTAGCCCATGCACGTCTAGCAACTCCACTCATAACATCCCATGGCATAGCAGTTCTTAGTATTTCATCAACTCTATGAGATCCATCAAGTACCATACCAAATCCACCATTTATAGACTTACCAATACCAACTCCACCACCATTGTGAAGTGCTATTAAACTCATACCCCTTGCAGCATCACCAGCAAAACAATGGGTAGCCATATCAGCCATTATATTACTTCCATCTTTTATATTAGAAGTTTCTCTAAATGGAGAATCTGTTCCTGATACGTCGTGGTGGTCTCTACCTAACATTACAGGACCTATTTCACCTTTTCTTACCATTTCATTAAACTTAAGAGCTATTCTAGTTCTACCCATAGCATCTTGATATAGTATTCTTGCTTCAGTTCCAACAACTAATCCATTTTTCTCTGCATCTCTAATCCATATCCAGTTATCTCTATCTTGATATCTTCTGTTAGGATCTATACAGTCCATAGCTGCATGGTCAGTTTTTATTAAATCTTCCCTTTTACCACTTAAACATACCCATCTAAATGGTCCATATCCATAGTCAAATAATTGTGGACCTAATATATCTTCAACATAAGATGGGAATATGAATCCATCTTTTTCATCTACTCCATTTTTAGATATTTCCTGACATCCAGCATCATAAACTGCTTTCATAAAGCTGTTTCCATAGTCAAAGAAATAAGTCCCCTTTGAAGTTAATTGTTTTATTACTTCAAAGTGTTTTTTAAGTGTTTCATCAACCATTTCAATAAACTTAGACTTATCTTCTGCTAATAATCTAGTTCTTTCTTCAAAATCTATACCTTGAGGACAATATCCTCCATCATATACAGCATGACAAGAAGTTTGGTCAGACAATAAATCTATATGTATATTGTTTTCTACAGCATATTCTAGTAAGTCAACTATATTACCATGGAAAGCTATAGCACATGCTTCTTCCTTATTCATACATTCCTTAGCAAGTGTATAAGCTTCCTCAGGGCTTCTAGCTATTTTACTTACCCATCCTTGAGTATATCTAGTTTCTATTCTTGAGTAGTCAACTTCGGCTATTATACCAACTCCATTAGCTATCTCAACAGCTTTACCTTGAGCACCACTCATTCCGCCAAGGCCTGAAGTTATAAATAATCTACCTCTTATATCGCTATCAGCTGGTATCCCAAGTACTAATCTACCTGCATTTAATAAAGTAGAGTAAGTTCCATGAACTATACCTTGTGGCCCTATGTACATCCAACCTCCAGCTGTCATTTGGCCGTAGTTAGATACACCTATAGCAGCTGCTCTTTTCCAATCTTCTTGATTATCAAACATTCCAACCATTAATCCATTAGTTATTATAACTCTTGGCGCAGATGGATGAGATTTGAAAAGTCCAAGTGGATGTCCTGATTGTATAACTAATGTTTGGTCTTGAGTCATAACTTCTAAATATTTTTTAATTAATATATATTGCATCCAGTTTTGGAATATTTGACCTGTTTCTCCATATGTAACTAATTCATATGGATATAGAGCTATATCAAAATCTAAGTTATTGTCTATCATAACTTGGAAAGCTCTAGCCTCAACGCAAACACCATTATATTCATCTATTGATTTAGCCTTTAGATTTCCTTCTGGTCTGAATCTGTATCCATATATTCTTCCTGTAGTTAATAATTCATCTAAAAATTCTGGAGCTATTTGTTCATGATATTCTTTTGGTATATATCTTAAAGCATTTTTTAGAGCTAGCTCTATATCAGATCTTGAAAGTTTTGCTTCTCTTTTTGGTGCTCTTCTTATACCATCAATAAATGTTGGTATTGTATCTGGTACTGTATCTAATTTTATAGTCATTCCACTTCCTATATCTATATTATCTAAATTAGATATTTGTGTTAATGTACTCATCTTAAATCCTCCTTTATAGCTTTTTATATATTAATGAATAGACATTTTTATTGTATTTTTAGATTCTTCATCTGTAATTATAGCGTAACCTAATGCCTTTTCAACTACTTCAACTATTTTATTGTTTCTTACTAAATCTTCGCACTTGTTTATTTCTTTGTACATTACTAAATCATCTTCTATTTTAGCAGTATATTCTCTAACTAATTCATATGCAGCCTTTGTACCTTTACCTAATCCACTATTACCCCTTAAGTCTATAGCTTGGCAAGCACCTAGTATTTCCATAGCTATTACACTTTGTACATTTTTCATTATTTCTCTAGCTTTTCTAGATGCTATTGTTCCCATAGAAACATGATCTTCTTGGTTAGCTGAAGATGGTATAGAGTCAACACTTGCAGGATGTGCTAATACCTTATTTTCAGATACTAATGACGCTGCACTATATTGTACTATCATAAATCCTGAATGTAGACCACCTTTTTCTGTTAAGAAAGCTGGAAGTCCATGACTTATAGCTGGATTAACTAATTTTTCTAATCTTCTTTCAGAAATGTTTGCAAGTTCGGCCAAAGCTATTCCTAAGAAATCAAAACTTAAAGCCATTGGTTGACCATGGAAGTTTCCACCAGATATAACTTCTTCAACCTCTGGGAATATTATTGGGTTATCAGTTACAGCATTTATTTCTATATTTACTCTTTCTTTTATGTATTCTATAGCATCTTTACTTGCACCATGTACTTGAGGAGTACATCTTAAAACATAAGCATCTTGAACTCTTACTTCTCCTTGCTTAGTTGTCATATTACTTCCATCTAATATATTTAATAGGTTTCTTGCTGTATTTATTTGACCTTTGTGTGGTCTAACTGCATGTACTTTTTCATCAAATGCAGTAGTTATACCATTTAATCCTTCTACTGTTAATGCCATTGCTATATCAGCAGTTTTTAATAAATTTATAGAATCATATACTGTTAATGCTCCAACTGCTGTCATAGCTTGAGTTCCATTTATTAAAGCTAATCCTTCTTTAGCATGTAGGTTTTCTAAAACAGGTACTCCTGCTAATTCCATAGCTTTTTTTGATGGCATTTTTTCTCCATTATAAAACGCTTCACCTTCACCTAACATAGTAAGTACCATATGTGAAAGTGGTGCTAAGTCTCCTGAAGCTCCTAATGATCCTTTTTCTGGTACAACTGGATGAACACCGTTATTCAGCATCCCTATTAATGTATTTAGAGTTTCCATTCTTACCCCTGAATGTCCTTTTGATAATGCATTTATTCTAAGTAACATCATAGCTCTTACTATTTCTTCAGCAAATGGCTCCCCAACACCACATGCATGACTTATTATTAAGTTTCTTTGAAGCTGTGCCGTTTCTTCTTTAGATATAACAACATCTGAGAATTTTCCAAATCCAGTAGTTATTCCGTAAACTACTCTTTCTTCATCTACAAATTTATCTACTAAATTTCTAGCAATGATAACCTTTTCCTGAGCTTCCTGAGTAAGTTCTATTTTATGTCCTTGTCTTGCAACCTTAATAACGTCATCAATAGTCAAACTACATCCATCTATAAGTATCTTATTCATTTTCTGTCCCCCTCAAAATAATTTTCCTCTTTTAAAATATTATTCAACATAACTTATATATATCCTTCTTATCACATGTGATAAATTTTTTTTTATTCTAAAAAGTTACAATTTACTACACAATTCTTTTGCTAAAATTAAAATTATAATTCACTTTACTCAAAATTTGCTAGCCCATGTCTCCAACGACCTTGAAAAGATGGTATGTTGCTCAACTAAATGTTGGGAATTAAAAAAGAAGTAAATTCATATGAATTTACTTCTTTTCTATAACACTTTCTCTTTCAACTATTTTATATGGCAGTTCTACTTTTTTGTCATCTAACTGCTCACCATTTATCATCTTAATAACCATTCTTATAGCAACTGCACCCATATCGTATAAAGGTTGATGTACCGTTGTAAGTTTAGGTCTATATATAGAAGCCAATTTTACATCATTAAATCCTGCTACAGAAATATCCTCAGGAACACTATATCCAGCATCAAATATTGCATTCATAGCGCCTATTGCAGCTTCATCTCCTGTTACAAAAACAGCATCTGGTATATTCTCGTTTTTTAGGATTTCATTCATACCTTTGTATCCACCTTCAACCTCGGTATCTCCAGATTTTACTAACTCTTCATATATTTTTAAGTTAGCTTCATTCATAGCTTTTTCATACCCTATGTATCTCTCTTTTTCCATAACTGTAGTATCTTTACTAGTCATTATATAGGCAATTTTTTTGTGGCCTTTCCCTATTAAATACTTGGTCATATCATATGTAGCCTTTGTGTTACTTATACTTACTGAGTAAACATCAAACCCTCTTGCAGTCTTACTTATATATGTAGCCGGTATTTGGCATTTGTTTATAAAATTTATGTGTTCTTCATCAATTAGCCAAGACATCATAACTATACCTTCTACTTGCTTAGCTCTAAGTAGGTTTATACTCTTTAATTCCTGTTCTTTGTCAGAGTAAGTATTACATAATAATATATCATAGTTGTACATCTTAGCTATTTCTTCAATTCCATTTACAATTTCACTTACAAAAGAATCCGATACCTCAGGTACTATTACACCTATAAGTTGGCTTTTTTTAGTTACTAAACTTCTAGCTAATGGATTTGGTACATACCCCGTTTCTTTAATAACATCAAGTACTCTTTGCTTTATTTCATCCGTAACTGGTTTAGAATCATTTATAACTCTAGAAACTGTAGATATAGATACTCCCGCTTTTCTCGCTACATCTTTTATTGTAATGCTAGTTTTCATAATCCGATTCCTCCTTTATTTCAATTTTTGCCTATATTTCCAAAAATTATTCTATTAGATAGTAATTTTTAATTTTACCATAATGTCAAAAAAAAATAAAGAGCCTAAGGCTCTTTATTTCATAAAATCACATATTAGCAGTGGTCATTTCCAAAGTCAAATGCAACAAGGATTAATAATAATATTAAGAATGGGATCCAATCACATACAGATATATCATCTAAAGCATCTTGGAATACTAAGAATAAGAAAAATAATACTATTATCCACCATCCATCGAAATCATCAAAGAATCTACTCATAACTTACCTCCATAATAAATTTTATAATGAATTATTTTTTAGCAATCACACGAATCATCATCAAATGCAACAAGTATTAATAATAATATTAAGAATGGTATCCAATCACATAATTCTATATCTTGCCAGCAATCTTGGAATACTAAGAATAAGAAGAATAATACTATTATCCACCATCCATCAAAACCATTTAAAAATCCACTCATAATAATCCTCCTATTAGATAATGTCTTTTTAGTTTAAATCACCGTGTACTATATAATATGTCAATGCTTATAATGTGTTACTAACTGGTGAAAATATTTTAAAGGCTTTAATGCCTTATACCATATATTATGAAAATTCATATTATGTGTTACTAATTTAAATATAAAATTCGCGCCCCTCATGTCGCCAACGACCTTGAGGATATGGGACCTTTCTCAAAAAAATAGGCCATCCCTAAGGGATAACCCACTTTTATTTATACTTATTAGCAATGATCACAATCGTCGTCAAAAGCAACAAGTATTAATAATAATATTAAGAATGGTATCCAGTCACATAGTTCTATATCTTGCCAGCAATCTTGGAATACTAGGAATAAAAAGAATAATACTATTATCCACCAACCATCGAAATCATTAAAGAAGCTCATAACGTACCTCCATTTATAAATATTTAAGGCCTTATACCTTATATCCTATACTATGAAAACTTATATTTATGTGTTACTAATTTAAATTAAATATAAAAAAGGAGCTAATTATAATTAGCTCCTTTTTTATATTTAATAATTATCTTTTACAGCAAGCGTCATGATCACAGTCATCGTCAAAAGCAACAAGTATTAATAATAATATTAAGAATGGTATCCAATCTTTTAATGATATTTCTTGCCAACAATCTTGGAACACTAAGAATAAGAAGAATAATACTATTATCCACCAACCATCAAAATCTTTAAAAAATCTACTCATATTAAATCCCCCTTTATTTAGTTATTAGCATTCACATTCGCCGTCGTCAAAAGCAACAAGTATTAATAATAATATTAAGAATGGTATCCAATCACATAATGATATTTCTTGCCAGCAGTCTTGGAATACTAAGAATAAGAAAAATAATACTATTATCCACCAGCTGTCGAAATCACAGAAGAATTTACTCATTATAAGTCCTCCTTCAAATATAAATATTAATTCCTTAGAAGCTTTAACCTCTATACTCCATACTATGAAGTTAATATAAAATGTGTTATTATTTTTTTAAAATTTTTTTAAATTTTTTTTGAAATTTAAAAAAGAGCCAGTAAACTGGCTCTTTTATCATTAGCAACAATCATTATCATCAAAGTTACATAGTAATAATACTATTAACACTATCCATATTAGCATGTTATCGTCACAGAATAGGTCTTCTAATAAATCTGTACATAAAACTAACAAAACTAATACTATTATTAATATACTATTATTTCCACCGAACAAACCATTACATCCATTAAATAAACCGCCGAAACCACTGCCTCTTAATAAATTATTTAATTTAGCCATAAAGTCTACCTCCCTTATGATATTTGAAGAAAATGCTTCTCCATTTATTTATAGTATGAATGGGTAGACAAATATGTTACTTTAATAAAATTATTATATAAAACATCGTCTAATTTTTTATGTGCTAGGTCATTATATTTATTAAAATCTTTTAAGTACTTATCATTTTCATATTTTTCATAATTACAGTTTAAATGTTTTTTAAAACTCTCTATTGCTAGTATTTTATATTTCACATAATCATCTGTTAATATAGAAACCTTTGTATTTTTAATTCCTTCATTTATTTTATTTATTCTATTTATATATTCATCATTATGATTATAAACATAATGAGTATTATCATAGTACTCCTCTAATATAAAGTTCATCTCACTTACATAGGGTTTTATTTCTTCAATATCATATTGTAATACTTTATAATATGACCCTACAAGTAACATAAGGCTAATTGAACAGAGAACTACTATTGATATAATATATTTCATAAAATTCCTCCTTTGTACAAGCTTATACTAATATATATTCTAAAAAATATATATTATTCATAACTTATATAAAAATATATATTGAAAATTTGATTGATATATATTAAACTACAATTAAAATTAAATTCATAAGAACTTTTTATGTAGGGAGGTACTTATTATGGTATTTGAAAAGGTAAAAGAAATAGTAGCAGACCAATTAGGAGTAGATGATTTAGATTCTATAACTCCAGCTACATCTTTAATGAAAGATTTAGAAGCTGACTCACTAGATGCTGTTGAAATAATAATGGCTTTAGAAGACGAGTTTAGCCTTGAAATATCAGATGAAGAAGCTGAAAACTTCAAAAACATCGGAGATATATGTAAGTATATAGAAGAAAACAAATAAATTTCATAAATTAAAATAAGAGAGCCAAATGGCTCTCTTATTATTTTTCTTCATAAAAATTAACATTTTTTATTATTATATCCATACTTCCATCTTCATTTTGTTTTATAGAATATTTCAATTGATCTTCAAAATCAGTTAAATTAGATCTTATTTCAAATCCAGTATCAGTTTTAATATTTCTCTTTTTTAACTTCTTTTCTACCCACTTTTTATCTATAGTAAAAGTAGGCTCTATTCCTTTTTCTGATATATGTTCTTTAAAGCTTTCTTTAAGGTCATTGTCTTGTATAGACTTATCTACGAATTCATCTACATCCACTTCTTGTTTTTCCTTAAGTGTATAAGTAAGTCTTGATCTTACATCTTCAGCTTGTCTTGCATCTTGACTTAATGCATGAGTTATCCACTGTTCTGCACTACTTTTAAATAGCTTAGTTCTATATTTATCATCTAATACTTTTTCACAGTTTAAAAAGTCTATTATAAACTTAGTATCACTACCTTCTTTTTCGCCATCTTTATCTAATAGTCTTAAATGATACTCATCATTCATTCCACTAACACCAACTAATGCACATTGCTTAGGTTTTTGAGTTTCTGGTATGCCTATTTCATTTGGAACCATTTGTATATTAAACTTATCATCTACAAACTCAATAGAATGAGTATATAGCTTCTTATAATCGAGTTTAAGTATAGCTACATACTTTTGATCTTTTACAGTGTATAAACATATAGCCAAATCACATGATGCCATAGTTGGACCAGCAGTTTGCATTACATCAAATAAATAAGCTGCTATTTCCTTAGAATTTTCTAAAAAAGTATTTTCATCATATATTATTTGTTCACAGCAAGTTCTAACAATATTGTCATTGTAACTTTTAAAAACACCTTTTCTCAAATCATCATCTTTTGATACTCTATTTATAATTTTTTGGAAAAACTTTTCTACACCTTCATTTACCTTTCCTTCAAAATCATTAAGTATAGGCACATCACTATTTTTATCTAAAACATGGACTACAAACTTATGTATTAACATTTAAATTCCCCCTATCTCAAGTTGTCTATAAGTTGTTTCATATCAGCTGGAATATCTGCCTCAAAGCATAATTTTTCCTTAGTTCTAGGCTGTTCAAATTCTAGCTTATAAGCATGTAATGCTTGTCTATTTATTAGGTTTGTATCAATCCCATATAGCTCATCACCTATTATTCCATGGCCTATATGATTCATATGAACCCTTATTTGATGAGTCCTTCCAGTTTCTAAAAGAACCTCCAAGAGTGTAGCATTTCTTAATCTTTCTATTACCTTATAGTGAGTTATTGATGGTTGCCCTTTTTCATCTACAACTCTTTTTATACTATCTTCAGTTGGCCTATATATAGGTTCATTTATAGTACCTTTATCTTCTTTAACTATTCCATCTACAACAGTTAAATATTTTTTAGTTACTTTATCTGCCCCCATATCTTGAGATAATATATGATGACCATAGGCATTTTTAGCCACTATTAATAGCCCTGATGTGTTCATATCAAGTCGATTTACAAATCTTATTCTAGGATATTCACATTTATTTAATAGATAATAAGTAAGCCCATTTGCAACAGTGTTGTCACTATGACTTTTAGTTGGATGAACTACAATATAAGGAGGTTTATTTACCATAATAATATCAAAATCTTCATATAATATATCTATATTTAGATTTTGAGGTGTAAAGTTTCCCATATCCTCATCTATTTTTATTTCTATTAGATCGCCTTTTTTTACTATCTGACTTGGATGTCCATGTTCTTTATTTACAAATAAATTTTTATCCTTTTTAGCTTTTGATAAAAACCTCACTGATAAATTTAATTTATCTAAAAGCAGTTCTTTAAGTGTAACACAATCTTCATCATTTACATAAGATATTAAATTATAAAGTTGATTCTCTTTTATTAGCAAATATACACACCTTCCTTCTGATGATATAATAAGTATATTATATCCTTTATATTTTTTACCTACAAGTTATAAAAAATTCGCTTTGATCATTTCGCCAACGACTTTTAGGAGAAGGAATCTTGCTCAAATTTATAATTTGTTGTAAATTATAAGTTATGCAAAATGTTAATTTATTGTCATATATGATATAATTTTGATTATAAAGAGGTGAATAAAAATGACAAGAATAATAACTATAAATTCTAATGATATTGAAAGATCTTTATCTACTAGAGATATAATTACTAAAAAACTTATAGATGTAGGATTTGAAGTATATTATGAATTTGACCCTAGATCAGAACTAATTATATCAATAGGTGGCGATGGTTCTTTTTTAAAAACTGTTCACGATTTTGATTTTCCTGATATTCCTATAATTGGTATAAATACAGGTCACTTAGGTTTTTTTACAGATATAACTCCTGATGATATTGATAGTTTTATAGATGACTACATGAGAGGTAACTATTTTGTTCAAGATATGGCTCCTCTTGAAATTACAATATGTACAAAAGATAGTTGTATAGAGGCTATGGCTATAAATGAAGTAGTCGTAAAAGGCCATAGATCAAGGGTAATTCACTTGAATTTACAAGTTAATAATCATTTTATAGAAAAATTTAGTGGAGATGGAATGCTTATATCTACTCCAACAGGCTCTACTGCATATAATTATTCTGCTGGAGGAAGTATAGTGGACCCTAGTTTAAAATTAATTCAGTTAACTCCACTATCTCCTATAAATACAACTGCTTATAGATCATTTACATCTAGTATAATATTGCCTTATAACTCTACAGTAAAAATCGCACCTGAATATAGATTTGAAAATTCAATTTTAATGGTTATAGATGGTATCGAATATAAATTTAATGAAATAATAGAAATAGTTATTATTTCATCATCAGTTAGGATAAAATTACTAAGACTCTCAAATTACGAATTTTGGAGCAGAGTTTCAGAGAAATTTCTATAATATTTAGGAGGATATACATATGAAAATAGGAGTAATGAGTGATACTCATGGAAGCTTAACTTATTTAGAAAAGGCACTTGAAGTACTGGATGATTGTGATGTAATATTACATGGTGGAGATATTTTATACCATGGTCCAAGAAACCCCCTACCAGAAGGATATAATCCACAGGAAGTAGCCAATAAAATAAATGAAGTAGGAAATATATTAATAGCTAGAGGTAATTGTGACGCTGATGTAGACCAAATGGTAATAAATCATCCTATACAATCACCTTATATACTTACTCAATTTGGAGAAATAAGAATATTACTTACACATGGATATACACAGTCAAAAGAAGATACAATTGAAACTGCAAAAAAATACAATGCTGATATACTTATAATTGGTCATACTCATGTAAAAGAACTTTATGCAGATGAAAATCTAATAGTTTTAAATCCAGGCAGTATGTCACTTCCTAAAGACGGGACTCACTCTGTGGCAATTATAAATATAATATCACAAGATGATGATGAAATAGATTTAGAAATAAATCATATAGACATAAATACTAAAGAGGTTATACACATAAATGAATAGGGATAGGCCATTGATAAAGCTTTTATCAATGGTCTATTTTTATTACTATTATCCTACTTTTATATAGAAATATATTACACTTAGGATAACCATTAAGAAAGAAAATGGAAATGAAAACGCTATATATGATCTAAGATTATATATATTCATAATAGAATTCTTAGTTCCTTGTTTTATATCTGGTTTTTTCAAGAATCTATTTACTTCACTTAACATAATAGGTCCTCCTGTTGCTGACCAAGGTAGCATACTACTTCCTGCCAAAATTCCGAGTGCAAGGGCTGCATACACTAACTTATCTCCAACTGCAGGGGACACTTGTAAACATATAGGCATTAATGTAGCTGCTGCAGGTCCAGCTGATAAAAACGTTGCTATAACAAATGCCGATAACATTATACATAGTACAATTAAGAAGCTATTTCCATTTGTAAATTCCAAAATATAGTCTACAGCTACTTTTAAAATTCCAGCATATTCTAAAACTCCCCCTATTAAAAATAAGGTAGAAATAAAAACAATTGAATCCATAATAGGCATAGTATTTATTATATCTTCTGGTTTTTTTGTATTTGTAATAAGAAGAATAGAACCGAAAAGCATTGAAACAAATGCTATAGATACATTTATAAAAGGACCTATACAAACACTTAAAATAAATAGTGCAAATAATATTATAGAGAATTTTACTCTTTTAGTCATATTCAAACCATCGCCCCTATAAAGTCTATGGTGAGGCGGTTTATGGTGCGGTAAGTGCGGTGGTTTATGATGTGGTGGATGTGGTGGATGCGGTGGTTTATGGTGTAGTGGTTTATAAGGTTTATTATGTGTGTCTTCTTCATCAATCTCTTCATCTTTATATATCATGTCTTCTTTATATGGGTCATCTATATCTTTATATTTAAACCACATAAGTGTATATACTGATAATAAAATTATATAAACCAGACAAGGTAAAAATAATTTATTTAAAAAGTCTATTAAATTAAAATCAGTATATAGAGTAATAATGACAGCTGGAGTATCAGCCCATGGAAGTGGCGCTCCACCTATATTAGATGCAATAATAGTTGATACAAGCAAAGGTGTAGTTGGTAGTTTTAATTTTAGAGATAAACCCAAACAAATGGATGTAAATATTAGAACTACACTTAAATTATTCATAAATAATGATGCTGCATATATTGTAAGTGGCATTAATATTACAACCAATACCTTATTCCCCTTTGTAACATTAATAAAAGATTCTCCAATATAGTCAAAGATTTTATTATCCTCAAATACTTTAGCAAATAAAGCTAAAACTATAATCAAGATAATAATCTCATATGGAAATTTTTCAAAAACCTTAGTAAAAGGAAATGCATTTGTCAAACTTCCATAAATCAAAATTACTGCAGAACCTAGTACAGCAATAGGAGTACGATATCTTATAGAAAATATCATACTTGTATATGTTATCAAAACCAATGCTAATATAATAAGCATTTATCTTCCCTCCATTGTGATTAGTCCCTTTATCTATATATCCCTACATATATAAGAAAGTGAACTTTTAATATTTAGACTGTTTGTACTATAGTATGTATCTTCATTAATATAGTTACCGTGTACATAAATAAAAATTTTGCTTTCCTCATGTCGCCAACCACCTTGAAAGAAGGGATCTTGCTCAAGTTTATAAGTTGAATATTATAATAAAAAAATCCTCCTCAAATTACTATTTGAGAAGGATTTGATTTAACTAATGTTTATCTTTAAAAACTTTTATTACTACTTTAATTATATCTTTTTCTATAAGAGCTACGATGAAATTTTGATCTTTTATATCACAGTCAGGAGTTTTAGATTTAGTTTCATCATAATAGATATAATCTCCACCTAAATCATCTTTTACTTCTACACATATAACTTTATAGTCATCTTTTGGTTTAGCACCTGGAACGTTTACAATAAATTCAAATGGTATCTTTACTGTAGTATGACGTACTACACCGTCAATAGCTATACATTCAGGAATAAGTGACTCACAAGATGGGCCCTTTTTGTCATCTTTCTTATCACCTTTATTATCATCTTTCTTGTTGTCATCTTTATCTTTCTTATCATCATCTTTATTCTCTAATTTAAGTGCTTTTTCTACATCTTCTTTTTTAACTGTTTTATACATAATGTCTTTGTGTAGAATTCCTCTAACAATAGCTACATCGCAAGATACTTCAACAGCAACAATCTCTACTTCTTTTTCTATAGTTCCAACGCCAGTTACAACATCCTTATGAGGAGGATTTAGAGTTATTCTTTTCTCTACTAGATGCTGATCTTCTCCTATAATATCTCTATCATTATCTTTGCATTTATCATGCTTTTCATCGTCTTTGCATTTATCATGCTTTTCATCGTCTTTGCATTTATCATGCTTTTCATCGTCTTTGCATTTATCATGCTTTTCGTCGTCTTTGCATTTATCATGTTTTTCATCGTCTTTGCATTTATCATGCTTTTCGTCGTCTTTGCATTTATCATGTTTTTTATCGTCTTTGCATTTATCATGTTTTTTATCGTCTTTGCATTTATCATGCTTTTTATCGTCTTTGCATTTATCATGCTTTTTATCGTCTTTACATTTATCATGCTTTTTATCGTCTTTACATTTATCATGTTTTTCATCGTCTTTGCATTTATCATGTTTTTCATCGTCTTTACATTTATCATGTTTTTCATCGTCTTTACATTTACAATCTGTTTCTTTATCTTCCCAATCTTTGCATTTATCATGTTTTTCATCGTCTTTACATTTACAATCTGTTTCTTTATCTTCCCAATCTTTGCATTTATCATGTTTGTCATCATCTTTACATTTCCAGTCTTTCTTATGGTCTTCACATTCCCAGTCTTTGTCATCATCTTTGCATTTATCATGTTTGTTATCATCTTTGCATTTGCAATCTTTTTCTTTATCTTCCCATTTCCAATCTTTTTTATCATCTTTACATTTGTCATGTTTATCACTATCTTTACATTTGCAATCTTTTTCTTTATCTTCCCATTTCCAATCTTTTTTATTATCTTTACATTTATCATGTTTGTCATCATCTTTAGACTTACCATTTTTTTGCCATGTATACTCATATTTTTTGTTATTTACCTTATTTTCATATTTACCATCTTTACCCTTATTATCATACCAATAAGTTTTAGATGCCATATAAACTCCCCCTTACCCACTAATTAATATTCATTATATTCTATTCATAAACACCTTAAATGTTACATAAATTGAAAATCTGCAGCTATAAATCTAAATAAAACTCACTTTAAATATGCATACCTTAATAGCACAAAAAAGTGTGCAGCTCCTAAAATTGTTATTCATTTACATCGACGTTTAGGGCATCTGCACACTTTAGAATATTAATATTTTAATCTTTAGAATTAAATGAGTTATATTTAGTCCTTTTTAACTCTTACAGTTATCTTTACGATATCTTTTTCTATTATTCCTAGAATAAACTTTCCACATTCAATGCGCTTTTCTTCTAATACATCTAGCACTTCTGCACATACTTCAACATCATCACATGGATCAATACCTTTAACTTTTACTAAAGATTCAAACGGAATCCAAGTTGTTACATGGCGTACTACTCCATCTACTGCAGTACATTCAGGTACAAGAGATTCACACTTAGCACCATCTTTATCTTTTTCTTTATCGTCTTTTTGATCATCTTTTTTACCATCTTTATCGTCTTTTTTATCTTCTTTATCTTCGCCTAAAAATTCTTTAGCGTCTTCTCTTTTTGCTGTTTTATATAATATGCTTTTATTTAAGAATCCACTAACAACTACATAATCACATAATACCTTAGTATCAGTAATTTTTACTGTCTTAACTATGTCACCTATGTCTATAACTACATCGTGTTTAGGTGGGTTAAATAATATCTTTTTTTCTATTAATTCTCTAACTTCTCCTTCTATTACCTTTTTATTTTCAGCATTTTTATCTGACATTTAAAAAGTCCTCCTTCCAAAATTGTTCTATCTATGATAAATATACAGTTTCTATTTCATTATATTCAACAACATAAAAAGAGTTACTAATATCAAAAATTTATGCTTACTTATTTAAAAAATTTTCAAAAAAATATAGCCTAAATATATTTATCTAGGCTATATTAGCTTTACTATCTTTGTGTATACTTTTGTGCTATCTTAACTATTAATTCAGTAGCTTTTTCCATGTATGTTACTGGTACATATTCATATTTACTGTGGAAGTTTATTCCTCCAGCAAATATGTTTGGACAAGGTAATCCCATAAAAGATAATCTTGCTCCGTCAGTACCGCCCCTTATAGGTTTTATATTTGGAACTATACCTACTTCTTCCATAGCTTCTCTAGCTATATCTACAACAAATTTAACTGGCTCAACTTGTTTTATCATGTTGTAGTACTGATCTTTTAAGTTTAATTCTATTCTTTCATCACCGTATTTTTCTTTCATTTTTCTTATAACTTCATTTACGTAAGCTTTTCTTTCTTCAAACTTATTCATATCGAAGTCTCTTATTATATAAACCATAGTACATTTTTCAACATTACCATTTATATCATTTAAATGATAAAATCCTTCATAACCTGCTGTACTTTCTGGTCTTTCACTTGCTGGGAACATTTCTGATAATTCAGCAGCTATATGTAGTGAGTTAACCATTTTGCCTTTAGCGTATCCTGGATGTACATTTGTACCATTTATAGTTATAGTTGCAGCTGCTGCATTGAAGTTTTCATATTCTAATTCACCTATTGTACTTCCATCCATAGTGTAAGCATATTTAGCTCCAAATTTTTCAACATCAAACTTGTCTGCCCCTCTACCTATTTCCTCGTCTGGAGTAAATCCTATTCTTATATCTCCATGTTTTATTTCTGGATTATTTATTAAATATTCTATAGCAGTAACTATTTCAGCTACACCAGCCTTGTCATCTGCTCCAAGTAATGTTGTTCCATCAGTAGTTATTAAATCTTCTCCTACGAAATTTAATAATTCTGAAGAATCTTTAGTTGCAAGTACTATATTTAATTCTTTATTTAATACTATATCTTTTCCATCATAATTTTCTATTATTTGAGGATTTACATTCTCTCCACTCATATCTGGAGCTGTATCTAAGTGAGCTACAAATCCTATAGTATCTACACCTTCTACATTGCCTTTTAATGTAGCAAATAAATATCCATTGTCATCAACAGATACATCATCTAATCCTAATATTCTTAATTCTTCTTCTAAATATTTTGCAAATACCATCTGCCCAACTGATGAAGGACAAGTTTCAGAACTTGGATTTGCAGTTGTGTCAAAAGTTACGTATCTTAAAAATCTTTCTACAACTTTGCTTCTCATAATTTTATCTCCTTTTCTTTTGATATTCATTAGAGTACACCTGATTTACTCAAAATCTTATGCATACCTACTAAACCTAAAAAATAAAATATGCCCAGTACTCCATAAACCTGAACTCCTATAAATATAGCTGCTAAGCTGGCAAGGGGCGCTATTCCTATAGTCATAGAAACAAGTTTAGGTTCTAATATTTGCCTAGATATGGAAAGAACTGCAAACAATATTATAACAGATATTCCCACAAAATAATTATTAATTATTAAATAATAAACTATAACTGGAACATATATAATTACTAATCCCAAAAAAGGTATAAGGTCAAGCGATGCACCTATAACTCCTAATATGAATCCATAAGGCACGCCAAGAGTAGTAAATCCTATCCATGTAGCCAAAAATGTAATCCCCATTAATATTGAATAAGCTTTTATATAACCTAATGTTGTTACTCCAACCTCGTGTTTTATACCCTTTACCTTAGGTCTAAGATGTGATGAAAACATACAATAAAACCATTCTTCTATATCATCTGTATCCTTAGCTATAAAATAGGTAGCTACAAATATTGTTATAGTATAAACCACTATATAAGGTATTGATACTACTAAAGCTAATACATTCTCTAAAATACTCTTAGCAAAATTGACTATGTTATTGCTATATTTAGTAATTATGCTTTCTAGGCCAAAACCCCCTATATCTTGCACATATCCTATATAAATATTAGCTTGATCTATTAACTTCATAATATTATTGTATATAGCTTGTGAATCCAAAGATAAAACACTTATTATGTATAATGTTTGTTTTATACCATTAACTATGAATATAGTAAATAAGGCTAGCAGTATTATTACAGCCAAAAAACTTAAAATTAAAGTAGATATTCCTTTATCTATATTATATTTTTCCTTTAATCTTTTAGATATTGGCTTTATAAAGAATGCTATTACCCCTCCTATAACAAATGGGGCTACATATGGAAATGTATAATATAATACTATAAATATTAAAGTATATATCCCAAAATATATGGCGTTGTTTTTTAGCTTATTTAAAAAAAGCTTATTTAAAACCATTCTATTTCCCCCTTCTTATTTATAACTTTTGTAAAAACATAAAACACTGCATTTTGCAGCGTCTTATGTGTGTATTCTAATCTTCTTTATTCTGTTTTTGTCTATACTTTCTATACAAAATTTTATTCCTTCAACTTGTATTATCTCATCTTCTTCTGGCAATCTACCTAGGTAACCTATTATAAATCCACCTATTGAATCAAATTCATCTGATTCTAATTTGGTACCTATCATTTCATTTACATCTGATATTTTAGTACTTCCATCTACTATATATTCATCTTCCTTTATTACTACTATTTCTGCTTCTTCTTCATCATACTCATCTTCTATTTCTCCAACTATTTCTTCAACCAAATCTTCCATAGTAACTATTCCTGAAGTTCCTCCATATTCATCTAAAACTACTGCCATTTGAACTTTTTCCCTTTTCATTTCTTCAAATAACTCAGTAATTTTCTTGAATTCATATGTGTAGAAAGGTTCTCTCATATAATTTCTTATATCAAAGTCCTTAATTTCTTCGCCATTTAAGAAAACCACATCTTTTATATTTACTATACCTACTATATCATCTATAGTTTCTTCATAAACAGGCATACGAGTAAATTGCTCGCTTTTAAACGTATCTATTATTTGTTCATAACTATCTTCTATATTAATAGCTACTATATCCATTCTTTGAACTATAGCTTCCTTAGCTTGCATATCTCCAAATTCAAAAACGTTATTTATTATTATTCTTTCTTCTCTTTCAAGCAATCCTTCTTCATGGCCTACATTTACCATAGTTTTTAATTCTTCCTCAGTTATATAAGGCTGAACTATATTAGAATTTATTCCAATTATTTTAAATATAACTTTTGTTATTGTATTAAATATTATAACTACAGGAGTTAATATTAGTATAATAAACTTAATAGGTTTAGCTACTTTTAAAGCCACACCTTCAGATTTTTGTGCAGCTATAGATTTAGGAGTTATTTCTCCAAATATAAGAACAAGCACTGTCATAACTCCAGTTGCAATAGCCACCCCTTCATTTCCAAATATACTTATAAACAAAGATGTAGCAATAGATGATGCACCTATATTTACAACGTTATTTCCAACTAATATTGTGCTCAATAATTTACTTGAATCGCTAACTACGTTAGCTACATTTTTAGAACCTTTTACTCCTTCGTCAACCATATGTCTTAATCTTATTTTACTAAGTGACATAAGCGCTGTTTCTGAAGCCGAGAAAAAAGCTGAGAACATAAGAAGTATTACTAATATTACTACTTGTATAAAAATTGCCGAATCCAAAATCTATCACACCCCTATTTTCTAATTGATATTGTATCAAATTATTATTTATCTTAAATTCATCATATTTTATTATTTCCACAATTTTAAAATTTTATGGCATAAGTATTAAAATTCGCTTTACTCAACTTTATATGTTTTAAATTATAAAAAAAATGGCTGCTAATTTATATTAGCAGCCATTAAAAATTAAATTTAATTTTTTCTCATAGAATTAGATATAGCCTTTTCTATCTCAACTAAAATAACTATTGAGAATGCTAATCCTATAACAGTTAACCATTGGTTAGTATTTAACATAACTATACCAAATAAGTCTCTTACTCCTGGGAATAAAGTACATAATTGTATTATCCCTGATACGAAAAATGCTCCCCATATATATTTATTTCTAAATAAACCTACTTTAAATATAGAGTTTCTATCTGAACGAGCATCAAATGCATGAAATAATTGTGTAAATGCCAATGTCATAAATGCCATTGTACTTCCTACTTCATGGTTTATTTGTACACCTATATAATAAGCTACAAATGTTGCTAAACCTACATATATACCTTGATACGTTATTCTAAGTCCTAATCCATCACTAAATATAGAAGCTTTAGGATCTCTTGGTTTTCTATCCATTACATCAGGCTCTGCAGGCTCAAGTCCAAGAGCTATTGCAAGTAATGAGTCTGTAACTAAGTTAACCCATAATATTTGAGTTGCGCTAAGAGGCATATAATCCGCTGCACTTGCAAATATAAATGGACCAAGTAAAGATGCTAATAATATAGTAACTATCTCACCTATGTTACAACTTAATAGGAAGTGAGTAGCTTTCTTTATGTTAGCAAATATACTTCTACCTTCTTCAACAGCTGAAACTATAGTTGCAAAGTTATCATCAGTTAATATCATATCTGAAGCACCCTTTGAAACTTCTGTTCCAGTAATACCCATTGCAACACCTATATCAGCAGTTTTAAGTGCAGGTGCATCATTTACACCATCACCTGTCATTGCAACTATATTTCCATTTGCTTGCCATGCTTTAACTATTTTTACCTTATGCTCTGGTGCAACCCTTGCATAAACAGAGTAATTTTTTACAGTCTTTGCTAATTCTTCATCACTTATCTTAGCAAGTTCTGCTCCTGTCATAGCTTGATTTTCGTTTTCTATTATTCCTAAATCCTTAGCTATAGCAATAGCAGTGTTTTTGTGGTCTCCAGTTATCATAACTGTTTTTATGCCAGCATTTTTTGCTACTTTTATAGCATCTTTTGCTTCTTCCCTTGGTGGATCTATCATTCCATATAACCCTAGGAATATTAAGTCGTTTTCTAATTCACCGCTACTTGGATTATTTGGAACGTTATCTAACATCTTATATCCAACAGCTAATACTCTCAATGCACTATTTGCCATTTCTGCATTTGATGCATTTATATTTTCTATATCCTTATCAGTTATATCGCGAACAGTACCATTTATATATATCTTATTACATCTAGCTACTAATATATCTGGTGCACCTTTAGTTATAGATGCATATTTACCTCTTATATTATTTACAGTAGTCATTAACTTTCTTTCTGAATCAAAAGGTATTTCAGCTTTTCTATCATATTCATTTATTATATCTATAGGATTGTATTTAACTTCTATAGCCAAATCTATCAATGCTATTTCAGTTGGATCTCCTATTTTTGTAAATACTCCATCAGTTTCCTTATTTACCTTAGTATCATTACATAATACTCCGTAATCTATAAGCATTTTTATAGTATCATCAGAGTTATTTATATTTTCAACATTAGTTATAGATTCATCAGTATAAACTCTTTTTACTGTCATTTTGTTTTGTGTTAAAGTACCTGTTTTATCTGAACATATAACACTAGCTGAACCTAGAGTTTCAACAGCTGGAAGTTTTCTCATTATAGCATTACGTTTAACCATTTTTTGCATACCAAGTGCTAATACTATTGTAACTATAGCAGGTAACCCTTCTGGTATAGCTGCAACAGCTAAACTAACAGCAGTCATAAACAGTTCAAGTATAACTTCTCCATTTATTTCTCCTGCTTCAAATAATCCAATAGCAAATATTACTGCACATATAGCCAATGCAACTACAGCTAAAGTTTTTCCTAATTGTTCAAGTTTTCTTTGTAGTGGAGTTTGAGTAGATTCAGCGTTATTTATCATATCCGCTATTTTACCTATTTCTGTGTTCATTCCTGTTTCTACAACAATACCAGTTCCTCTACCATAGGTAATTACACTTCCCATAAACGCCATGTTAGTTCTATCACCAATTCCAAGGCCTTCATCATCAAGTTTATGTGTTATTTTCTCAACAGGTACTGACTCGCCTGTTAATGAAGATTCTTCAACTTTTAAGTTGTATGATTCCAATATTCTTATATCTGCTGGCATATAGTCTCCAGTATCTATAACTACTATATCTCCTGGAACTACTTGTTCGACACTTACAATTCTTTGAACGCCATCTCTAATTACCTTTGCGTTAGGAGACGACATCTTTTTAATAGCTTCTAGAGACTTTTCTGCCTTACTTTCTTGAACAACTCCAAGTAATGCATTAAGTAAAACTATAGCTACTATTATTACAGCTTCTTCCCACTCGCCTAGAACTAATGATATACCACTTGCTACTATAAGAACTATAACCATAAAGTCTTTTAGTTGTTCAAAGAATCTTTGTAACATACTTTTGGTTTTTCCCTCAGCTAGCTTGTTTTCTCCATACTGAGCTAGTCTTTCTTCGAATTCTTTCCCAGATAAACCGGCTTTGGTATCTACTTGTAATTCACTAGATACTTCTTCTACGGTTTTTGCATGCCATATTTTTTTCACTAAACTATCACCCTTTCTTTTAATCCTAAAAGGTCTTGCTTCAAGAATATCTATATTATTGCCAATTAATTAACTTTAATAAACATAAAAAGACCTTAGAAATATATAACTTAAATAAATTATATATTCCTAAGGTCTTGCTACCAAGAATATTCTTGTTAATCAACCGAGTGCACTGCACCGAGATGACGATTGATTACCACTTATGTGTAAGCTACTCCCCTTTTATGAAGTTGTTTCATATATAGTTTATATTTAATTATATTCGTATTATGTAAATAATGTCAACTAATTTTTGTAAAACAGTTTTTATCTGTTTACATTTAGTGATTTGGGGAATAATATAATTTGTACTTTATATAAATCTATTCAATTATTTACATAAGAGGAGGTAATATTATGCCAGATTTATTAGATAAAGGTGCTGTATTACAAAGAGATAAGGAGACTTATGCAATAGCACCACACTTACCAGGTGGACTTGTAACTTCTGCTCAACTTAGAAAATTAGCTGATGTAGCTGATAAATACGGTGCACAAGCTCTAAAATTAACTAGTTCACAACGTATAGCTATGGTAGGTTTCAAAGAAGAAAATTTAGATGATATATGGAAAGAACTTGATATGAAGCCTGGAGCTGCTGTAGGTCTATGTGTAAGAAGTGTTAAGTTCTGTCCAGGAACTACATTTTGTAAACGTGGACAACAAGATGCAGTTGGAATGGGACTTAAGTTCGACGATGCATTCCACGGAAGAAATCTTCCTAATAAGTTAAAAATAGGTGTTAGTGGATGCGCCAACTCTTGTTCAGAAAACCACTTTAGAGATATAGGTCTTATGGGAACTCCAAAGGGATGGACTGTAACTGTAGGAGGAAAAGGCGGTATGAAACCTAGAATAGGCGATGTATTATTAAAAAATGTTGATGATGAAGATTTGTATCCATTAGCAGAAGAAGTAGTGAAAGTTTATGAACAAAATGCCCAAAAGCACGAAAGACTAGGTGCTTATATAGATAGAGTTGGTCTTGAAGAATTTAAACAACAAGTTAATATAGAAAAATTTATGTAATACTCAATCACCGTATAAAATTATACGGTGATTTTTTATTTATGATAATTATTTCTTGTTAACATATAAATATATTGTAGGAAATTATACTTTTTTACACCCTTCTTCCCTTGTCCACATATATTGATATAAGAAGGAGGACAAACCTTCTATATCAATATAAGGAGTGTGCATTTTAAATTATGCCTATTAAAAGTATACTTTCTCAAATGCAAGAACTTACAAAACAACTAAACGAAGAAATAAAAAATCCTATATCTGCTCAACAAGCACAATTAGTTATAGGCTGCAATGATGTGGAAGAGTTAAGAGACCAATTAATTTTTATTCTTGAAGGTGGTGAACTTTTCATTGGTCTTATTAACTATGTAGTTAATTTAATAGCTACAGAAGAAGCTAGAACACCTTCAAATCTATCTTATTTAGCTCAACTAGAAAGATTAAGATGTATATTAGAGTTATTACTAACTAAATTACAATCAATATCTTGTAGTGAAACATGTCCAGAATTACTAGAAGAATTATTTTGTATATTAAGAAAAATATACTATTTATTACTTGGCTCATTAACTAAACTTTATGATTTAAATTATTATAGATACAATTCTATATTATTTCAATGCTTATTATGTGACTTTATAGGAGAAATAACTAAACTTGAAGATTTAATAAAAGATTTAGTTTGCATAATAATAGCATTAATATCCTGTGAAACAGATACTTGTACACCTTGTTTTGTAGCAAAACATTCTGGTGAAAGACTTAAACCTATACCTTCTAAAGATATATGTCTAAACCACAATGAACCTGATTGCAGTTGTAAAGAGTAAATACTTTATTTTTTATTATTTTCGTAACATTGTAGTTCATTAATTCATATATTTATATTGTAATAAAAATAGCTGTATATGCCTTTATACAGCTATTTTTTGTGTCATTTTTTTCTTACACACATATAGTGATATTAGAAGGCGGACATCCCTTCTATATTAATTAAGGGAGTGTGTAATTAAATTATGTTTTATGAAACTCTACTTTCTCAAATGCATGAAGTTACAAACCAAATAAAAGAAGAATTAGAAAATCCTATATCTACTCAACAAGTTGCGGTTATAGACTGTAATGTTATAAATGCTGTGGCAACCCTTATAATTATAGATGCAACAAATCTTATAACACTTATAAATATTATAATAGAGATAGAAGAAAGGAATAGACCTGTAAATCACGGTTATATAGCACAACTACAGAGATTAATATGTATATTACAATTATTAATATCTAGGTTAGAATCATTGCCTTGTAATGAAAGATGTCCAGATTTACTAGAAGAGTTGCTATGCATATTACTTCAAATATTTAATTTAATAGTTGCAATTAACACCAAGCTTATAGCCATTGCTAGTTTTAGAAGTGCTTCTATATTCTTTGAATGCGTATTGTGTGAATTAGTTAATGAAATAACTGATCTTGAAAATTTAGTAAAAAATTTATCTTGTATAATAGTTTCACTACTATCTTGCAATATAGATGATTGTACTCCTTGTTATGTAGCAACCAATTCTGGTAAAAGACTTGTACATGATAAAAATATCTGTGTAGACAACAAGTAATCTAGTTGTAGTTACAAAAATAATTCCTAGAAATACGGCGGTGAACTTATCACCGCTTTATTTTTAGGTCTTACACATTGATTTTTTATATATAACAATGATTAAATTATAATCGCTAAAATATAAAAATAATTAGTTTTTTAAGTAAAAACTTGTACCATATTTTCGCCATATACATATATTTATATTAGAAAGGACAACCAATATTTCCTTTCTAATATAAAAAATTTTAAAGGAGTGCTTTGCTTATGACATTTGCACAATTAATACAATTTCTTGAAGCCACTATAGGTGACATAGACCTTTGTACTGATGATTTTTGTGATGCTATATGTGCGTTTAGAGAATTCTTACTAGAAGATATTCCTGGTACCGATCCAGTTATACCAGGTGCTTTAGGTGCATTGCTAGATCTTATAGATGAATCAATAACAGCAGCTACAGATGCAGGTCAGTTTGGATATGCTGCTCAATTACAAAGATTTAGATGCTTAGTAGAGTCTTTAATAACTCAACTAGGGTTAATACCTTGCGATTGTGATGCAGTAGGTGGGCCAACTGGAACAGCTCTATTAGGAACTCTTTCAGCTGACACAATGGCTGATATATTATGCATCCTAACTGAAATAGTAATAGAATTAATAGCTTTAGCATTAAAAGTTGTAGTTTTAAATGATTTAATAGAAGCTTGCGGCGATAATGCTGCTGCAACAGCGTTTAAATTACGTGTATTCAACTGCTTAGTATGTGACTTTGTTGATGAATTATGTAGACTTGAAAAAATGTTAGCTGACTTAGGTTGTGCAATAAGACCAGTAGTTCTTAATATGGTTGAATGTACACCTTGCTATGTAGCTAAATCTTCTCATAGAGAACCTAAAGCTATAGTACAAGCTAGTTGCTCATGTAATAAAAATTAATCTACAGATTGTGCTTGTTAATATAAATAGAAAGTCCCTGTTATTCAGGGACTTTTTATTAAAAATATATTACTTATGGTAACATATCTACCACTATTTTCATATACACAATTAAGTATATAAATAACTTTTTTGTTTAGTTTCAGAATCATTATATTATAACTATATTTGTCATAATGATATATGTTGTGAATTGCATAGGTGTAATTGTCATAACAAGCATTGCTATAACAATTGCTAATATACATACCATTGATAACATATATCAGTGGTATGTAATTATTTAAAGTTCTATAAGTATCAATAATAAAAAAAGAGGTGTTTTTATGTTTTATAAAGACAGTGATTGTAGTTATCAAAGCAAATATTCCTGCTTACCCCCTATTACTGTAAATGTAACATGCGAATCTACAGGTCAAGATGGAGATGGGTGTTGCTGTAGCAAAGATAGTATAAGAGATGTATTAAACTATATTCTTACTCCAGCTATATCTCAGTATATAAACCTTAACACTATAGATATTAATGGAATAAAATCTTTATTAGACCAAGGTTCCATAATATCTGTGTCAAATGATTTAGTCTATGTAGATACAAACCCTATTGATAAATATATCTCACTATGTTCTATATATGATATACATTTTGTTGCTACAAATGCTAGTGCTCTAGAAACTGCTATAAGAGCTAACCCTCTATTTTCTAGTGATATTACTGTGCCCGATGATCCTTGTTGTTGCAAAGGAGAAATAATAGATAAGCTAGAAGCAGCGAGAACTGCAAATACAACTGTAATACTAGATATGGAGCGTATATCTGATGCAAACATAAGTGGTAAGGTTATAGGTATAGCCCCTGATATAGTTTGGATACGAGGCGTAACAGGAGCTGGCGTTCCTAACAATAATTTTCATATTGCTTCTATATGTAGAATAGCATCTATTGCCCCATAGATAAAAAAGGCGTCTACAAATCCTCTCGTAGACGCTTTTTTTATTCAATAATATTATCAGCATATACATAATTTGCTATATCATCTTATTTCACTTACTCTTCTACTCTGCATATCACTTTAATATTTAACTCTTATATAATTTTTATTTATAACACTTGTATCATTCTATTTTATTAATTCATAAGTTTATATTGTAGAAAAATATTTCTTATATAAATTTATAGGGGGATTTTTAAAATGAGTGAAGATTTAAGAAAAAACTGTGACTTATGTAATTCAGATAAAAATAATTCTTGTAATAAAGATGATAAAGATTGCTGCTGTGGTATAGATACAATAAGAAAAATATTAAAAATATTTCAAAGAGATAATATCCCAATAAGTATAGATACTGAAAATAGTGATGTTACAGGATTTGTTTTTGATTTGACAGAAGATGTAGTATATATTTCTGAAGATGCTGGTTCTAGTCCTGATCAAATTGTTCCACTATGTAATATATCTATATTTTTACCTAATACAGACGATTTACCTAATGGATTTATAGAAGAAGTAGCAAGTCTTATACCTCCAACTTCCAACACAAATCCATGTTGTTGTACAGATGGAGTTGCAAATACAATAAATGATATAAGGCGATTTAGTGATCCTACAAATACTCTAGTTCTTGTTGTTCCAACTACTAGCATTTCAGACACTCTTTGTGTAAGTATAGATGCTATAATAAAAGTTAATGATGATGTCGTATTCTTTTTTGGCAACTCCAGACCATTTATAATTTCTACTTGCGCGATAGACTCTATGTCAATATCTGCTAACTGTCCAGTGTAGACATTACCTAATCATCGTATAAAAATATGCGGTGATTTTTTATTTATAACTCTTGTATCATTCTATTTTATTAATTCATAAGTTTATATTGTAGGAAAATATTTCTTATATATAAATTATTGGGAGGAACTTCTAAATGAGTGAAGATTTAAGAAAAAATTCTAACTTATGTAATTCAAATAAATATAAAGAAAAAAATAAATCTTTTGATAAGACTAATGAAGATTGTTGTTGTGGTATAGATACATTAAGCAATATATTAAAATTATTTCAAGGAGAAAATATATCAATAGGTGTATTTACTAGAGACTTCGATGATAGAGGTGGATTTGTTGTTGAAGTAACAGAAGATGTAGTATCTATTTCTACGGCTTTTGGCAGTCAACCTACCCTATTTGTGTCACTATGTGATTTAACTTCATTTAATACTGCCGTTGAATCTGGTCCATTAGGTGATGAAATTGTAAATAAAATAAAAGCTCTTTTACACCCAACTTTTAATACAAATTCATGTTGTTGTTCAGATGGTATTGCAGATGCAATAAATAATGTAATACGATTTAACTCACCTACAACTCAACTACGTTTTTACCTTCAAGGTTTTACTACAGGATGTATTGATGTAGGTGTTATAGAAAAAGCTAATGATGATGTAATATTCTTACTCAGCGAACCAAATGGATCAATTTCCATTTCTATAATTTCTACTTGTCAAATAAATTCTTTTGAAATTTGTTCAACCGATTCAGATATTGAGGATAAACCTTATAAGCAAAATCGATTCTTTAAAAACCGTCATAAAGAATTTAAAGAAAAAAAGAGTGAAGATTCTAAAAAGAATTCTGACTCGTGCGATTCACATAAGTGTAGTGCAATAAATAAATGTTTTGATAAAGATAACGAAGATTGTTGCTGTGATACTGATACGTTAAGCAGGATATTAGAATTATTTGTAGGATTAAATGTAGAAGTCCAGATAGATATTGACGGTACTGTTTTCGAAGGATTTATCGTTGATGTCACAGAAGATATAGTATCTATTTCAGAAAATTTTGGTGATATGCCTACTCAGTTTATTTCACTATGTAATATGCTTCAGTTTTCTGTTTTTGCTGTAGATCAGGAGCTATTTAATGAAATAAGAGAAAGAATAGAGGATCTTATACAACCAACTTGTAATACAAATCCATGTTGTTGTTCAGATGGAATCGCAGATACAATAAATGGTATAAGACGATTTGTTGACCCTATAGCTAGGCTATGCTTTGTTACTATTGCTTTTACTACTTGCTATGGTATAAATACAATAGTAAATGCTAATGAAGATGTGGTATACATTGCTGATGAGGACGGCAATGCGATTATTATACTTCCTACTTGTTCAATAGACTCTATGTTTCTTCAAGAAGTCGATGGTGCACGAGATAAATCTATTTAAGATACTTTTAAAAATAAACTCAGTAAATAAATAATAAGTTTGCCTATTAAAAATCATCGTATAAAAATACGGTGATTTTTTATTTATACCTCTTGTATCATTCTTTCTTATTAATTCATAAATTTATATTGTAGGGAAAATATCTCTTAAATATATAAATTAATTGGAGGATTTGTTAAATGAGTGAATTTTCAAGAAAAAACTCTAACTGGTGTGATTCAGATAATTGTAAAGAAATAGATAAAGATTGTGATAAATTCGATAAGGGTTGTGATAAAGACTTTAAAGATTGTTGTTGTGGCATAGATGCAGTAAGAAAAATATTAGAAGTATTTCAAAGAGAGGATATAAGAGTCAATATAGCTACAAAAGGTCAATTTTTTTCTGGATTTATTTTTGATATAACAGAGGACCTAGTATTTATTTCCGATAGTCCTAACGATAGTCCTACTATATTTGTTCCGCTATGCAATATCTCTATATTTTTTGCTTTTATTTTGGAAAATGAACGAACTGATGAACTTAGAGAAGACATATTATCTTTTATTAATCCAACTTGCAATACAAATCCATGTTGTTGTTCAGATGGAATTGCAGATACAATAAATGATATAAGACGATTTAGTGATCCTACTGATTTCTTAATAATTGATATTCAATCACCACCCCTTAATGGAACTACTTGCTTTGGAATAGGTAATATAGTAGCAGCCAATGATGATGTAGTATTTATTGACACGCCTGCTGAAGATAACATTTTTTCTATAATTCCAACTTGCGCAATAAGTTCTTTATTAATATCTGATCAATGTCAACAAGATTGATATTTTGGTATTAATTTTTATATCCTATACTTAGTCGCCGTATAAAATGATACGGTGATTTTTTATTTATAGTCAGTATCATTCTATTTTATTAATTCATAAGTTTATATTGTAGGAAAATATTTCTTATATATAAATTATTAGGAGGAACTTCTAAATGAGTGATGATTTAAGAAAAAATTCTAACTTATGTAATCTAGATAATTGTAAAGAAAAAAATAAATCTATTGATAAAGTTCATCAAGATTGTTGCTGTGGTATTGATACATTGAGCAAAATATTAAAATTATTTCAAGGAGAAAATATACAAATAGATATATCTATTAGAAACCTCCCTTCAACAGGTGGATTTGTCTTTGATGTAACAGAAGATATAGTATCTATTTCTACAACCTTTGGCGGCCAACCTACTATATTTGTCTCTTTATGTGACCTAACCCTATTTAATACTGTCGTTGAATCTGGTCCATTAGGTGCTGAAATTGTAAATAATATAAAAGCTCTTATACATCCAACTTGCAACACAAATCCATGTTGCTGCTCAGATGGCATTGCAGATGTAATAAATAATATAATACGATTTAACTCTCCGACAACTCAACTACGCTTTTTCTTACCAGGTTTTACTGCAGACTGTGTTGAAGTAGGTTCTATAGAAAGCGCTAATGAGGATGTAATATTCTTACTTAGCCAAACAAATGAACTAATTCCAATTTCTATAATTTCTACTTGTGCGATAAATGCCATTTTAATAGCTGATGATTGTCCAATAGGTCCAGGTATTCAAACTCAACCTAATAAGCAGAGCAAATTATTTGAAAACTTTTATAAAGAATTTAAAGAAAAAGTGAAGTTAAAGAATAAATAATAAATTAATGGGGGTAACGTTAAATGAGTGAAGATTTCAAAAAAAATTCTAACTTATGTGATTCAAATAAGTGCAAAAAAAACAATGAATGTTTTGATAAGATTGATAAAGATTGTTGCTGTGGCTTAGATACATTAAGCAATATATTAGAAATATTTCAAAGAGAAAATATAGAGTTAGACATATTTATTGAAGCTACTGGATTTACAGTTTTTTCTGGATTTATTACTAATTTAACAGAAGATGTGGCATCAGTTTCAGAAGAACTTGGTAGTAGCCCTACTCTATTTATTCCACTATGCAATATGAGTGTATTTAATGCTGTAATTGAAAATGAGGAATTGCGAAATGAAATTAGAGAAGCAATAGAAGATCTTATAACTCTAACTTGCAACACAAATCCATGTTGTTGTACAGATGGAATCGCGGATGCAATAAATGGTATACGACGATTTGGCGATCCTACAACTGGCCTATGTATTAGTACTCCTTCTGGTACTGGATGTCCCAGTATAGATAATATAGTAGGGGCTAATGAGGATATAGTATTCCTTGTTGCAGCTGAAAGTTCATTTACTATAATTTCTACCTGTTCAATAGACTCTGTGTTTTTAAGTTCTTTCAATGGAAATGGGATATAAGGTCAGTTTATTGAAGATATTTTTTCAATAAGCAAACAATAAATTTATGTATTATTAATTCATAAGTTTATATTGGAGGGAAAATATCTCTTAAATATATAAATTAATTGGAGGATTTGTAAATGAGTGAAATTCCAAGAAAAGATTCTAACTGGTGTGATTTAAATAATTGTGAAGAAATAGATAAAGATTGTGATAAATCTAATAGTGATTGTTGTTGTGGCATAGATATATTAAGAAAAATATTAGAATTATTTCAAAGAGAGAATTTAGAAATAGTTTTATTTACTAATTCTCAATCTTTTGTAGGAATTATTTTTGATATAACAGAGGATTTAGTATATATTTCTCAAAATCCTGGTGATAACCCTAACGCATTTGTTCCGCTATGCAATATTTCTACGTTTTCTACTGATATTGATTCTGATGAGTTAAGCAATGAAGTTAGAGAAGAAATATTATCGCTTATAAGTCCAACTTGCAATACAAATCCATGTTGTTGTACAGATGGAGTTGCAAATATTATAAATAATATAAGAAGATTTAGTGATCCTACAAATGGTTTATTCATTGGTATTCAAGCAAAATCGCTTCAAGGGAGTATTTGTGTTGATATAGGTAATATAGTAATAGCCAACGATGATGTAGTATTCATTGATAACGAACTTACTGAAAGTGAAGGTCACCTTTTGCGTATAATTTCTACTTGTGCAATAAGCTCTTTGATGATTACTAATACGTGTCCAGGAGATTAGATATTCTACTTAATCACCGTATAAACCATTACGGTGATTTTTATTTATAGTTTGTATCATTCTTTCTAATTAATTCATATATTTGAATTGTAGGAAGAAACATCTCTTAAACTATATACATTACTGGAGGAATTATTAAATGATTGAAAATTCAAAAAAAACCTATAGCTTGTGTAATTCAGATAAAAAAAATACATCTTGCAATAAAATCGATAAAAATTGTTGCTGTGATATAAATACATTGAGAAAAATATTAGATATATTTCAAAGAGAAAATATTATAGTATCTATATCTACCGACGCCACATCTGTTATTGGAGTTATCTTTGATTTAACAGAAGACGTGATTTATGTTTCTGAACTTGATGACGATGGCAGACCTGATTATATTATACCACTATGTAATATAATTGACGTTTCTGTTGATATCGCTCAAGGAGATTTACGTAATGAAATTAGAGAGGAAATAGAAAATCTTATAGGTCTAACTTCTAATACAAACCCATGCTGTTGTTCAGATGGAATTGCAGATGCAATAAATGATGTAAGACGCTTTAGTGACCCTGGAACTTTATTATGTATTATAACAGCTCCTAATACTCCAAGCCCTTGTTATAATATAGCTGATATAGTAAAAGCTAATGATGATGTAGTATTCATTGATAACGGCTCTTCGTTTATTATAATCCCTACTTGTCAAATAGACTCTCTGAGAATTTCTTCTGCAGCTGTAGTTGCTAAACAAAGTTAATTTCTTAAAAATATTTATAAAAATATAATCAATAAAGAAACAATAAATTTATATGCTAAACTAAATCACCGTATAAAATTATACGGTGATTTTTTATTTATAGTTTGTATCATTCTTTGTTATTAATTCATAAGTTTATATTGTAAGAAGAAATATTTCTTAAAATATAAACTTAATTGGAGGATTCGTTAAATGAATGAAGTTTTCAACAAAAAACATGATTGGAGTAATTCTGATTGTTGTTGTGATATAGAAACATTAAGAAAAATACTTAGACTATTTCAAGGAAGAAATATAGACTTATTTGGAGTCACTAAAAATAATTTTTTTATAGGATTTGTTTTTGATTTAGAAGAAGATATTGTATATATTTCTTCTGATTTTGGTGAGCCACCTAATCAATTTGTTCCACTATGTAATATAGTTTTCTTTTCAGTAAATACTGAATCAGATTCATTAACTGATGAGTTTAGAGATAAAATACTAGATATTATAAATACAACTTGTAACTTAAATCCGTGTTGTTGCACAGATGGAATTGCAGATACAATAAATGGTCTAAAGCAAGTTTATCCACCTAATACTTCCTTAAATATAGTTTTGGATACTGATTTTCCAGTGGCTCTCTCTGCCTCATTAGGTGCTATAATAAGAGCTACCGATGACATAGTCTTTATAGTTGCAGGAAATACCCTTGCACTAATTCCTACTTGTGGAATAGACAGTGTATCTATAGCTACTACAAACGGAGTTTCTGAACAAAGCCAATCTTTTAAATATATTTTAAAAGAAACAAAATAAAAAATTAAATTAATATTTTTATAAATATACCTACAAATTAATGGGAGGAATTGTTAAATGAGTGAAGATTTAAGAAAAGACACCGATATGTATGATGAAAATAGATACAAAGGACCACATCATGGACATGATAAAGATTGTTGTAAAGATGACAAAGATGATTACGATAATCTCTGGAAAGATAATAAGGATAAAGATAAAAACAAGGATTGTGATAAAGACAAAGATAAACATTGCAAAAAAGATGCAGACTGTTGTTGTGATACAGACACATTAAGAAAAATATTAGATCTATTTAAAAAAAGAAATATACTTGTAAATATAACTTCTAGAGCTGATAGTTTTGAAGGTTTTATCTCTACCCTATCAGAAAATATAGTGGATATTTCTCCAACCTTAGGTGGCACACCTAATCAGTTTATTCCACTATGTAATATAGTTAGAGTTATTGCTAATGTTTCAGGGCTTCCATCAGCGATTCGTCAAGAACTTAGTAATATGCTACAGTCGCTTATACATTCAACTCGTTGCTTAAGCCCATGTTGTTGCACAGATGGAATAGCAGATACAATAAATTCTATAAAGAAATTTTCTAATACCTCAAATATACTCTGTTTTACATTAGATATTATTGATTTTGATATAATTCCAGACAACTGTTTTAGTATAAATAATATATTAAAAGCCAATGAAGACATAGTGTTTGCCGTATTTGAAAACAACTTTTATATACTCCCTACTTGCGGAATAGATTCTATGTTTATAGGAGCGCCAGCTGATTCTCTAATCAATACTAATTTATCAAAAATATTTTCAAAGAAATAATATTTAATCACCGTATAAAATTATACGGTGATTTTTATTTATAGTTTGTATCATTCTTTCTTATTAATTCATAAGTTTATATTGTAAGGGAAAATTCCTTACAATATAAACTTATGAATTAATAGGAGGATTTATTAAATGAGTGAAGATTTAAGAAAAGACGATGAATATAGATATAAAGAACCACATGAAGGTCCTGATAAACATAAAAAACATGATGATTGTTTCTGTAACAAAGATAATAGCGATGATTTATGGAAAGATGCTAAAGAAAAAGATAAAGATTGTGATAAAGATAAAGACAAAGATAGAGATTGTTGCTGTGATATAAATACATTAAGACAAATATTAGAATTATTTGTGGAACAAAATATAAGTGTAGAAATAATTACTAGAAATGTCATTTTCGAAGGTTTTATTTCTAATGTAACAGAGGATGTAGTGGATATTTCTGAAACTTTCGGTGGTACGCCTATTCATTTTATCCCTCTTTGTACAGTAGTAAGATTTTTTGCTGATGTTTCAGATCTTTCAGAAGAAATACGTATACAGCTCAGAAATACAATACAAACTCTTATGCATTCAACTCATAACGAAATCCCATGTTGTTGCGCAGATGAGATAGCAGCTAAAATAAATTCTATAAAGAAATATACTAATAGATCAGCTCTACTCTGCTTTAATTTAGATACTGATGCTAGTCCTTTTAGAAATCCAAATAACTGCTTTAGTTTAAATGATATATTAAAAGCTAATGAAGATATAGTATTTGCTATCTTTGAAGATGATTTCTATATATTCCCTACTTGCGGAATAGATTCTATGTTTATAGAACTGCCAGTTGAAGTTGCTAACCGAGGTTAGTCTTTTAAAAATATTTACAAGAACATAATACACTAAATCGCCGTGTAAAATTATACGGTGATTTTTTTATTTTGTATTATTTTATCTTATAGCTTCATATGATTATGTGTAAGGAAAAAACGCCTTAAAATATATGGATTAATAAGATAAACTTCTAAAATCAATAAACACATAATAAATTTATATATTATTCTTAATGGCCAATATAAAATTATACATGCTTTTTTATTCTTTTCGTAACATTGTATTTTGTTAATTCATATATTTAAATCATAAGGAAAATATTCCTTATAATAAATCATTGGAGGGAATTGTTTAATGAGTGAAGAAGTAAAAAAAGATCACGAAATGTGTGATGAAAATAGACACAAAGGACCAAAAGGACCAAAAGGGCCACATCATGGGCCACACCATGGACCTCATAAAGGACCTCATGGACCTGGTAAAGATAAATGCAAAGACAAAGATGACAATAAGCATGATAAAGAAGATAAATGCAAGTGTAAAGATGACGACAAGCATGATGACAAGAATAAATGCAAAGACAAAGATGACAATAAACATGATAAAGAAGATAAATGCAAAGACAAAGATGACAACAAGCATGATAAAGAAGATAAATGCAAAGACAAAGATGACAACAAGCATGATAAAGAAGATAAATGCAAAGACAAAGATGACAACAAGCATGATAAAGACAAAGATAAATGCAAAGACAAAGATGACGATAAGCATGATAAAGACAAAGATTGCTGCTGTGACAAAGACCATGATAAAGATAAGTGCAAAGACAAAGATCATGACAAAGATTGCTGCTGTGACAAAGACCATGATAAAGATAAGTGCAAAGACAAAGATCATGACAAAGATAAAGACAGAGATTGCTGCTGTGACAAAGACCATGATAAAGATAAGTGCAAAGACAAAGATCATGACAAAGATTGCTGTTGTGACAAAGACCATGATAAAGATAAGTGCAAAGACAAAGATCATGACAAAGATTGCTGCTGTGACAAAGACCATGATAAAGATAAGTGCAAAGACAAAGATCATGACAAAGATTGCTGCTGTGACAAAGACCATGATAAAGATAAGTGCAAAGACAAAGATCATGACAAAG